>JAITTX010000589.1 GCA_031286755.1 Paraburkholderia sp.
ACGTCGTCCGGCTCGCCGAGCCGCCCCATCGGGATGCCACGCGTCAGCGCCCGCGTCGCCGCCTCCTCGCCGAGCTGCTCGAACACCTTTGCAACAATGCCGGTACGCACGTAGGCGGGATGAATGGAGTTACAGCGCACGTCGATCCGGTTGCGTGTGCAATCGATTGCTACGGACTTCGACAGCATAGTCACCGCGGCCTTAGACGTGTTGTAGGCGATCAGGTCCGGATCCACACGAAACGCCGCGACCGACGAGATGTTGATGATCGACGCGGGCTGCGCGGCCGTCAGGGACGGCAGCGCGTGCTTGCTGCCGAGCATGATGCTTTCGACGTTGACCTCCATCACACGCCGCCATTCGTGCTGTTCGATCGATGCGAGCCCGCCGCACGAGCCAACGCCGGCATTGTTGACGAGCACGGACAGGCCGCCCATCGCTTCGGCGGCCTCACCGAGCAGGGTCTGCCAGCGGGCTTCGTCGCGCACGTCCTGCACTGCGGTCCATGCGACATGCTCGCCGCGCGATGCATTGATCGCGTCAGCCAGACGCGCCAGCGCGGCTGCGTCGCCGTAATCGGTCAGGAACACGCGTGCGCCGTGCTCCGCCATGCGGGTCGCGATCGCGCTGCCCAGACCGCCCGCGGCGCCGGTAATGTAGGCCCGCTTTCCGGCGAGACGAAGAGAAGTGGAGTTCATGTCGGTCAATTCGATCGTGAATCTGCCAGTCGGACGTCCCGGCAGGGACGCGCTTGAAACCAGGCGCGGCCGGCCTGTCAGCCACCGAACGCGGTGATGTCCTTCGGCTCGATGCCGTGCTTCGCGCAGTGGGACAAATAGCGCTGCATCGCGGATTTCCAGTTCTCGATCGACAGGACTCGGTCCTGTTCGTCGAGATACACGAGCTCGCCCTGCACGACGTTGAGCGCGATGATGTCGTCGCCCGGAAGCGCCACCGGCGTATGACTCGACGCGGCGGTTTCGAACACGAGACTGCCCGGCCCGGCCACCCAGTCGTGTTCGAGGTACTTCCAGCTACCCTGCAGCGTATAGACGATCACCGTCCCGGTATGGTGGTGCTTCGGCAACTGGCCGCGTGCGGGCGACTTCATCAGCACGATCATTTCGCCGCGCGTCGGGTCCAGCTTGAAGTACTTCAGCTGCACGTCCGGCAGGCTCGCCGACATCGGTACCCACGGAATCGACGCATCGTCGATGCATTCGGTCGCCACGTTTTCATAGAACATTCGTCTTCTCCCCGTTTGCGCCGCACCGCCGCTTCGATCGGATTGCATTCGTGCGGCGCGCGGCATGTCTGGCGCGGAAATCGACCGGCAGCCGCATTCCGTTCGCGAGAGCCCAAGTTTCGTGGGCCCAGTTGCCTATGATGGAGAACCCGACTTGTCCTGCCCTTGTCGAAATGGGACACTCGCCTGTCAAAACGAGACAGCGCTCGCGCGCAATCATCAGGAGACACGCGGTGCGCACTCCCTCCTCTCGCCTGCCTGGCCACTACTACACGGGCCTCGCACAGATCGTCGCGGAACACCAGCCGGACCTGCATGAATTCATCGCCAGAGCCGGGTTCGATCCACGCATGCTGCGTGCACCGAACAGCACAATCACGCTGGCCCAGCTCGACTGCCTAATCGAGGCGGCCGGCCGCGCAAGCGGATGCGCGCATCTCGGGCTCCGGCTGGGCCGCCATGCGCGGCTCACCGAACACGGGCCACTCGGCTACGCGCTGCTCAGCAGCGGCACGTTGGAGGAACTGGTACGGCTCGCTGCGCGCTACTACCACCTGATCGTGCCAGTGGTCACGATGCGGTATGCACGGCGCGGCGCCTGCGCCGAAGTGACGTTCACGCTGGCTGTCGCAATGCGCGATGCGACGCTGCGGTTTTTCGTGGAAGCGCTGGCCGTCGCGTTCCACGCGCAGCTCGACGCGATCGTCGGTCCCGACAACGACGACTTCGAGATACGCCTGTCGACGGACGAGCCCGCCGACGTCCACCGCTATCTCGGCAGCCGGTTCGCACACTACCGCTTCCGCGCGCGCAGCACGCCCGGCGTGACCGTGATCCTCGGCGCGGGGCTGCTGAGCCGCCCGCTGCCGATGGCGAACCCGCTCGCGAAACAGGTTGCGGAAGCGCAGTGCGACGTGCGCTCGCGGATACCGGCCGATTCGAAGGATGTGGTCGCGCTGATCGAAATGATGCTGGCCGCCCGCCTGGACTTCCATTTGACGCGCGACGATGTCGCGGCTGCGATGAACGTGACCGTGCGCACGCTGAACCGCCATCTCGCCGGGCAAGGGGAGACTTTCAAGGGCGTGTGCCAGAGGGTCCGGTTCGCACACGCGTGCCGGCTCCTCGACGAACGTGCGCTGACGGTCACCCAGGTCGCCGCGCGTGTCGGCTTCGGCGATGTCGCGAATTTCAGTCGCGGATTCCGCGAATACATCGGGATGAGTCCGACGCGCTATGTGGAGATGGGGGCCGCACAGTCGCGCGCGGACGCAGCTTGATTGCCCGAGGACTTCGCCGGCAGCGGACGTCGACGCGTCGCAGGGGCGCTACCGCTCGCGTACGGATATCCGCACACGGAAGTGCCGCCGATCGACTGGGCAGGTCGACCAGACACGCCCGTCCACTCAGAGGTCAAGCACAAGCTTGCCGCATTGCGCACCGGAAACACAGACCATCATCGTCCTGTTTGCCTTCTTTTCGGCCAGACTCAATACCGAGTCGCGATGATCGGGACATCCCTCCAGCACCCGCGTCTCACAAGCGCCGCAAATGCCCTCCCGGCAGCTGTAATCGACGTCGACGCCAGCCTCCAGCAGCGTATCGAGCAAGCTCTTGTCAGCCGGCACTTCCAACGTCCTGCGGCACTTCGCGAGTTCGACGGTATAGCTTGTTCCCGGTGCCTGAACCACGGTCGAATCTGCCGCGAATCGTTCGATATGTACGTTCTCGATCCCGGCGCTGTCACAGGCCGCCTCGAATGCCGCCAGCATCACCGATGGCCCGCAGCAATAGGCATGTACGTGCTTCGGTTGTGTCCGCAGGAATCCTCCGAGATCGAACGGCTTACCGCCATGCTCGTCGTCGAAATAGAGGTCGACGTGACCGCCAAGCGTGGCAAGTTCGTCGAGAAAGGCTGCCTGCGCGCGGCTGCGAGCGCAATAGACGAGTTGTACGGCCTTTCCCTCGGCGCGCAGATGCCTGTACATGCACAGGATCGGCGTGATGCCGATGCCGCCAGCCACCAGCAACGACGACTCGGCCGTCTCGTCGAGTGCGAAGTTGTTGCGCGGCTTGCCGATCGGCAATGTCATCCCGCAGCGAAAGTTTTCGTGTACGTATCGCGAGCCGCCGCGGCTCTGACGATCCGAAAGAATACCCAGCACGTAGCGATTCGACTCGGTCGATGAATTGAGCAACGAATAGCTGCGTGTCAGGCCGTTCGGCAAATGCAGGTCGACGTGCGCGCCCGCGCTGAACGCGGGAAAGCTCACACCACCGACCGGCACCAGCTCGACACTGAGCACGCCTTCCGCCTCGTAGCGAAGCGTCCGGATGCGGGCATTCAAGAGTTCGGTATTGCTCATGATTGATTGCGCGAGGCATTCGCCATGCCTCGCGTCGTCAGGTTATAGGAACCGTCCGGCGTTACTACGCCGCGTGGAGTTGCGTCAGGTCGAAATCGAGCCGCACCGTCGCGTCGATCTCGATCTTCAGCGCGGGAAACACGAGGCCCGATACGGCGACAAGCGTCGACGCCGGGTACGCACCCAGCCCAGCGAAGAACTCGCGCCGGGCACGCCCCACCTCGTCCTTGTCGGCGATATCCGTGACGTAGACCGTGAGCTTCACGATATTCGCGATCGATCCGCCCGCTTCCTCTACCAAGGCCCGGATCTTGCCGAGCACTACGAGCGTCTGCTCGCGGGTCGAGAGTGGCATTCCAGCATCGTTCAGAGCCGGATGCGCGGTCATGCCGGAGAGCACCAGCTCGTTGCCGATCCGAATGCCGTTGGTCCAGCTGGCGTGCGGCAGGTCCGGCACCGTGGACGATACGATGCGCGTCGCGTGGATGGATGTATCGCTCATTGGCCCCCCTCGTCGAGTTCGGCCTGCGCAAGGTTCTTCATGTGCCGACGCAGCTTGACCACACCCATGTCGTGCTGGTACAGATGCTCGCGCTGATTGGCGTCCGGCTCCATGGCTTCCAGCATCTCCCGATCCTGCTCGAGCACGGCCCAGTGACGCGCCTCCAGCCGATTCTTGTAGAGAAAGCGCCAGGCATCGCGCTGCCAGCCTTGCAGCTTGCGGCAGCGCCAGTGAAACACCGCGGCCAGTTCGGGCGTGATCGGCGTAAAGCTGCCGACGATGACGAAATTGCCGCCGGGCCCCCCCGTCTTCGGATACGGAATCTCGAGGTGCAGCCAATGCACGCCCGTGTCGGACCATTCGGTCCAGTCGAAATTCACGTCGCGCTGGCCCTCCTTCTCGAACACGAAACCGGTTGCCGTTTCGCGGACCCGGAAACTCGCGCTCTGATCGCCAACGGCCATCGAATGAGACTGCTTGTGAAGGTACGTGCCGTGCATCGGGTCCATCACGTTGTCGAGGACATAGCGATAATCGCCCTTCCACTCCGTATAGCAAAGAAACGATGCGTATTCGTCCGATATCAGCTCGTCGGGCAAGCGCAGCGGAGGAGGTTCGTCGACCGGGCCTTCCGCGTTGTACAGCCAGATCACGCCGTTTGCTTCGGTCAGGTGAAACGACTGCACGGCACGCATGCCCTCCAGCTTGCAGCCGGGGCTGCCCGGCACGCTCGTCACGACGCCGTCCGCACGAATCTGTACGCCGTGGTAGCCGCATGCGATGCGGTCACCGAGGACGATGCCCTTCGAGAGGGGGGCGCCGCGATGCGGACAGTGATCCTCCAGGGCATGCGCGCGGCCGTCGGCATCGCGCCAAAGCACCAGTTTCTTACCCAGTCGGCGCAGCGACACCGGATTCCGGTCGACGAAGCCCGATGGGCAAATCGGGTACCACAGGTCGCGCAGGCCATCGCGCAGGATGGTTGCGACCGTCTTTTCCTGTTGCATAGTCATGATGATTGCCTTCCGTTCAACACCGCATGCTGCTCAGTCGGCCGCGAGCCGCGCCATCTCGCTCACGAAGCCTTCCTCCGTCCATTGCTCGCCGTCCTGCGGCCCCGGCCCGGTCTCGTTCAGATAGCGCACGAGCGAGGTCAGATCGTGAAGGCCCTGCGCGAATGCGCGCTCGATCGCATCGCCGAGCAGGTTTTCATATTGGGTCGGCTCGCGGCGGCGTGCCTGATGCGGTTCAAGATAACGGTCCATCATTGCCCTCCCTGGCGTACCCGCTCGCGAATCCGTTCGCGCACGGGCAAAAAGTCGTAAGTCGGATAGCACTCGGTGCGGAAAACACCCCACGCCGAACGCTCGAGTTCGACGTTGACCGTCGGCAGCAGTGCCGGCGGCAACGCGAGCGTGACGATCTGGCCAAACCCCATCGCCACGGTCCACGACACGACCGTCGTACCTGCCGGTGGAAAGCGCTCCCACCAGTCGGCTTCTTTCAGCCGCGACTGGAATGCGTCGAGATTGTTGGACTGGTCGTGCCGCAGGAAAATCGTCAGCAGCATCGTTTCGGCACTGCCCTCGACCGCACCTTCAGGTTTTTCGCTCATATCACTCCACGAATTGGTTGGTGAATAAATCCTTCATGTCGACCTTGGTTCGAATGATCTTCTGGGCAAAATAGAAGTCCTGCAGCCGCGCCACGCGCGCCGGATCGAACGCACCGATCTTTGTCTGCCCCGGGTAGACCTGCTGCACGTAATACGTCAGGACTTTGCTCACGAATGCTTCACGCCCTTTCCACGACGGCACGGCGGCGACATAGTCCTTCGCGGCAGAGGCTGGGTCGCTCTCTATTTCCGCCAACCCCCTCATCGACGCACGCACGAATTTTTTGACCATGTCAGGGTTCTCGGCGATCATGCGATCTGATGCCAGAACGGCTTGCGCCATCCCAGGAAAATAGGCATCGGTCGAATGCCAGACGAGCTTCGCTCCAGCCTCCTCGGCACTCGCTGCCCAGTCTGGCGTGCCAACCATCGCGTCTGCACGCCCTTGCGCAAGTAGCTGCCAGATGCCCGAAGGCCCCGCGGCCTGGATGGACACGTCGGCGCGCGTAAGCCCGCCTTTCGCGAGCACCGCGAGGGCCGCGTAAAAAGAGGTGTCCTGATACGACATGACCGTGACGGTCTTGCCCTTCAATGCCGACGGGACGGTGATGTTTCTGTCGGCGCGCGTGACGAACTGGTGCAGCGCACGGCCGCCGAACAGCGCTACTGCCTTCACCGGAATACCGTTCTGGCGCAGCACGATCGGCGTGCCGCCCAATCCGCCGCCCAGGTCACCATTGCCCGCCGCTAGCTGCTTTCCCACCTCCGCACCGCCCTGCACCGATACGAACCGTACCGACAACCCCTCGTCGGCGTAGTAGTGCTTCTTCTGCGCGATCATCAGCGGCGCAAATGCAATCTCGCTTTGCGGCGCGGGCAACAGATAGGTCACCTGCTGTACCGCGTTCGTTGCGGCCTGTGTCGTGCCACCCCATGCATATATCAGCGTCGCACCGATGCCGATCGCGATGCGCCGTCTCAGCGACGACGCCGGTGGCACGGACCGCGCGTTTTCACTTTTCAGACTCATTTCCAGCTCTCCCGACTTCGAATCGATTCCGAACAAGCTGCGCTCAAACGGTTCTCATGCTGGCGCGCGGCAGATAATGCAGCACCCGCCTTTCGAGCCACACCACCACGGCATAGGCGAGCACGCCGATCACCGTGAGCCCTACGATGGATACGAACACCATCGCAGTATTTCCCTGGCCCTCGCCATACACCAGCAGATAGCCGAGTCCCTTGTCACCGCCAACGAGTTCACCAACGGTGACACCGATCACGGCGAGCGTCGACGCGATGCGCAGCCCGGAAAACAGCGCTTGCATGGCCGACGGAAACTCTACGAACCGAAATACCTGCCAGCGCGAGCCGCACATCGCGCGCACAAGGTTCACCATATCGGGGTCGACCGTGCGCACGGCACGCAGCACGTTGACCATCACCGGGAAAAACACGATCAGGACGGCAACGACGATCTTCGGATACACCGTGTAGCCCATCCACATCACGAAAAGTGGTGCGAAGGCGACCTTGGGCGCAATTTGCAGTGCAAGGATGTACGGTGAAAGAACCGTTTCAGTCGTCGGAGACAGGCCGAGCGTTACGCCGATCGCCACGCCGAGCGCCGAACCCAGCACGAAGCCGGCGATAACCTCAATTGCTGTGATGGCCGCGTGCTGCATGAGATTTTCCGACCCAAACATGCGCCACGCTTCATCGACGGTGGTGGTCAGTTTGGGCAGGACGAACTCAGGAACGCCGAAGGCCGAGGGCCCCCATTGCCAGACGGCGAGGAAAAAAACGAGCAGCAACAGACTGCCCAGTGCCATTTTCAGTTTGATAGCCATAGTCTATATCCGCGCAAATTGAACTGAGATGCCGATCCGTCGATACGAACTAACCGAGGTGCTCTTCACGGCCTACCTTGAGCAACTCCATGAGCCGTCCCACGTAATCGTTCATGTGTGGCAGCTTGCGACGCTCGAGCGGGTTGTCGCGAAGTGGAAGATCAATTTCGATTTCCTCGATGATCGTCCCCGGGCGCTCGCTCATCACGTACACGCGATCGGACAGCGCAATCGCTTCGGCGAGATCGTGGGTAATCAGCATCGCGGTCTTCCGTTCTGACGCGAGCATGTGCGCAAGGTCCTGCTGCAAGACCATCTTCGTCTGCGCATCGAGTGCGGAGAATGGCTCGTCCATCAGCAACACGTCCGGCTCCACCGCCAGCGTGCGCGCCAGTGCTGCGCGCTGACGCATGCCGCCCGACAACTGATGCGGGTAATGCGCTTCGAACCCCTTGAGGTGACAGCGTTCGAGCAACTCGGTCGCACGCGATCGGCGTTGTGCGAACGGCACGCCGCGAATCTGCATGCCCAGTTGCACGTTTTGCTCGATGGTGCGCCATGCCATGAGGAGATCCTTCTGCAACATGAAAGCGACCTGCCGCGAGGGACCGGTTACCCGCCGCCCGCTTACATACACCTCGCCATCGCTCGGCGCATACAGGCCGGCACCCATATTCAGCAATGTGCTCTTGCCGCAGCCGCTCGGTCCGATGAGCGCGACCACTTCCCCACGACGAATGGCAATCGAGACATCGTTCACGGCCGTCATCACCGCGTTGCCATTCCTGGCCTGAAAACGTCGGGTTACGTGACGAAACTCGATCGCATATTCGGCTTGCCCGCGCTCGCCGCCATTCGCGAGTTCTGGCGTCTCTTTCTCAACTACTGAGAACCTAAACATAGGATACCTTCGCAATTCAAAAATAATTAACGAATGAGGTACTTCAACTACGAGGTCGGAAAAATGCAAGTCATGCTCGTGATCGTCCTTCAAGCCTTTACCTGACGTCTCGATGCCTGTTCATCGCGGAGCGACCACGTAGCGTAGCGCCCGGCCTTGTTCGTGTGCGAGCAAATTTTCCAGCAGGATGTCGCGAAGTCGTCGGGTCGCCTCAGGCGAGCGACCTGCAACATGCGGCGTGATGATGACACCCGGATGACGTATCAGCCCGGCCGGAATATCCGGCTCGCCGTCGACGACGTCGAGTCCGGCACCGGCGATACGCCTGCCGTCGAGTGCTGCGATCAGCGCAGCTGTATCAACAACAGAGCCGCGTGCTACGTTGATGAGATAGCCATCTGGTCCCAGTGCCTCGAGCACGTGCGAGTCAACTAGATGACGTGTCGACGGTCCGCCCGGACAGGCGAGCACGAGGACGTCGGAACGCTCGGCCAACGCTAGCACCGAATCGATATGGCGCCACGTCACGCCTTCGTGCGGCGTGGGTGTGCAGTACGCGATCTCCGCGCCGAACGCAGTTGCCCGCCCTGCAATGTGGCCACCGACCGAACCCAGCCCGACGATGCCCACACGCGCACCGCTCAGCGTGGGACGCGTCGCTCGTGCATCCGCCCACTGACCATCCGCAACCCTGGCATGCATCCCGACGTAATCGCGCATCAGTGCAAGCAGCATGCCGATCGCGTGGTCCGCCACGGTGGCTGCGTTGGCGCCAGGCGCATGGGTAACGACAACGCCGCGCGCCTGTGCTGCCCGCAGGTCGATGCCTTCATACCCGGATCCGTAGCTCAGGATCAGTTCGAGCGAAGGCAGCCGCGCCATGTCGTCGGCACGCAGTCCGACGTCGCCATTCGTCACGACACAACGAACCGCCGCACGCTCGTCGGGATCACGCATAGCGAGCGTCTGCGCGGGCACATGCACGAGCGTGAAATGCCCATCCAGTGCGCGCACGACCGGAGGCGGCAATCGGAACATCGAATACAACGGCGGTCGAGCCCACCGCGTATCGGCCGAACCGGAAGACACCAATGAGGCTGCGTATGAGCGTGACATGCTATTTCCCTGCCGAGAGCCAAGGGACGATGGCCGGGATGCCGCGCATGGCGCCGACGCCGTCGCCATGCATATCGCGGGATGAAAAGAGTCGCAGCATCATGGGAAATCCAGGTTGTCTCTGTCGTTGTTGTCGGCAAGTGTGCCGGGTGCATCGATGCGATATGTCGATATCGCATCCGGCGTATCGCGCTCAGCCTGATCGCAATCCGCTGGGGCTGTCCGCATGCGGTCGGGCCACTAGTCTCTTTCGCCCTGAACGAGCTGCTGCTGCGTCCATGCCGCCTCGGCCCGCCCCTGCATCACAGCGCGCACGGCCGTCGGGGGCGGCCCGGCTGTCATCCACTGGTCCATGGCGTCCGGCTGGTCGCGCGGCCAGATCTTGGGAACATGAGTGACTTCGTCGATCTGCTGCACTTCGGACGTGTACTCGACGACGAAACCCGACGGCGATACAAAGTATGCAAACGTATTGTCCCCCGGCCCGTGACGGCCTGGCCCCCACGCGGGCGCCTGGCCCTGTGTCTTCATGCGTCCGATGCCACGCATGAAACTGTCCAGGCTCGGCATCACGAAGGCGACATGATTGAGACTCGGATACGGCCCCTTGTTGAAGGCAATCGAATGGTGGTCGGACATACAGCGCAGGAACACCATCATTTCGCCGGAATAGTCGCTCGTCCGAAAACCCAGCACATCGCAATAAAAGCGTTCCATCCTGGTCAGATCGGGCGAATTGAGCACGACATGACTGATCTTGCGCGGCCGGCTAGCGCGGTCAGCCGTTTCCGGATGGCACGCGACACCGGAAGAGAAACGCAGGCGCCGCCCGTCAGGGTCGATCGCATCGAATCCATAGCCGCCGCCGGGTGTCGCCAGCCGCACGGGAGCGGCGCCGACCACAACGCCGTCTGCCTGAAGTTGCCGATGGAAGCGGTCGACGGCCACCTCGTCCACCAGCGCGAAATGGAGATAATCGATGCCGTGGTAAGCCGCGTCGCGCAACGCATAGATCCATTGCTCGCCCAGCGTTCCGCGAAAGTAGACGGTTCCCGGCTGTGCCGCCGGAACCACATCGAGGCCCCACTGGTCGCGGAAAAACGCGGTGCCGGCCGTCGCGCCGGGCGCGCAGACGGCGATGCCGCGCAGGCTCTGGACAACCACTCGTTCTGTCATTTCAACACTCCGTTCGACGCATGCAACACCGCCGCTTCCCGCTGCTCGCATTGCGCCTCGCAAAAAAATTCGTTCAACCCTGCGGTTCGGCGCACTGTTGCCGCCCTGTCGCATGCGCGATGCCCGTGGCGCGATCCGCTCATGCCTGCCTCACGCCGCGAGAAATTCGACACGCTCCGGAGCGGCATCGCCGACGGTCATCATGAACTGCGCGTTCTCGCAGCCATCGTTGCGAAAATAGTGCGGTCGCCCCGCCGGATTGAAGATCAGGTCGTGCATGCCCAATCGTTGCTCGACGACATGCCCGCCCACCTCCCACCCGACTGTCACCACGCCATCGATGACAAGATAGGTATCCTCTACATCCCGCTCGTAGAAACGGATGCCTTCCCCGGGAGCAAGATGAACGAGATCCATACGATAGGTTCCGGCCGGCGCGCCACCGTCGCCCACGTAAACCTTCTTCGAAAAACCCGGCATGCGGATCACCGGCTGCTGGCTGTAGTGCACCAGATGTCTGGCCAGCTCGCGGTGGCGTGGATCGTCGCTCTCCGGGTCGAAATCGCAGGTCTTGCCGGGCGCCGCGCCGAAGCGCGCCGCCAGCTCAGGGTCGCCATCACGCGGATGTACCGAGAATGCCGGCGGCAACGGCTGGCCACTACCGACGCTGATCGACGCGAGAACCGGCTCGAGGCCCTCATTCTTGAAGCCGTGAACACGGTTGCGCATGTTCAGGCACAGGTCCTTTCGGCCAAGCCTCGCCTCGATCGCTTCGTCGCCCCAGAGCCATACGATCGAGAGTACGCCGCCGAGAACGAGAAACGACTCGTCGACTTCATGCATGTGACTCGATGCATATTTGCCGACCGGCTGGCTCACGAGGCTTACCGTGAAATGCTCCGCCTTGAGCGTATCGGGATCGTCGGACTTCGGCGAGCCACCCGCGCCGACATAGCGCATCTGTGCGCGAGCCAGCTGCGGATATCCGTCGTTGACTGTAAACGCCCGCCAGTCGAACGTCTTGTGATGGTGCCGCCCGATGAAGGAGCGCATCTCCGCTTGCGCGCTCTGGAGTTTCATGGTCGTTTCGTTCCGTTCTCAGTGCTATCGAGGAGGCGGCTTGACCTTGCAAGCCGGCGTGGTCCGCTGCCCGAATCGGGCTGTGTTGGAAAAAATTCTATGAACCTAGATTTTTGAAAACAAGGGAAAATCACTTAACCTGTAGTTAAGTCCATGTCGCTCCAACGATCATCGCCGCCATCATGCAACTCGCCTCCATCAGCGCCAGACACATGGAAATCTTTGCCGCCATGATGACCAGCAACGGCATGGCCGAGGCCGCCGCGCGTCTCGCCATTTCGGTCGCGGCGGTGAGCAAGACGATAGCGGCCATCGAGCGGGAAGCCGGCATCAAGCTATTCACGAAGGTCGGCGGGCGTCTGCAACCGACTGCGGAAGCCGAGCGCGTGTTTCCAGCGATTCAACGCGCGCTGAACCAGCTGGCAGACGCCCGCAACGAACTCTGCCGCCACTCCGTTCAGAGCCCGCGGCGTATCGTGATCGCCGCCGGCGGAGCAGCGCTTACCTATCTGGTTCCGGAAGCGTTGCGACGCATGCTCGAAGAATTCCCCGACACGCAGGCAGAGGTCAATTCCAACCGCACTGCCACCATTCTCAGCATGGTCGCGAATCATGAGATCGACGTCGGCGTGACGACGCCCCCCGTGCGCGACATCGATGCACGAATACTGCAGCTGTGTGAGGCCCGGGACATCTCGAACGTCGCACTGGTGGCCGTGATGCACAAGGATCACGAACTGGCCACGCGTCGGTTGATACGCCCGGCCGATCTCGAGGGCGTCCCCGTTATTACGCTGAGCGCACAGTCTCCTACCACTCAGCTCGTCCAGGCCACGTTCCATCAGGCGCACGTGCCGATGCGAATCGCCGTGGCGGCCGGAAACAGCCTGACGGCATGCTGCCTCGCCGAGCGCGGGCTCGGCGTCGCGTTGATCAATCCGGAAACCCTGTCGGAGCAGATCTTTCCATTGCTGCGCACAGTGCCATTTCGCCCGCGGATCCCGCTGCGAACGTGCGTCTATCTGCCGAAATTCCAGGCGGAATCGCCATTGGTAGCTCGCTTCGTCACCCACCTCCTGCACGTCGCGGCCCGAAGCAAATGAGGGGCCGCCGGACAGCGCGTGCCGATCGTATCGGCGCGGCGTCGCGCCACTATGGCTTACCTTGATTGGCAATTGCCGTCGATCGAGATACAACCTCCGATACGATGCGACACGCCGGCATGCGAGCGCGTCGAAACGGCCCGTGCACGGTTTCAGGCACGCAACCACACTAACGCCCCCTCGAGCGGCCGAGTGATCGGCCGTCGACTGCTACGTTCACGTGGAGCCAGATGCGACATGTCCCTTAAAGTACCGGTCGACCTGGACGACTTCTTTATCTATCGGCTCTACAAATTGCTGATCGTCGCGAGACGAGGCGTCGACTCAGCCTATCGAGACGAACTCGGCATCGGTCGACGCGAAATGCGCATCCTGTGCTACGTCGAGAAATTCCCAGGAACAACGCTGAAGAACCTTGCAGAGCAATCCGGTATAGACAGCGTGGTCGCCAGCCGATGTGTGTCGGAGATGGCGGAAAACGGCCTGCTGCTCAAGAAGCGTAACGAAGCGAATCATCGCTTCTCTGTCATTTCGCTGAGCGAATACGGCAAGGATATTCACGATCGGGCGCTGGACATCGGGCGTCGGCACAATCGGGCGCTCCTCGAGCCCTTCACGGCGAGCGAAGCCCGATGGCTGGAAGATGCGATGGAGAAACTCGCGATCCAGGCGGAAACGCTCGGCCGCATGGCCAGCGCTAGCGAAGAATCGAACGACGCACGCGCATCTCGTCCGTCGCTCCCGCGATCGGAGCCCCCAGCCCGATAACGCTTCGCATTCGTTCACGTGGGTATCGTCGTCTCCGCCCATCGTGATCCGACCGGCTTCGACCGCATGCACACCAGGTCGTGCGGCATTGATCGATTCGGCCTGCTCGCCGGTCCGGTCGCGCCGTCGGCCGCACTGGCGCTTCGCCTTCACGCCATCGATCATGCCCGCCGGCGCGGCATCGAGCCCGCGCACCCACGGTGCCGACCGCCATCGCTCCCCGGTCCGACATTTTGATAACTGACTTGGTCAAGTATGAAACGCGTGGATAGACTCGTCTCCGATTCGAATCCCCGTATCGACCGATGCAACCGCGTCGCATCGAACCACGCTCACCGGCATACGGAGGTAACCCGATAACAAGACTTGGACAGGAGACCCAATGATCGCGTCAGTTTCCCGCAGGCTCGTTTTCCGAATGGAACACATCGCGGCCGCTTCGGCGGCGATCTGCATGAGCGCCTCCGCGCATGCGCAGAGTAGCGTGACACTGTACGGCAGTTCGTCGCCCTCCATCGCCTACGTGTCCAATATCGCGGGCAACCGGTCCTTTCGGGCCAATTCGGGCGAACATCGGCAGGACAATTTCGGGTTTCTCGGCACGGAAGCGCTGGGTGGCGGCCTGCAAGCCATCTTCCGCCTCGAAGGTGCGTACTTTACCCAGACGGGTACACAGGCCGTCAACGGCACGCTTTTCAACAGCGAGGCCTACGTGGGACTGAAAACCCACCGAGGATCCGTGACCTTGGGGCGCCAGACCGACTATATGTATGACTACCTGTCTCCCGTCAGCAACGGCGTCGAATCACAAACCTATTCGAACTTTCACATCGGAAATCTCGACCATCTCGGCAAAGGCGTGCAATTCAACAATGCGGTAAAGGCCGAGTTCGAACCGGTCGCGGGCCTGACGTTCGGCGGCTTGTACGGATTCGGCAATGTTGCCGGCGACATGGGGCAATCAAGCAACCTCGGTGCGGGAATTCGTTACCGATATGGTCCGTTCCAGATAGCGGCCGCGTATGCGAACCAGCACAACGTCAGCCTGAGCACACTGACCGCCACGATCGGGATTCCGCGCTTGCTGGGCCAGAGCATCGCATCCGCGACCTTCGACCAAGAAAGTTATGGTGTGGGCGGCACATACAGCATCGGCGGATGGCGCTTGAACGCGCTGATTACGGGTATTCATCTCACCACCATTTCCGGATCGACGTCGACCAACATGCACAACGTGGACGTCGGCCTCCGATACGCGTTCTCGCCGTTCCACTCGGTGGCCGTGACCTACACCCGCTCGACCCTGCTGGCCTTCCGCTGGGACCAATTCGGCGTAGCCGACACGTATCAGTTGTCCAAGCAAACCGCTCTTTACGCAAGCATCATTTCGCAGCGCGCGCATGGCGCGGGGGCGAACGCGGGCATCCTCGCGGCCGGCGGCCCATCAAGCTCGCGCCTGCAGACGATGGTTTTCGCGGGTATCCAGCACGCCTTCTGAATCCGGGAGTCATATGAAAAATCCGAATCGCCTGTTCCCGACGAAGACAACCCTGTCTTCGCTGGCCATCTGCGCGTTTTTATTCGCGCCCTCCTCGAACGCGCAAACCGTGCGCGACGTTACATATCTGTTACCTGCGCCCATACAGAACCTCGCGTTCGGTCCATGGCTGATCGCACAGAAGAAGGGGTACTACGCGGACGAAAACCTCAACGTTCGCTTCATGGCGGCAAATGGCGGCGTCGATGTCGCGAAGCAAGTGGGTGCAGGCAACGCGCTTGTCGGAGGCGCCATTGGCGACACCCCGATTCTGGCGCGCGCGCAGGGCATCCCCGTTCGCGACATTGCCGTGCTGGGTGGTGGCTCTCTCACGTTGATCGCAACCCATCATGGCGGTGCAGTCAAAACGCTGTCCGACCTGAAAGGGAAAACCGTGACGGTGATGTCGTATGCCGATACGACCTATTTTTCGCTGCTCGGCGCTCTTAGCACAGCTGGCCTGACCAAACAGGAGCTGTCGATAGAAGCGGCCGGCCCCGCGGCCGCATGGCAGCTATTCGCGGCGGGTCGCTCGGACGCATTGGCAGGCCCGCCCAATTTCATTGCCAGCGCCGAATACGCCGGCGCAAAGGTCGACATTCTGCCGTCGCCGGGATTCACCAGCATGGCCCAGTCGATCGTCGCGTCGGACAAGGCAATTCGTGAGCAGCCGGATCTGCTCGGGCGCCTGGTCAAGGCGACGCTGCGCGGCATGGCCGATATCGTCGACGATCCAGCCGCCGCCACCGCCACGTATATCGCGGCGAATCCGAACTACAAGGGAAAAGAGGCGCTGGTCAGACGCGTGTTCGACATGTATCGCCAATACACGTTTCCCGGACAGAAATCCCCAGGATTCGTCGATCCTGCACGACTCGATGCGTTGCAGAAATTCTATGTGTCGCAACACATCGTGACCCGGGCCACGCCGCTAAACGAGCTGTATACCAACCAATTCATCCCGAAATAGCCGCTGAACATGAAGCAGATCAGGAACGTATTATTCATCATGTGCGACCAGTTGAGATGGGATCATCTCGGCTGCTACGGGCATCCCGCCCTACGCACCCGGAATATCGACGCACTCGCTGCCAGAGGCCTGCGCTTCGAACGTGCATTCGTGACCGCAGGCGTATGCGGTCCGTCGCGGATGAGCTACTACACGGGGCGGTACGTCAGCAGCCACGGCGCAACGGCGAATCTGGTGCCGCTTCCGTTGGGTGAAACGACACTGGGTGAATATCTGCTTCGCGACCGCTTCCCGCTCCATCTCGTCGGCAAGACGCACGTGTTGCCGGACAAGGCCGCCTTTTCGCGATTGCGAATCGAGTTGAGCGCGCAGCAAGGTTTGCTCGCATGCGGGCACTTCCTCGAGACCACGCGCCACGACGGTCACCATGCGGAAAAAGACAGTCGCTACGCGGACTGGTTGCGATCGGCTGGCTACGACAGCAACGACCCGTGGACAGACTACGTCGTCAGTGCACTCGCAGAAGACGGCAGCATCGTCAGTGGCTGGAACATGCGCAACGCGGGATTGGCGGCCCGAGTGGCAGAACCGCATTCCGAAACGGCGTATGCGGTCGAAACGGCGATCGACTTCGTCCGAAAGCAAGGAGACAACGCCTGGGCCTTGCACCTGTCCCTGGTCAAGCCGCATTGGCCCTATCTCGCTCCGGCCCCCTACCACTCTCTGTACAGTCTGGACGATTGTCTTCCCCTGCAGCGACACAAGGAAGAGTTGACGAATGCGCACGAGATTACCCGTACATATCGGGAAAATCATGAGGAATGTATAAATTTCTTCAGAGCCGACGTATCGGACACGGTCCGCCCGACCTATCAGGGCTTGATTCAGCAAATCGACGACCGCCTCGGCATGCTGTGGGACGTACTGGCTGAACTGGGCCGATGGGACGATACGCTGATCGTGTTCACCGCTGACCACGGAGACTTTCTGGGCGACCATTGGCTGGGCGAAAAGGAACTGTTTTACGACACCGTTCAGAAGGTTCCGTTGATCGTCCATGACCCGACGGAAGCGGCAGATGCGACCCGCGGCACGGCCAACAGCGACTTCGTCTCCGCGGTCGACATCGTCCCCACCATCCTCGACGCGCTCAGCCTGCCCGACCGGGATCATCGTGTCGAAGGTCGTTCGCTGCTCCCCCTCCTGCACGGAGATACGCCGATTTCATGGCGAGATTGCGTGATCTCCGAGTTGGACTTCTCTTTTCGGCAAGCGCGGCTGTCACTCGGCTATTCGCCTCGAGATTGCCGGGGATGGATGGTGAGAACCGAAGACTGGAAGTACATCCACTGGCAACGCGGCAGGGCCAGTTTGTTCAATCTGCGCAGCGACCCCGAGGAATTCTTTGATCTCGGAGCCGAGCCGGGATTCGAATCAGTTCAGGAAGCCATGCGCAAGCGGTTGCTTTCATGGTTCACTGCGCTCAAGCCCCGGGTCACCGTCGAGACCCCGGAGGTCCTGGCGCGAACCGCCCGGCACAAGCAGGCGGGAGCGCCATTCGGGATGTGGTAGACCGGTGCCGGATGAATCATCGCGATGCTTCGGGCCGCCGCCGAATTGGCGCGCCCGTCGCTCGGGGATTGGTCAGGTTATCGAGAAGCGTGGCTGTCCGGTGCGCGACGCGAGCATGACGCCCAATGGGTGATGAAGCATCAGTGCACTCACTCGTTTTCGGGAATCGGACTGAAATTCGACGCTGTATCCGCACAATCCGTCGAGGCGGAACGTCTTCTCGTCAATCGGCATCAGGAGCCGGGTGCCTGTGTCTTCGGAACCAATATTCAGACAACCCGAGGGGTTCAGACTGACGGTCAATTCGTCCATTCCATGCATATACGTTCCAACGAATCCAGTCAGCCACTCCGAATTCGATAAATCTTCGTTGCCGACACGGCAAAAAACGATATCAGGAACTCTGGGCTCCAACGGAGCGACCACACGATCGATTATGCCCTCCCGATTGCAGCAAAAAGTCAGCGGCAATCCGTCTGGATTCAATGCTAGAGCTTGTCTCGGAACCTTGAAAACGTTGTAGTGGCGATGCTCCAGGCACCCGGACAGGCCTCTCCACGACCACACCAGCGTACCTGCGTCGTTGGCGATTGAGATACGCCCATACGCAGCATGCTCGAAATCACCGGCATAACTGTCCATCGGGTGCGTGGGTGGCGCATTCAAACGACGCGATCTCTTGTACGCGTCCGAATCCAGAATCGACTGCACCAGGTCCTCCCGGTGCTTCGCCTTGAAGCGCGCGAACCAGTCAGTGCGCGGATACCCGCATAACCGATCCAATACCGAATACACCAGAACCTCTCGCGCGTACGACGGTTCAAAGTTAGTCAGAACCGCGACGCCCATCTTCCGCTCGGGCATCATGGCCATGATCGTTCCCCAACCGAGCCATGACCCCGTATGCATCAATACGCGCTCACCACGATAACGCCCCGTCTGCAAACCCAGCCCATAGTGCAGATCCTCTATGACGTCGAACGTCGCTTTTCCGGCATGCACTCTCGGCATCGCAATTTGCTTGATGACGCGCTCCGACAGGATCGATCGTCCGTCGCGCTTCCCGTCCCCCATGATGCATTCCATCCATTTTGCCAAATCCGAAACTGAGGCATTCAGACCGCCGGCCGGAAGAGCCCGGATAGCCGACCAGTTTGCGCGTCGGGCCTCCCCGTCGTCCAGGACATGCGGACAGGCATGGTCCGACGTAGCAGCGAGGGACTCTACCGAAAAGCCGAAATGACGGAAGCCGAGAGGCTCCAGCAATCGATCGGCAATGAGCGACTCCCAACTCACTCCGGCTACGCGCTCCGCGACATGCCCCGCGACGAGATACCCGAGATTCTGATATTGATACGCGCTTCGAAGATCGAGGTTCGGTTCCAGATAACGCAATGCCGCCAGAATCTGCCGCGTGGAAAGATCGCCCGGCGCATGAATCCAATCGTGCCTCGGCACACCGGTATGATGACAAAGTAGATCCAGGACGGTTACCCGCTCGGTCGATACGTCGTTGTGCAAGCGAAACTCCGGCAGGTAATCACGAACCGGCCTACCCCAATCGAGCCGACCGTCATCGACCAGCACGCCAAGGCCTGCAACAGTAAACGACTTGGTGAGCGAACACAGCAGAAATTGAGTGTCGTTCGACACCGGCGAGCGGGTTTGGATGTCACCGACGCCATAGCCGGCCATCCGAACGACTTCACCATCCCTGATTACTGCAAGCGCCAGGCCCGGCACCTTCCACTCGGCCATTGCTGCATGAACAAGATCATCGATTTCATCTTTCATTGAATGCGTCATCACCCGGAACACATCAAGCATTAACCACTAGGCCCATCGACCCGGGAAAACCACATCGGGTTGATGAGCCGTCACGCACAATTGTCATCGTCATCTGCGGGATACCCATTTGCGATGCCGAATCCA
>JAITTX010000220.1 GCA_031286755.1 Paraburkholderia sp.
CGGCGCAACCCGGCACGCCCGCCCAAGCGCCGCTCGAACGCGCGACCGAAGCGGCCTATCGCCTGTTGTTCGATCTGCTCGACGCGCTGGACATGCCGCATCCGCTGCGCATCTGGAACACGGTGCCCGCGATCAACGTGAAGCAGCATGGCGCCGAGCGTTATCGTCAGTGCAATGCGGGGCGCCAGCGCGCTTTCGAAGCGTGCCGCCGCGCGCTCACGGGCAGCGTGCCCGCCGCTTGCGCGCTGGGCTCGGTCGGGCCGTTGCCGGCGCAGGGCGTGCCGGGCGAACCGCTCACGGTGTATTTCCTCGCGAGCCGCACGAGCGCCGAGGCCATCGAGAATCCGCGCCAGGTGAGCGCGTTCCATTACCCCGCGCAATACGGCGCGCGCGCCCCGACGTTCGCACGCGCGGCCGCGTGGTCCGGTGCGCCGGGGGCCTGCGCGGCGCCGGTGCTGTTCATTTCCGGCACGGCCAGCATTGTCGGTCACCGCACCATCCATCACGGCGACGTGCTGGCGCAAACGCGCGAGACGCTCGCGAATCTCGCCGCCGTGCTGGAGCAGGCCGCGCGCCAGGGCCACGGGCCGTTCGCGCTGGCCGATCTCACGTTCAAGGTCTACGTGCGCGACGGCGCCGATGCGGCCATGCTCGCCGCCATCGACGCTATGCTGCGCGAGGTCGTGGGCCCGCACGTGTGCCCGCTCTATCTGCATGCTCACGTGTGCCGTTCGGACCTGCTGATCGAGATCGAGGCGAGCGCCGGCCACGCCGTGGAGGGCATTGCCTGATGCTGATGCACGAAGGCACTGTAAAAACGCTTTGCATTGCCGCGCCCGCACTTTGTCGAAGAGACATGTGCAGGGTCGCCTGCGAGTCATAAAATTTTGTCAGTATCCCGTTTCATGCAATCGGCCGCATCCATGTCCACGCCCATCCAGTCGTCCACTCACCTCGTCCTGATCCCGAGCTACAACCCGGGCCTCAAGGTCGACGAGACCGTGCGCGCCGCGCGTGCGCACTGGAGCCCCGTGTGGGTGGTGGTGGACGGCAGCACCGACGGCAGCGCCGAGCGCTTGCAGGCGATGGCCGCGAACGATCCGGGGCTGCACGTGATCGTGCTGCCCACCAATCGCGGCAAGGGCGGCGCGGTGCTCGCGGGCATCGAGGCCGCGGCGGCAAGCGGCTTCACGCATGTGCTCACGATGGACTCCGACGGCCAGCATCCCGCCGGGCTGATTCCGCGCTTCATGGCCGCTTCGCAGGCGGCGCCGGACGCGATGGTGCTAGGCCGGCCGAAGTTCGACGCGAGCGCGCCGCAACTGCGCGTGCAGGGCCGGCGCGTGTCGAACCTGCTGGCGGACATCGAGACGCTGTGGGCCGGCATTGGCGATTCGCTCTATGGCTTTCGCGTGTACCCGATCGGGCCGCTCAGGACGATCATGCGCCGCCAGCCCTGGATGCGCCGTTTCGACTTCGATCCCGAAGCAGCCGTGCGCCTGTGCTGGGCCGGCGTGCGTCCGATCCAGATCGAGGCGCCGGTGCGCTATTTCCAGGCGCACGAGGGCGGCGTTTCGCATTTCAACTACGCGCGCGATAACCTGCTGCTTTCGTGGATGCATCTGCGGCTCGTGGCCGGGTTCGGCGTGCGGCTGCCCTTGCTCGCCGCGCGGCGGGTGTTGGGGCGCGAGCCGGTTTAACGGCCGATGCAGCGGATAGATGAATACCTTTCCCGTCGACGATAAAGGCAACCTTCTTCGCTATTTCGATCTGCATGCCGGGAACGGCGCTTCTGAACCCCTTCTGTATATTCACGGCCTGGGGTGTGCCTCCAGCAGCGATTACCCGCCGGTAGTGGCCTCGGATTCATATTCGAAATGCAGATCGCTGCTGGTCGATCTCTTGGGTTCGGGCTTCAGCGATAAACCGCAGGACGGAAAATACGATTCGGCCATGCAGGCAACGGTCCTGTCGAATTTCGTGACCAGCCAGGGTTTGTCGCACGTGAATCTGTTCGGCCACAGCGCCGGGGCGTTCATTGCCCTGAAACTGGCCCGGCAATTGCCTGTTCAGGTTGGCACGCTCGTTTTGTGCGCCCCGGGATTGAGCGACTATGGCGTTGCCGCGCTGTCCAGAATTACGTCTCAAACCGAAGCGCAATTCGTCAGCGATGGCTTTTCGCAATTGCTGGCGCAATTGAAAGCACAGGGGGACAACGAGGCCTGGCTGGGGCCTTTTTCCCTGGCCTCTCCTTACGCCGTTTATCAATGGGCGAGATCGGCCATTGACGATAACGCCAGCCCCTGGCTCGCCGATCTGGCCAGTCTGAAAACCATAAAAGGCGTGATTCTCCCGGATCAGGCAACGAGCGACGAGATTGCGAGGTTCGAGCAGGCCGGTTGCACGGTCGAGCTCGTTGCCAACGCCGAACATATGGTTGCGTACGATAATCCCGATGGCCTGGCGCGGGCCATTTCGAATCTTCTCAAGTTGTGAAAATAGCGCGATCTTTCTCCGCGCGCTCTCGCTCTCCGATTGATCACGACGATCACGCTGATCACGCGCTTCGCAATACCCCCAATTCCGCCGCACGCGCCTGAGCGCCCCCATCGAATGCCGCCAGCGTGAGCGCTTCGCCAATCGCATCGCCCACGAGGATGATGGCCGGGCTGCCGAGCCCGGCTTGCGTGGCCTCGGCGGCGATGCTGCCAAGCGTGCCCGTCACGCGGCGCTCGTTCGCACTGCCGGCCCATTGCACGACCGCAGCCGGCGTCTCGTTCGAAAGCGCCTGCGCGAGCGTCGCGCACAGTCCCTCAATACGGCTCATGCCCATATAGATGGCAAGCGTCATGCGCGTGGCGGCGAGCGCCTGCCAGTCCGGCTCGCTGTGGTCGCGCAGGTGCGCCGTCACGAAGATCACGCCCTGGCAGTGATCGCGATGCGTGAGCGAGACGCCCAGACCCGCCGCGGCCGCGAACGCCGACGACACGCCATTGACGATCTCCACCGGAATGCCCGCCCGCCGCAGCGCCGCGAGCTCTTCGCCGGCGCGGCCGAAGAGCAGGGCGTCGCCGCCTTTCACGCGCACTACGTCTAGACCCTTGCGCGCATAGCGCTGCATGAGCCGCTCGATGAACGCCTGTGGCGTGGAGCGGCAGCCGCCGCGCTTGCCGACCCGGATCACGCGCGCCTGCGGGGCGAGCGAGGCGATCTCGGGATTCACGAGGTCGTCGAGCAGCACGACGTCGGCGCGTTCGAGCGCCCTGGCCGCCTTCAGGGTGAGCAGGTCGAGGTCGCCGGGGCCCGCGCTCAATAAGGTGACCTTGCCCGTTGTGTTCATGTTGATCCTTGCGTGTTTTTCATGGGGGGATGCCGCACGCGGATTCCCACGCAAGTTCCAGACCATCGCGCAGCGAGTCCGGCGGCGTGGCGCGCGCATGCGCATCGGCGGGGCGCGCACCGATTGACAAAGTCGGCGAATGCATCGTGGTGGCGCACCGAAAGCGCACAGTGAGCGTGCTGCACGGCACCAAACTTGTGCCGGGCCGCATCACGAAGCACAGGCCCGTCGCGCGACGCGGGTTGGCCGAAAATTCGCGTATGCCAAGTCCGGTGGGGCTCCCAGCGATTTCTCGCGAACTGGCATGGTGTTTGCGTAACGATTCGCGAACAGGATCAACGGCGATCCGGCGGCCGGCGATCCGGCTGCGATGTTGCAGCATGGCAGTGCAAACAGATTGAATCTCAGGGCAACGGCGTCCCCCGAGTCTGGCTCCTCGCGAGCCGGATTCGCGGGACGCCTTTTTATTGGCAGGGTGTACAGGCATGACGCAATCAACGCTCGCAGTGAACGGTCTGGACGTGGTCGTCATTGGTCACGGCATGGTGGGCCATAAATTTCTGGAGTGCGTGCTCGCCGACGCCAGGCAAAGCGCGCTCGACGTGCGCGTGACGGTGCTCTGCGAAGAGCCGCGTCCCGCTTATGATCGCGTGCATCTCTCCGAATTCTTCGCGGGCAAGTCCGCCGAGGATCTCTCGCTCGTGAGCGAGGGCTTCTTCGAGCGCGACGACGTTCGCCAGCGCGTGCG
>JAITTX010000272.1 GCA_031286755.1 Paraburkholderia sp.
GCGGGTAGCGCACCTCCTGGCCATGCACGCCGCCGCCACGCGCGGCGCGCGGCATGGCCGGGCGCCGCAGGAAGCGCGAAAGCTCGGTCAGCGCGAGCTGATAGACGTCGCGCTTGAACTCGATGACCGCTTCGAGCGGCACCCAGTATTCGTTCCAGCGCCACGCATCGAACTCGGGATGCTCCGTCGCCCGCAGGCAGATATCGCAGTCGCGCCCGACCATGCGCAGCAGAAACCAGATCTGTTTCTGACCGCGATAATGGCCGCGCACTTCGCGCTTGATGAACTTGTCCGGCACCTCATAACGCAACCAGTCGCGCGTGCGACCGATGATCTTGACGTGCTCCGGATGCAGACCGGTTTCTTCGTGCAACTCCCGATACATCGCCTGCATGGGGGTCTCACCATATTTGATGCCCCCTTGCGGAAACTGCCAGGAATGTTCGCGTAACCGTTTGCCCCAAAACACCTCGTTTCGCGCGTTCAAGAGGATGATGCCGACGTTCGGGCGAAACCCCTCACGATCCAGCATACAACCACCTTCGAATCCTTTAAAATTGCTTTGATTATAAACAGATAACGGCCCTTCCGCACCCGAGCGCCGGAACATTGGTCCGATTTGCCCGGCATACGCAAACTGCGTTGGCCGCAAGGTCGTTCGATGTCATCCGCGCGGCGCACGGGGCGTTGTCATAATGTCGGGTCTGTGAACTCCACCGTTGGACTCTTTCGGGCGGCCTGTCGTCGGGCCGCCGCCTTTGGAAAACTCTGAATGAAAGCCTCCCGTTTCTTTATCGGCACCCTGAAGGAAGCGCCGGCTGACGCCGAAATCGTCAGCCACAAGTTGATGGTCCGCGCGGGCATGATCCGTCGCGTTGCGGGCGGCATCTACAACTATCTGCCGATCGGCCTGCGCTCGATCCGCAAGGTCGAGCAGATCGTGCGCGAGGAAATGAACCGCGCCGGCGCGATCGAGCTGCTCATGCCGGCCGTGCAGCCGGCCGAACTCTGGCAGGAGTCGGGGCGCTGGGAGCAATACGGGCCGGAACTGCTGCGCTTCAAGGACCGCAAGCAGAGCGATTTCGTGATGGGGCCGACGCACGAGGAGGTCGTCACCGACATCGCGCGCGGCCAGATCAAGAGCTATCGCCAGCTGCCGGTGAATTTTTATCAGGTCCAGACGAAGTTTCGCGACGAAATCCGTCCCCGTTTTGGCGTGATGCGCGGCCGCGAGTTCATCATGAAGGACGCGTATTCGTTCGATAAAGACATCGACGGCCTGAAGCTCTCGTACCAGAAGATGTACGACGCGTACGTGCGCATTTTCACGCGTCTGGGCCTGCATTTCCGCGCGGTCGCGGCCGACAACGGTTCGATCGGCGGCAGCGGCTCGCACGAATTCCACGTGATCGCGGAAACCGGCGAAGACGACATCGCTTACTGCCCGACTTCGGAATTCGCGGCCAACGTCGAAGCGGCTGAAGCGCTGCCGCTTATTGCGGAGCGTGCCGCGCCCCAGCAGCCGCTCACGAAGACGCCCACGCCTGGCGCGGCCAAGTGCGAGGCGGTGGCCGAACTGCTCGGCATTCCGCTCGAAAGCACGATCAAGTCGATTATCCTGGCAACGGACAACGAAGGCGCCGAGCCCACGATCTGGCTGCTGATGCTGCGCGGCGACCACGATCTGAACGAGATCAAGGCGGCCAAGCTCGAAGGTCTGGCGGGCTTTCGCTTCGCGACCGAAGCCGAGATCGTCGAGTGGTTCGGCACGCCGCCGGGCTACCTCGGACCGCTGAACACGAAGAAGCCCGTGAAGGTGGTTGCCGACCGCACGGTCGCGAATATGAGCGATTTCGTGGTGGGTTCGAACGAAGTGGACTTCCACACCACGGGCGTGAACTGGGGCCGCGATTTGCCGGAGCCCGTCGTCGCCGACATCCGCAACGTGAAGAAGGGCGATCCCTCGCCGGACGGCAAGGGCGTGCTCGACATCTGCCGTGGCATCGAAGTGGGTCACGTGTTCCAGCTCGGCACCAAGTACTCCGACTCAATGGGTGCGACCTGCCTGGCCGAGAACGGCAAGCCCGCACCCATGCAGATGGGCTGCTACGGCATCGGCATCACGCGTATCCTGGGTGCGGCGATCGAGCAGAACTTCGACGAGAAGGGCATTATCTGGCCTGAGTCGATCGCGCCGTTCCAGGTGGTCGTGTGCCCGATGGGCATGGACCGCAGCGAGCTCGTGCGCGAGCACGCCGAGCGTGTCTACGACGAACTGCTGAAGGCCGGCGTGGACGTGATCATCGACGACCGTGGCGAGCGTCCGGGCGTGATGTTCGCCGACTGGGAGCTGATTGGCGTGCCGCATCGTCTCGTGATCGGCGAGCGCGGCTTGAAGGAAGGCAAGATCGAGTACCAGGGCCGCCGCGACACCGAAGCGACGCTGCTGCCGGCCGAAGCGGCCGCGCAGTCAGTGGTGCAGAAGATCCAGGCCGCGCTCGCGGTCTGACGCGACCCGGTCTGACGCGACCCGGTCCGAGTCGATGTCTATCGCCAACTGAGCCAAAGGAGCGTTGCGAGCGTGGAGTACAGCTTCCTGTCCGCGACGGTCCTGTTGTTGCTCATCACCGATCCGCTCGGCAACATCCCGCTTTTCATCGGGTGTCTGCATCACGTGGCGCGGGAGCGCCGGGCGATCGTGATCCTGCGCGAAGTGGCGATCGCGTTCGTGATCCTGCTCATCTTCATGGTGGCCGGCAATGCCTTCCTGAGGATGATGGGGCTCACGGACACGTCGCTGCGCATCGGCGGCGGCATCGTGCTGTTCCTGATCGCGCTGCGCATGATCTTTCCGCATCCTGGTGGCCCTTTCGGCGGCGGCGACAAGGGCGGCGAGCCGCTCATCGTACCGCTTGCGATCCCCGCGCTCGCGGGGCCGTCGGCGCTCGCCACGGTCATGCTGCTCACCTCGCAGGCGCCGGGCAAGCTGTTCGAGTGGATCGGCGCGCTGGTCGTGACGATGGCGATCTGCGCGGTGGTGCTGGTGCTTGCCGAGCGCATCCAGCAGTGGCTCGGCGAGCGCGTGGTGACGGCTTTCGAGCGGTTGATGGGCCTCGTGCTCGTGGCGATTTCGGTGGAGATGATCCTCGCTGGGATCAGCTCGTTCGTGCATCACCTCTGACGCTGACGCCGTTGCCTGCGTTGAAGGCGCAAAAAAAGCAGCCCGCGGGCTGCTTTTTTCATGGTGCTGCAAGGAGGGCGGCGGGACGCCGATGTCGCCCCCGATGCCGTTCCTTTCGTGTGTCTCGTCAGGCGCCTTCGGTCAACGCACGGATGGTTGGCAGATTGCGCCAATAGCCTTTGGCGTCCATGCCGCAGCCGAACACATAGCGGTCCGGCACCGAAAAGCCGCAGTAATCGGGATGCAGCGGCTTGGCCTTCGAGAGAATCTTCTCGCACAGCACGGCCGAGAGGAAACGCTTGGCGCCCATGTCCATGATGCGGTCGCGGATCGCGGCCATGGTCTCGCCTTCGTCGAGAATGTCGTCGAGCACGAGCACGACGCGGTCTTTCACCGACTCGCGCGGCGCCACGCGCCATTGCATCTCCGCACTGCCCTTGATGGCGTTGCGATAGCGCGTGAGGTGGATGTAGTCGAACTCGAGCGGGAAGTCGAGATGCGGCAGCAGCATGCCGGTGAACACGGCGGCGCCGCCCATCACCGACAGCACGAGCGGAAAGTCCTCGCTGACCTCGGCGCGGATGGCTTCGGCCATCCGGCCGATCGACGCATTGACTTCGCCCTCCGTAACGATCTCTTCGGAGTGGCGGAAAATGTGAAGGGCTTCTTCGCGATTCATGACTTGGGTGTGTGGCGGTGGCTGTAGCTGTTTTCCATCAACGCATGCCGGGCATCATGCCCTTCATGCCGCGCATCATCTTCTGCAGATTGCCGCCCTTCAACTTCTTCATCATGGTGCGCATCTGGTCGTACTGGTTGAGCATGCGGTTCACCTCCTGAACCTGCACGCCCGCGCCCGCCGCAATGCGGCGCTTGCGCGTGGCCTTGATGAGATCCGGCTTGGCGCGCTCGGCGGCCGTCATCGAGTTGATGATGCCCTCCATGCGGCGCAGCTGCTTTTCGGCCTGGCCCATGTCGGCGCCCGAGGCGGCCTGCTGGAATTGCGCGGGCAGCTTGTCCATGAGCGACGAGAGGCCGCCCATGTTCTTCATTTGCGAAAGCTGCGCGCGGAAGTCGTTGAGGTCGAAGTCGCCGCCTTTCTTGACCTTGTCGGCAAGCTTTTGCGCGGCCTGCACGTCCACGCCGCGCTGCGCTTCCTCGACGAGCGCGAGAATGTCGCCCATGCCGAGGATCCGGTTCGCCATGCGCTCCGGATAGAACACTTCGAGGCCGTCGAGCTTTTCCGCGACGCCGACAAACTTGATTGGCTTGCCCGTGATGTGGCGCACGGAAAGCGCCGCACCGCCGCGCGAGTCGCCGTCGAGCTTGGTGAGCACGACGCCGGTGAGCGGCAGGGCGTCGTTGAACGCCTTCGCGGTGTTAACCGCGTCCTGGCCGAGCATGGCGTCCACCACGAAGAGCGTTTCGGCCGGCTTGAGCGAGGCGTGCAGCGCGGTGATTTCGCTCATCATCGCCTCGTCGATGCCGAGGCGGCCGGCCGTGTCGACGAGCAGCACGTCGTGGTAATGGCGCTTGGCCCAGTCGACGGCCGCGGCGGCGATGTCGACGGGCTTTTGATCGGGCTGCGAGGGGAAGAAGTCGGCGCCGACTTGTTCTGTCACCGTCTTCAACTGCGCGATGGCGGCAGGGCGATAGACGTCGCAGGAAACGGTGAGAACTTTCTTCTTGTACTTTTCGCGCAGGAGCTTGGCGAGCTTGCCGACCGTGGTGGTTTTACCGGCGCCTTGCAGGCCCGCCATCAGGATGACTGCGGGCGGCGTGACGGCGAGCTCGAGTTCGGCGGCCTTGCCTTCGTAGTCGCCGCCGATCACGGCGGTCAACTCGCGCTGCACCACGCCGACGAGCGCCTGGCCCGGCGAGAGGCTGGCGATCACTTCCTCGCCGAGCGCTTTTTCCTTCACCTTGGCGATGAACTCGCGTACGACGGGCAGCGCCACGTCCGCTTCCAGCAGCGCGAGGCGCACCTCGCGCAGCATTTCCTGCGTATTGGCCTCGGTCAGCCGGGCCTCGCCGCGCAGCGTCTTAACGACGCGCGCCATCCGTTGGGTGAGATTGTCGAGCATGGGGAGCGGTGAGCAGTGCGGCCCGGTGCACGCGCGCGGAAGCGGGAATCAGCGGGGATTCGTCGCGATCCGGCGTGGAGAGGGGGCCTATAGTAAACTTCGAACATGGATATTGTACTGTATGCCCTCACCGTGCTCCTGTACGGCGGTTTGTGTGCCGCCGACTGGCGGGCATTGCGCCGCGCGAGCGTGGCGCCGCTCTTTGGCGGCGTGCCGCCCGTCCCCGTGACGGTGGCCGCGGGTGCGCCGGGCGTTTCCGGTGGTTTGGGCGGTTCGGATGATGGCGTCTCGCGCACGCGTGGTTTCGGCCCGCTTTCTCGCGCGCTGCTCTTCGTCGCGCTTGCGGCGCATGGCGTGCTGCTGCACATGACGATCTTCCCCGCCCACGAAATGGTGTTCGGCTTCGCGTTTGCGTTGTCGGCGATGTTCTGGCTCGGCGCGGGGATCTACTGGATCGAGAGCTTTTTCTTCGCGCTCGACGGACTGCGTTTGCTGCTGCTGCCACTGGCCGCGGTGGCGTCGATCCTGCCGCTCGTGTTCGGCGGCGTGCGCGTGCTGCCGTACGCGGCCGCGCCCATGTTCAAGCTGCATTTCGTCATCGCCAATATTGCCTACGGGCTTTTCGCGATCGCGGCGCTGCACGCGGTGCTGATGCTCGCGGTCGAGCGCCGTTTGCATGCGCTCAAGGGCGCGGGTTTTCAGCGCAACGGCGGCAATGCCGGCACTCATCGCGGAGGCGGATGGCTCTCGAACTGGATCGAGACGCTGCCGCCGCTCCTCACGATGGAGAAGCTGCTGTTCCGTCTGATCGGCGCGGGCTTCGTGCTGCTCACGGCCACCCTGGTCTCGGGCATCGTGTTCAGCGAGCAGTTGATCGACCGGCCGCTCTCTCTCGATCACAAGACCGTGTTCGCGATTCTTTCGTGGCTGATGTTCGGCTCGCTGCTCACCGCGCGCAAGATCTCCGGCTGGCGTGGCCGCGCTGCGCTGCGCTGGGTGATCGCGTCGTTCGTCGCGCTCCTGCTCGCCTATGTGGGCAGCCGCTTCGTATTCGAGGTGCTGTTGCACCGTCCCGTCGTCTGACGCGAGGCGTATTGCCTCGCCATTGGCGTATAGATTCACACGCAGATTCCATGAGACAGATTCTTCTCCTGATCCTGCTGTTCATCGTCGGACAGTGGTTCTTCAAGTCGCTGCGCAATTCGCAGCATTCGCGCTCCGGCGCCGATCCGAGGCAGGGCGGGCCTGGCGCCGCAGGGGGTCCTTTCGGCACGCATGGTCCAGGCGCTTCTCCCGGCAATGCCGGCAACGCGGCTGGCAATGCGGGCAGAGGCGGCGCGTTGCCCGAGCCGATGGTCTGCTGCGCCGAGTGCGGCGTTCATGCGCCGCGCAGCGAGTCTGTGAGCGTGGGCACGCAAACCTTCTGCTGCGCCGAGCACGCGCGCGCATACGACGCACGCAAGACCCGCCAGGACCGTCCCGCGCGATGAGCGTGGCCTCGCCGTCCGGGCTGCCCAGGTTCGAAGTCGATGCGCAGGGCTGGGTTGCCGGGGCGTGCCATCTGCCCACGCCCAACTTCGAGGCGCGTCCCGCGGGCGCGGTGCCCACGCTGATCGTCGTGCACAACATCAGCCTGCCGCCGGATACCTTTGGCGGTCCCGAGATCGCCGATCTGTTCCTCAACCGGCTCGATTGCAACGCGCATCCGTATTTCGATGCGCATCTGCGCGGCGTGCGTGTCTCCGCGCACTTCGTGATCCATCGCGACGGCACGCTCGAGCAGTTCGTCTCGTGCGCCGAGCGTGCGTGGCACGCGGGGCTGTCCAGCTTCTTCGGGCGCGAGCGCTGCAATGACTTCTCGATCGGCATCGAACTCGAGGGCAGCGACACGCGCGCGTTTGAGCCCGCGCAATATGCGACGCTCGCTCCGCTCGTCAAGGCGCTGGCGGCGCACTATCCGATCGACGCGCTAGCGGGACACTCGGATATCGCGCCCGGCCGGAAAACCGATCCCGGCCCGCATTTCGACTGGGCGCGCTTGCAGCGCGAGACGCAACTCGGCGACGCTTTCTTTCCCTACATCCACTCGCGCATGGCGAACGGCGCGCACGACGAGCGCGGAGCGTCGTCGTGACTCGTGACGCCTCGAAGCGCAACTAAACGGAACTCCCGAGCGCGCGCTAATCGTAGCGTCGCGCATGGATTTTCTGACGCACGCAAATTGACGTTTCGCCCGAATGCCCGTGCCGTCTGGGCTTCGCGCCGGAGCCCTCGTTGTCAAGGCTTTCAACAGCAAATTTAGCCGTTGACCGTCTCGCAACTTCCACTATACTTCGTACCCGAAGCACGGCCTTACACCATATGTTGTGTTGTTCTGCGGCGCCCCGCTCTGACGAGCATGGCGCCGCACGCATTAGCGGCATAGAAAACTTGTGCAGTGCGGCTAGCCGGGAAACCGGCGCACCGGCTGCAATCGAGAGAAAAGGTACAGCCAATGATCGCGGCATCCACGATGAAGACAGAAGCATTGCGTGATTCATCTGCCTTGCCGCATCCGGCAGCCTCGCCAGGCTGGCTTTTCTTCTCCGCCCAATCGTCCGCGCACACGGGGGCGCGGCGCCCGTTTTAATTCGCGAAATCCCTTCGCACATTTCCAGGACCAGGAGCTTTGCACATGCAAACGACCGATAACGTCTCGACCCAGTACGAAGGCGCGCCTGCCGCGCGCACGCTGGGTGGTCAGCCGCAGGACGGCCAGGCCAGCGCGACGCAGTTCGCCGACCACAAGGTGATCCGCCGTAATGGCAGCGTTGTGGGCTTCGAGCCGTCGAAGATCAACCTTGCGATGACCAAGGCATTCCTGGCCGTCAATGGCGGGCAGGGTGCGGCTTCGGCGCGCGTTCGCGAACTCGTCGAGCAGCTCACGCAGAACGTCGTGCGCGCGCTCGTGCGCAGCCGCCCGAACGGCGGCACGTTCCACATCGAAGACATCCAGGATCAGGTCGAGCTCGCGCTCATGCGCGGCGGCGAGCACAACGTCGCGCGCGCCTACGTGCTGTATCGCGAGAAGCGCAACCAGGAACGTGCGCACGCGCCCGAAGCGGCGGCGGCAGCGCCCGGCATCAATGTCACCGACAACGGCGTGACGCGTCCGCTCGACATGCACGCCCTGCGCGCGCTGATCGTCTCCGCCTGTGATGGTCTCGGCGATGCGGTAAACCCGGACCCGATCGTCGCGGAAACGGTGAAGAACCTCTACGACGGCGTGCCGATGTCGCAGGTCTACGACTCGGCCATCCTCGCCGCACGCACGATGATCGAGAAGGATCCGGCGTACAGCCAGGTCACCTCGCGCATTCTGCTGCACACGATCCGTCGCGAAATTCTCGAAGAGGAAGTGACGCAAGCCGACATGGGCTGGCGCTACGCCGAGTATTTCCCGCAGTTCATCAAGCGCGGCGTCGAAGCCGGCCTGCTCGATGACAAGCTCCAGCAGTTCGACCTGAAGCGCCTCGGTAACGCGCTCGACGCGAGCCGCGACCTGCAGTTCGGCTACCTCGGCCTGCAAACGCTCTACGACCGCTACTTCCTGCACGTGCACGGCACGCGCATCGAGATGCCGCAGGCATTCTTCATGCGCGTCGCGATGGGCCTCTCGCTCAACGAGATCGACCGCGAAGCGCGCGCGATCGAGTTCTACAACGTGCTCTCGTCGTTCGACTTCATGTCGTCGACGCCCACGCTGTTCAACTCGGGCACGCACCGCTCGCAACTCTCGTCGTGCTACCACACGCCGGTTGCCGACGACCTCGATGGCATCTACGAGGCGCTCAAGGACAACGCGCTGCTCTCGAAGTTTGCGGGCGGTCTGGGCAACGACTGGACGCGCGTGCGCGCGCTCGGCTCGCACATCAAGGGCACCAACGGCAAGTCGCAAGGCGTCGTGCCGTTCCTGAAGGTCGTGAACGACACGGCCGTGGCCGTGAACCAGGGCGGCAAGCGCAAGGGCGCGGTGTGCGCGTACCTGGAGTCGTGGCACCTCGACATCGAAGAATTCCTCGA
>JAITTX010000276.1 GCA_031286755.1 Paraburkholderia sp.
GACACCGCGATCTTCAGATGCGAGACCTTGAAGGCCGAGGCGCAGGGCGTGCCCTTCGGAGCGGTGATGGTGTTCCAGCAGGCGTCCGAGTACGGCGCGCCCTGTAGCTGCACGAAGCGGTACTTCGCCATCAGGCCGGCCGGCTGCCAGTAGTAGAAGAGGATGGGCTTGCCGCGCTCGTAAGCCGAGGCGATGGCCGCGTCGAGCGCGCCGCCGGTGCCGGGGCGGACGTTGGTGTAGTCGTCGCCGAGCTTGTAGGCGGACAGCAGCCGGTTGTTGAAGCGCTCGCAGTCCCAGCCCGCGGGGCAGTTGTAGAAGCGGCCCTAGCCGGGCTCTTCGTCGTCGGCGAACAGGTTCTTGTATTGCGGCAGTTGCGCGATGGAGCGCAGTTGCGGCGCGACCGGCTTGATGCCGCGTTTCGCATCGCCGTTGATGACGTAGTCGGGCACGTACCAGCCTTCCTTGTCGCCGCCCGGGATCAGCTCGCCCACGAGCTTCACGCTGCCGTCCTGGAGCGCGCGGGCCACGATCGGGCTGCGGCCCGTCCAGTGCTCGGCCCATACCTGCAGGTCGTTTTTCGAAAGCGCGGTTTCGGTGGCGGCCGTGGCGCCGGGTATGACTTCGGTTTTGCAGCCCAGGCCCTTTTCCAGCACGGTGCGGACCATTTCGGTCATGAGCGCGCCGCTTTCCCAGGTGATCTGCGCGAGCTTCACGGTCTTGCCCGATTCGCACCAGCCGGGCGCGGCGAAGCTGCTCGTCGCGGCGCAGGCGAGGGCGAGCGCGGCGGCAAGTCGGGTAACGGAACGAACATTGGAAAGCGCGCCGGAAAGAACATTCAAGCGCGCGCCGGAGCGTGTGATACGTCTCATGTCGTGTCTCCACCGTATCGCCAGGCGTGTGCGCCGGCGTGTTTTTCTGAATCAACGCGAACAGAGTCTAACGGCAGCATTTTGGGTTGCGAAGCAACGAAAAGTCATCGACGCATTACCTGATCTCATGCCAATGAATCCGCGTCATGCCCCCATGAGATTTCATAGCTTTTGGGCGCCAGGCGCGTGTGCTGCAATTCGTTCCGGCGCGCGGTGCAGGCATGACGCGCCGCGCTGCGATGCACCAAAGAATGCACCAACGAAACCAGCAATATGAGAGACGGAGCCAGACATGAAAGCCCTGGAAGTGTATATCGGTGAGGGTTTCGCCGGACCCGGCGTAAACGCCGCCCACATCAACATCATGATCGGCCCGCGCAGCGGCCCGGTAGGCCAGGCGTTCACGAACAGCCTGGCCTCGCCTTCGCAGGGCCATGTGCCCTTCATGGTGGTGGCGCAGCCCAACGTGCCGGTCAAGCCGGCCACGCTCTACGTGAACAAGGCCGACATTCGCGGCGACCTGCATGGCAACGCCACGTGGGGCGCCTCGCAGGCCGCCATCGCGAAGGCCGTGACCGAGGCGATGCTCGACGGCACGCTGCCGCCCGAGGCGGAGAACGAGTGGTGCATCGTCACCGCGAACTGGGTGAACTGGTCGTGCGACGACCTCGACGCCGTCTACGAGAACAACTACGCAGCCTGCCGGACCGCGATTCGCGCCGCCATGAACGGGCTGCCCGCGCTGCACGACGTCGCGAAGCTCAAAGACCAGATCAGCAATCCGTTCTATACGCCCAAGGCCAAAGCGGCCTGAGCCGCGCCTACCGTTACAGGTGACTACGATGCAATACGTGCAACTCGGCCGCTCGGGCCTGAAAGTGTCGCGCCTGTGCCTCGGCACGATGAACATGGGCACGCCCGACTGGAAGCCGTGGATCTACAACGAAGAACAGAGCGAGCCGATCGTGCGCCGCGCGCTCGAAGCGGGCGTGAACTTCATCGACCTCGCCGATTTTTATTCGACCGGCGTGGGCGAGGAAGTGGTCGGGCGCATCGTGCGCCGCATCGCGAAGCGCGACGAGCTCGTGCTCACGACCAAGGTGGGCTATCCCATCGGCAACGGCGTCAATAACCAGGGCCATTCGCGCAAGCACATCATGGACGGCATCGACGGCTCGCTGCGCCGCCTGCAGACCGATTATGTCGATGTCTACATGCTCCACTACTTCGACGTGCACACGCCCGTCGAGGAAACCATGGACGCGCTCAACGACATCGTGCGCGCGGGCAAGGCGCGTTATATCGGCGTCTCGACCATGTTCACGTGGCAATTCGCGAAGATCCTGCAGGCCTGCGAGCGCTATAACTTCGCGCGCCCGATCAACATGCAGTTGCAGTTGAACTGCGCGTACCGCGAGGAAGAGCGCGAGATGATTCCGTTCTGCCAGGATCAGGGCGTGGGCGTCTCGGTGTTCAGCCCGCTCGCGCGCGGCCTGCTTTCGGGCGACGCGAAGTCGGTGCGCAACCAGACCGACTTCTTCACCGTGCAGATGTACGACGACGAAGCGTCGCGCGAGATCGCCCGCTCGGTGGCCGAAGTCGCCGAGGCGCGCGGCGTCTCGTGCGCGCAGATCGCGCAGGCGTGGGTGCTGGGCCGCCCCGGCGTGGCATCGATGCTGGTGGGCGCCGACACGGTGGCGCAGTTCGAGAGCGCGCTCGCCGCGCTCGACATGCAGCTCGATGCGGGTGAGCTCTACGAGCTAGATCGCAACTACACGCCGTGCGACCTGATCAACGACTACGTGACGGCGCGCATCCCGCGCATGGCGCGCGCGGCGCGCCGCCTGGAGATCGCAGCATGATCGGCGGCCTGAGCGAAACGCGCCTGTGGCGCACGTCGAATTTCATCGACGGAGAATGGGTGGCGGGCGACGCCACCTACACGGTATTCGATCCGGCCAGCGGCGCCGCGCTGGCGGAAGTCGCGCGCGCCGGCGCGCGCGAGACCCTGCAGGCGGTGGCCGCGGCAACACAGGCGTTCCCCGCGTGGCGCGACGCCACGGCCGCCGAGCGCGCCGCGCCGGTGCGCCGCTGGGGCGAGCTGATGCTCGCACATCGCGAGGACCTGGCGCGCATCATGACCGCCGAGCAGGGCAAGCCCTATGCGGAGGCGCTCGGCGAGGTGGGCTATGCGGCGAGCTTCCTCACGTGGTTCGCGGAGGAAGCGCGGCGCGCCTATGGCGACGTGATCCCCGCGCCGAAGCCGGGCGCGCGCATCGTCGTGACGAAGGAGCCGGTGGGCGTGGTCGGCGCGATCACGCCGTGGAACTTCCCGCTCGCGATGGTCACGCGCAAGGCGGGCCCCGCGCTGGCGGCTGGCTGCACGATGGTGCTCAAGCCGTCCGAGGAGACGCCGCTTAGTGCGTATGCACTCGCGGTGCTGGCCGCGGAGGCGGGCATTCCGCGCGGCGTGTTCAATGTGGTGTCGGGCGACGCGCCGGCGATCGGCGACACGCTGATGGCAGCGAAAGCCGTGCGCAAGATCTCGTTTACGGGCTCGACGCGCGTGGGCAAGCTGCTCATGCGCGCCGCCGCGGACAGCGTGAAGAAGGTCTCGCTCGAACTGGGCGGCAACGCGCCGTTCATCGTGTTCGACGACGCCGATCTCGATGCCGCCGTGGAAGGCGCGATGGCTTCGAAGTTCCGCAACACCGGGCAGACCTGCGTTTGCGTGAACCGCTTCTACGTGCAGTCGGGCGTGCACGACGCGTTCGTCGAAAAGCTCGCGGCGGCGGTGCGCAAGCTGCGCGTGGCGAACGGCATGGAGCCGGGCGCGACGCAAGGGCCGCTCATCAACGCCGCGGCGTTGCGCAAGGTGGAAGCGCACGTGAGCGATGCGCGCGAGAAGGGCGGCGCCATCGTGTGCGGCGGCAGCGGGCATGCGCTGGGCGGCACGTTCTACGAGCCCACCATCATCACCGGCGCGCACGGCGGCATGCTGCTCGCGAACGAGGAGACCTTCGGCCCCGTGGCGGCGGTGTTCCGCTTCGAGACGGAAGAGGAGGCCATCCGGGCGGCCAACGATACCGACTTCGGACTCTCCGCGTACTTCTACGCGCGCGACATCGGCCGCGTGTGGCGCGTGGCGGGGGCGCTGGAAAGCGGCATGGTGGGCATCAACGAGGGCATCATTTCGACGGAGGTCGCGCCGTTCGGCGGCGTGAAGGAATCGGGGCTCGGGCGCGAGGGCTCGAAGTACGGGCTCGATGAGTACCTCGAAACGAAGTACATGATGATGGGCGGGCTGGGTTGAATCTGGAGCCTTGATTGGAGGGGCTTGAACGAAGGCCGCCGCGCGCAAGCGTGGCGGCTTTTTCGTTATGCGCTGCATCGTACTTGCGATGCATCACGTTCTCGGGGGGATCTGGACGACTTCGGCTTTTTCTGATTTCCACTTCTCTTGACTTTCTCGAACCTGATGTTGGTGCAGCCGCTCGGTTCGAGGGGCTGCGGCCCCGAAGGCGCAGATGGTATTCGATAGACCGAATCAACGCCTGCGAAAGTCCACGTCAGGAGGAAAACTGGAATGTCAGACAAGACTGGAAAGATAACGACCTACGCATTCAGAATGGCTACAGCGCAAAGGATTCCATGCAACGCCCGAGAGCGCCCATCCATATATTGGCGGGGTGAGGAGATCGCAAAGCGACAGGAGACGTCGACATGATGCGCAGAATTGCAGTGGTCGGCGATCGACTCGAGAACGGCGGCGAAATCCTTTCCTATGCCGGTCCGGTATTCACGCTCGGTGATGATGCAAGCCGCCAGGTCGCACTGATCGGCGGTAAAGCGTACTGCGAAGCCTGCAAGAATACGGGCGTAATTGCCAAGGCTGGCGGCCCCCGCCGCATCGAGTTCATGGGTGAAACCGCTGCCGACGGCGACATTGTTCTTTGCAATTGTCCGACGCCGCCCCGAATTGTCGCAAAGCTTGCGGGCGAGTTCTGGTGTGATGACAAGGCCGAATCTCCTGGCAAGGTCGCGTCCAGCCGAACGGTGTGCGGTGGCGTCTCTACTATCGTGACAGGCGCGTTTGATGAACAGGTGCGGGGCATAGGGCGAGGCCGCCTGGAAGGCTACCCCTACTACGTACAAATGGCGGACGGTCGCATTGAGGCGGGTTGTCTCGATTCGACCGGGACGTTGCCGCGCGTCCAGACCGGAAGTGCGGCCGATGACTACGCGATCTATTGGGGTGACGAAGCACTTGCAAGACAGGACGGAGA
>JAITTX010000285.1 GCA_031286755.1 Paraburkholderia sp.
CCGAGGAATTCGGAATGGCGCTCCTCGCTGTACGGCTCGAAATACGCGTAGTAGATACTGTCGAAGTCGGGCGTATGGTCGATGGTGAACGCTTTGCCGTCGTATGAGGTCGGCACGCGGAACCAGTTCACGCGGTCGTAGCTCGCCACGGCCTGGTAGTTACGCCAGCCTTCGGGGAACGCGCACGCCGAGCCGTTCTCGAACGTCATCACGCAACGCTCGCCACGTCCGCCAGTGAGACGGAAATAGAACCACTGCGCGAAATCCGATTGATTGTCGGCGCGCACGCGCAAACGGATGTTGTCGGCTTGCTCGCACGAAAGCACTTCGATCGCGCCCGCGTCGAACTGGCTGGAAATGGAAATCGTCATGTCTCTATCCTTCGCTGGGTCAGCAATCCACACGGCACAAGCGCCGCCTGGTCCTGCTTAGTCGGCCAAACGCCGGCGGAACACATAGGTCGAATCATTCGATGCCTGTGCATCGAATGCATAGCCTTCCATATCGAAGCCCTTGAGCGCCTCGGGCTCGGCGATGCGGTTCTCGACCGCATAGCGCGCCATCAGCCCGCGCGCGCGCTTCGCGTGGAAGCTGATGATCTTGTAGCGGCCGCCCTTCCAGTCTTCGAAAACGGGCGTGATGATGGGCGCCGTGAGCTGCTTCGGCTTCACCGCCTTGAAGTACTCGTTCGAGGCACAGTTCACCAGCACGCGCGCACCCTTCGCCGTTTTTTCCTGGTTGAGCTCGAGTTGCGCATTGAGCGCATGCGTAATGTGCTCGCCCCAGAATGCGTAAAGATCCTTGCCGCGCGCATTCTCGAAGCGCGTGCCCATTTCCAGCCGGTAAGGCTGCAGCAAGTCGAGCGGACGCAGCACGCCGTACAGGCCCGAAAGCACGCGCACGTGCTGTTGCGCGTAGTCGAGGTCGGCGTGAGTGAGCGACCTGGCGTCGAAGCCCTCGTACACGTCGCCGTTGAACGCGAGCACGGCCTGCTTCGCGTTGGTCTGGCTAAAGTGCGTCGACCAGTCGGCGTAGCGCTGGAAGTTCAGGCGCGCGAGCGGGTCCGAGATGCTCATGAGCGAGCCGATCTGGTGCGGAGAAAGACGGCGCAAGCCATCGATCAGTTCGGCTGCGTCGTCGACGAAATCGGGGATGGTGTGGGTTTCGATGTGCGCCGGCGTGTCATAGTCGAGAGATTTGGCCGGCGACAGAACGATTATCATAGAGGCTTGCAGGCACGAGCGTGCCGATGTTCAAAGGCGAAAGCCCGATTGTAGCGAATTCACGAATGACCGGCCCTACGCCCCCATTGACGTCTCCATTAACGCCCCCAGACGGCGCCCACCCCGATTCCCACGCGACCGGCGCACAAAATGCGCTCGCCGTGGTGCTCGATTCGAATGTGTGGCTCGACATTCTCGTGTTCGACGATCCGCATACGCACCCCATTCGCGGCGCGCTCGAACGCGGCGCCCTCGTGGCACTGATCGACGCACGCTGCCACGCCGAACTCGCGCACGTGCTGGACTACCCGCAATTCCAGGGCCGGGGCAGCGACAAAGCGGCTGCGCTCGCCACGCTGGCAACGCTCGTGCGCCAGATCGAGCCGCCGGCGCTGCCCGCCGATGCCCGTGCGCTGCCTCAATGCCGCGACCGCGACGACCAGAAGTTCCTCGAGCTCGCGCGCGCGAGCGGCGCTGCATGGCTCGTATCGAAGGACCGTGCGGTGCTCAAGCTCGCGAAGCGCATCGCACGCGATTTCGGCTTTCGTATCGGCACGCCCGACGCCTTCGTCACCGAAAACGGGCTTGCCGCCGTCGAAGTCCCGACGGCCTAGCCCGGCGCGCCGCTTGCCGGGCAAGTACCCGGCAGGTGCGCAACCCGCAATCCGGGGGCCAGTAGCCCAACCGCCCGCAGCCCGGCCGATTTGCCTACAATCGAGCTTTCCCGTTCCACCGTCTTCCTTCCGCAAGCGCCATGAACGCACCGCATCTCTCTCAAGACCCGTCGCAAACTCCGCTGCCCTCGCCCTCTTTCCCCTCGCGCCTGCCCGACGTCGGCACGACGATCTTTACGGTGATGAGCGCGCTCGCCGCCGAAAGGGGCGCGGTGAACCTGGGCCAGGGCTTTCCCGATTTCGACTGCGATTCGCGCATCGTGGACGCGGTCGCCCAAGCCATGCGGGACGGCCACAACCAATACCCGCCAATGGCCGGCATGCCCGCGCTGCGCGAAGCGATCTCGGAAAAGATCGCGAATATCTATGGCCGCCGCTACGACGCCAATACCGAGATCACCGTGACGGCGGGCGCCACCCAGGCGCTGCTCACGGCGATCCTGTGCGCGGTGCACCCCGGCGACGAGGTCATCGTGGTGGAGCCGACCTACGACAGCTATCTGCCGTCGATCGAACTGGCCGGCGGCAAGCCCGTGTTCGTGACGCTCGAAGCGCCCGACTATGCGATTCCGTTCGACCGCCTGGCCGCCGCCATCACGCCGAAGACGCGCCTCATCCTCATCAACACGCCGCACAACCCCACCGGCACAGTGTGGCGCGCCGAGGACATGCGCAAGCTCGAAGAGATCGTGCGCGGCACCAACGTGCTGATCCTCTCCGACGAAGTCTACGAACACATGGTCTACGACGGCCAGCCGCACGAGAGCGTCGCGCGCTATCCGGAGCTCGCGGCGCGCAGCTTCATCGTGTCGAGCTTCGGCAAGACGTATCACGTGACGGGCTGGAAGGTCGGCTATGTGGCGGCACCCGCACCGCTCACTGCCGAATTCCGCAAGGTGCACCAGTTCAACGTCTTCACCGTGAACACGCCGATGCAGGTGGGTCTCGCGCACTACCTGCGCGACCCCAAACCGTATCTGGAGCTGCCCGCGTTCTATCAGAAGAAGCGCGACTTCTTCCGCGCAGGGCTCGCGAATTCGCGCTTCAAGTTGCTGCCGTGCGAAGGCACCTACTTCCAGTGCGTGGATTATTCGGCGATCAGCGATTTGCCCGAAGCCGAATTCTCGAAGTGGCTCACGGCGGAGATTGGCGTGGCGGCCATTCCGGTGTCTGCGTTCTATCACGAACCGCACGAATCGGGCGTCGTGCGCTTTTGCTTTGCCAAGCAGGAAAGCACGCTTGCGACCGCGCTCGAGCGCCTCGCGCGGCTCTGACGCAAAGGAACGCGCGATACATCCGCGAACGGCAAGGCGTTCCCGAGCATCGCGCGAGGCGGCACGGCGTGGGTCCGTGTCCCGATGTTGCGCGCCGCACCACCAGTACCGCCATGCCGAAAGCGCGGCCGGCTTGCGCTCGTCAGCTATTGGCTTCTATGTAAGCCTTGCGCTCGGCGGCGACGCGCTGCGCCGCGGGCCGCTCGCCCACGAGCTTGAGATACGACTTCCAGTCCACGCCGGCCTCAACGAGAAAGTCGCGGCCGTAGACCTTCTGCGTTGCCATCCCGACGAGCGACAAGCTCGCAAACGCAACGATGTCCGCAATCCCGAAATGCTCCCCGCCGATATACGGCGCAAACTTCGCGAGCCGCTTGAAGCTGGCGATATAACGGTTCAGACGCTTTTCGACGCTTGCCTTCACTTCTTCGCTCACCGTCCCGCCGAAGAACGCTTCGGCATACAGTTCGCGTGCGGCCAGTTCCAGATGCGTCTCGATCACCGTGATGAGTTCGCGCTCCTTCGCGGCCTTCCAGGGATCAGCGGGAAAAATACGCTTTTCGGGGTAGCGGGCCGCCAGATATTCGACGATCACTTCCGACTCGCACAGAAAGCCGTGTTCCGTCTCGATGAACGGCACCTTGCCCGTGACCGACTGCGCGAGTTGCGCCTCGGCGAGCGGAAGCTTCGTCATCACTTCTTCGAACGGAATGCCATACTCGAGCAGCACGAATTTGACCTTGTTGTAGTAGTTCGAGAGCGCGAAACCATGCAGCTTGATCATTCTCACAGCCTCCTTGCAAGCAGCGGGGTTCGTTATGAGCCCGCCGAATCGTTTTCTTGAAATTGTACGACCGTGCTATTCTAGGTCAATCATGGAGCCAGGCTTCCAATGACGTCACATCATTTCAATATTGAGACTATCGGTATCGTCGGTACCGGCGCAATGGGCCGCGGCATCGCCCAGATTGCCGCGCAGGCGGGCCTCGCGGTCCGCCTCTACGATACCAACGCACAAGCGGTTGCAGCCGCCAGCGCATATCTCGCGGACACCTTCGCGAAACTCGCCGCAAAAGGCAAGATCAGCGAGACGGACGCCAAAGCCGCGCTCGCGTGCATCACGGGCGCCAATACGATCGACGGCCTCGCGGGCTGCGATCTCGTGATCGAAGCGATCGTCGAGAACCTGGACGCCAAGCGCATCCTCTTTCGCGAACTCGAAACCGTGGTGAGCGGCAAGTGTCTGCTCGCCTCGAACACCTCGTCGTTGTCGATCACGGCAATCGCCGCCGCCTGCACCGACCCCTCGCGCGTCGCGGGCTATCACTTCTTCAACCCCGTGCCGCTGATGAAGGTGGTCGAGGTGATCGACGGCCTGCGCAGCGACCCCGCCGCCGGCAGCGCGCTCATGGCGCTCGCGCGGCGCATGGGCCACACACCCGTGCGCGCGAAGGACATGCCGGGCTTCATCGTCAATCACGCGGGCCGCGGCATGAACACCGAAGGCCTGCGCGTGGCCGGCGAAGGCGTGGCCGGCTTCGCCGATATCGACCGCATCATGCGCGAGCAGGCGGGCTTTCGACTCGGGCCGTTCGAGCTGCTGGATCTGACCGCGCTGGACGTCTCGCATCCCGTGATGGAGTCGATCTACCACCAGTTCTACGAAGAGCCCCGCTTCACGCCCTCGCCCATCACCGGCGTGCGCCTCGCGGGCGGGCTCGTCGGCCGCAAGAGCGGCGAAGGCTTCTATCGCTATGTCGACGGCAAGCAGCAGGCGCCGGAAGAGCCCGCCGCGCCCACGACACTGCCCGCGCGCGTCTGGGTGAGCCGCCGTCATGCCGAAGCGCGCGAGACCGTGCTGGCGCTTGCCGCCAAAGCGGGCGTCGCCATCGACGAAGGCGACACGCCCAGCGCCGACTCGCTCGTCGTGGTCGCCCCGCTCGGGCTCGACGCCACCACCGCCGCGCTCGAGGAGCAGCTCGACGCGAGCCGCGTCGTTGCCATCGACACGCTGTTCCCGCTCGCGGACGCAAAGCGCCGCACGCTGATGACCACGCCCGCCACCACGCGCGCCGCACGCGACGCGGGCCACGCGCTCTTCGCCGCCGACGGCGTGCCGGTCACGGTGATCCGCGATTCCACGGGCTTCGTCGCGCAGCGCATCGTCGCGACTATCGTGAACATCGGCTGCGACATCGCGCAAAAACAAATCGCCTCGCCGCGCGACATCGACCTGGCCGTCACGCTCGGCCTCGGCTATCCGCGCGGGCCGCTCGCGCTAGGCGACGCACTGGGCGCACGCACGATCCTCACGATCCTGCGCAACATCCACGCCGTGCTCGGCGACCCGCGCTATCGCCCGTCGCCGTGGCTCGCGCGCCGCGCGCAGCTCGGTCTTTCCCTCACGCAACCCGACGCAGCAGACATCGACACAACAAACGAGGCACCGCAATGAGCGCCGAACTCCGCAGCACCCGCCCGCAAGACCACGAATCCACGCTCGTGCTGACGCTGTCGAATCCCGGCGCGCGCAACGCGCTGCACCCCGACATGTATGCCGCCGCGATCGAGGCGTTCGATGCCGCCGAGCGCGACAACTCGCTGCGGGCGATCGTCCTCACAGGCGCCGACAACTTCTTCTGCGCGGGCGGCAATTTGAACCGCCTGCTCGAAAACCGCGCGAAGGATCCTTCGGTGCAGGCCGCCAGCATCGACATGCTCGCGCAATGGGTCACGGCGATGCGTCAGTCGAGCAAGCTCGTGATCGCCGCCGTCGAAGGCGCCGCGGCGGGCGCGGGCTTTTCGCTCGCGCTCGCCGCCGACCTGCTGGTTGCCGCCGACGACGCAAAGTTCGTCATGGCCTACTCGCGCGTGGGCCTCACGCCCGATGGCGGCGGCTCGTGGTTCCTCGCGAACGCGCTGCCGCGCGCGCTTGCCTTCGAGCTGATGGTCGAAGGCAAGCCCATTGGCGCGCCGCGCCTCGCTGAACTAGGCGTCGTGAACCGCGTCGCCAAACCACAAACGGCACTCGACACGGCGCTCGCCTGGGCCGACGATCTCGCGAAGATCTCGCCGA
>JAITTX010000325.1 GCA_031286755.1 Paraburkholderia sp.
GCCATCGACGATGGCTGTGCAACACAGTGAGTTCACGCAGTCAGCTCATGCAGTCAGTCCCATTCAACTTTTGAGGAGCCGATCATGTCCCGTCTTTCCGCCATTCGCCCCGAAGCCGCTACGGGCGCCGCCGCCGAAATTTTCGCGAAGATCCGCAAGGCCGTCGGCAAGGTGCCGAACGCTTACGCCACCATCGGCACGCACAGCCCCGAGGCGCTCGGCGCAATGCTGGCCGTCGACGCCGTGCTGGCCGGCGGCTCGCTCGCGAAGCCCGACATCGAAACCATCAAGCTCGCGGTGAGCGAAGTGGCCGGCTGCGATTACTGTGTTGCTGCGCACACGCTAGCGGGCAAGGCCGCGGGCCTCGCGCCCGAGGCGATGAAGCAGATTCGCGCGGGCGACGCCACCGGCGACGCGAAGCGCGACGCGCTGGTGCGTTTCGTGCGCGTGCTGGTGCGCACGCACGGCACGGTGGCTCAAGCGGAGGTGGATGCGATTCGCGAAGCAGGCTACACGGAGCGCCAGATCGTGGAGATCGCGCTTGCCATCACGTCGATCACGTTCACGAATCTCGTGAACCGCGTGAACGACACGACGCTCGATTTTCCGGCAGTGGCGTAACGTTGTTATGGCGAGGCGGCAAAGCGGCACTGCGCGACGGCTCGTAGTGTGGCGTCGTGACGCTTTGCATCGGTGGCAGTCAGGGTATCGCGCTTGCGCTCGAGAAAGTATGATGGCCTGGCGTGTGCACGGCGAGCGCGCGCAAGACAACGAAGCGAACCAGGGTGAGCGCAGATGGCGAAACGAGTGAACCGTGAGGAATGCAATTGTTTTGCGCTGCGGCAGGCAGCGCGTTTCGTCACGCAGCTCTATGAGCGCCATCTTTCGCAGGCGGGCCTGACGGCTGCGCAATTCACGATTCTTTCGCGGCTTGCCGGCCGTCCGGACGCCACGGCGGCCGAGCTTGCCGACGAGCTCGTGATGGACCGCACCACGCTCGTGCGCGCGCTCAAGCCGTTGCAGCGCGACGGCCTCGTGCTCGCGTTCGCGGCCGGGCACGATGCGCGCACGCTGGCCTACCGTCTTTCGGCAAGCGGCGCGCGCCGCTTCGAGAAGGCTCACGTGCTGTGGCGCGAGGCGCAGGCCGAATTCGGGCAATACATGAAGCGCGACCGCTCGAAGGCGCTGCGCGCCGAACTCTTTGCCCTCACCGGTGCAGCGGAGCGGTGAAGGCGCGATGAACCGCGCATCGTGTGCTTACGTTGCTTTCAAGCGGGCGCGAGGGCGAGCCGCCAGGGCGAGGCAAGCCGCTGTGGCGCCGCGATTGCGCATATGCACACTCTCGCAAACACCAGCGTTCCGATCCGGCGCGAAAATGGCATGATGAGGTTTCCTGAGTTCGACGCATAGCCGCCGGCTTTCATGAAACGACATCGACCGCCTTTGCCGCATTTCATGCGCGATCCATCGCATCCCGCGTGGCGCGATCTCGCGCTCACGTCGCTGCCGATCGCGCTGTTCTGCGTGGCCGTGGTCGCGGTCTTCGTGTGGCTCGTCGACCCTTCGCCGCCGCGCACCATCACCATCAGCGCGGGGCCGCGCGACAGCTCGTTCATGCAGATGGCCGAGGCCTATAGCAAGATCCTCGCGCGCAACGGCGTGAAGCTCAAGGTCCTGGAGTCGGACGGCTCGGTCCAGAACCTGCAGCGCCTGCTCGATCCCAAGGCGAAGGTCGATCTCGCATTCGTGCAGGGCGGTGTGGCCGACGGGCTCGACACGCGCTCGCTCGTCTCGCTCGGCAGCGTGGCGTATCTGCCCATCGTTGTGTTTTATCGCGGCTCGGGGCTTACCCAGCTCTCGGATCTCGACGGCAAGCGCATCGCCATCGGCCGTGTGGGCAGCGGCACGCGCGAGCTCTCGCTGAGGCTGCTGGACGCGAACGGCATGGACCCGGGCGGCGACTCCACCTTCTTGCCGCTCGACGGCATGGAGGCCGCCACCGCGCTGGTCTCGAACCGCGTGGACGCCGCCATGCTGAGCGGCGACTCCACCACGCGCGAACTCATGCAGCGTCTGCTCGGCATACCCGGCATTTCAGTCATGAGCTTCGACGAATCGGCGGCCTACACGCGGCTGTTTCCGTATCTCGAGAGCATCGACCTGCCGCCCGGCGTGCTCGACCTGCGCCGCCGCATCCCGCCGCACACCGTGCATCTGATCGGGCCGACCGTGGAGATCGTCGCGCGCAACACGCTGCATCCGGCGATCTCCGACCTTATCGTCGAAGCCGCAGGCGAGGTCAACGGCGTGCCGGGGCTGCTGCAGCGCGCGGGCGAATTCCCGAGCCCCGTCGCGCACGATTTCCGCATCAGCGAAGACGCCACGCGCTATTACAAGTCGGGCAAGAGCTTTCTCTACCGCACGCTGCCGTTCTGGCTCGCGAGCGTGACCGACCGTCTGCTCGTGCTGCTGCTGCCGCTCGCGGTGCTGGTCATTCCGGCGCTGCGGGCGATTCCCGCACTGTATCGCTGGCGCGTGCGCTCGCGCATTTATCGCTATTACGGGACGCTCATCGCGATCGAGCGCGACGCGCTCAAGCATTCGAGCGAGGAGGAGCGGCGCGCGCTCGTGGCGGAGCTCGACGAGATCGAGCGCTCGCTCAATACGCTGCGCATGCCGCTCGCCTATGCTGATGCTTTCTATGTGTTGCGCGAGCACGTGGGCTTTGTGCGTATGCACCTTGCACCGGGGCCCAAGCAGCCCGAAGGGGCAGGACATTGAATGAAAAGGGGAATTTCACGTCGCGGGAATTGTTTCGCAATCCGGTTCATTCAATGCAATTGATGCATTTTTATGAATGGACAATTTTTAACGAAATCGCGGTTGACACTTTGAGTCATGCCCCTTTATTTTGCACGCTAGTCCGTTGCAATACGTCGCATCACGTCGCGATATCTCTCAATTAAAATTTCGGATTACTCCGCAGGCAGGTGCCCCTTCCGGGGACCTGAAAGACTCATCCGCAACGAGGAGGAACGATTCGTGAAATCGTCCGGTGTACGCCAGCGCGCTGCCTGGCTCATGTGCGCCGCGCTCGCGGCCGCACCGCTTTTCGTCGGCCCGACCGGGCCTGCCGCCGCCATTGCACAAAGCGCACCAGGCGCGGCGCATTTGTCGAACCAGCAACTCGACTCGCTCACGGCGCCCATCGCGCTTTATCCCGACGCGCTGCTCGCGCAGGTGCTCATGGCCGCTACGTTTCCGGCAGACGTTCAGGCCGCCGCCGCGTGGTCCAAAGCCAATCCGAATCTCAAGGGCGACGACGCCGTGAAGGCCGTCTCGTCCCAGCCGTGGGACCCGAGCGTGCAGTCGCTCGTGGCCTTCCCGCAGGTGCTGGCCACCATGGATTCCAAGCCCGACTGGGTCCAGCAGATCGGTAGCGCGTTCCTCGCACAGCCCAACGACGTCATGGACTCCGTGCAGCGTTTGCGCCTGCAGGCGCAGAAGGCGGGCAACCTCAAGACCACCGAGCAGCAGAAGGTGATCGTGCAGCCCGCAACGGGCACGTCCACCACGCAAACGATCGTGATCGAGCCGGCCAATCCGCAGGTCGTGTACGTGCCCACGTATAACCCGACCGTGGTGTATGGCGCCTGGCCGTATCCCGCCTATCCGCCCGTGTACATGCCGCCGCCTCCGGGCTACGCGATCGCCACGGGCTTCGTGAGCGGGCTTGCATTCGGCGCGGGCATCGCGGTGGCGAACTCGCTGTGGGGCGGCTTCGGCTGGGGCTCGCACGACGTCAACATCAACGTGAACCGCTACAACAACATCAACGTCAATCACCGCATCGACACGAACCACAGCACGGCGAACTGGAATCGCAACGCCAATGTCGAGCGCCGTAATCAGAACTTCAATCGCGGCAACCAGAACCTCAATCGCGGCAACCTCAACGGCCAGCACAACCAGTTCCGCGGCTACGACCAGTCGCGCTCGCAGGCCATGCAGACCTTGCAGAACCGTACCGGGCAGAACATGAGCGGGAACGCGAGCCAGCGCTTGCAAGGCATTCAGCAAGGCGGCAGGCCCAACGGGAATGGCAATCTTTCGGGCGCCACGCGCAACGCCAACCACGGCAACCTCTCGGGCGCCACGCAGAACGCGAATCGCGGCAACCTCTCGGGGGCCACGCACAATGCCAACCGTCCGGCCGATCTCGGCAACCGCGCGCAGAACGCGAATCGCAGCAACGCGCTGCGTGGCGCAGGCGACGGCAATGCGGCGCGCGCCGACATGCAGCGCGGCCAGCAAAGCCGCGCGGCATTCCAGAGCCGGGGCGGCAGCGGTTTCAGCGGCGGCGGCGGTGCACACCCCAGTTTTGGTGGCGGTGGTGGTGGCCGTATGGGCGGCGGTGGCGGCCACTTCGGTCGTCGTTGAATCTCTATAGGAGTCTTGCGATGATCCGCAAACACGCACGCCGTCTGTCGCAACATGCATCGCGCGACACGAGGCCTGCCGGGCTCGCCCGGCTCACTGCGGCAATGGCGTTCGCGCTGTTCGCCGCGCCCGCCCTGCTGGCCTTGCCCGGCGCCGGGGTAGCTTCGGCGCAGGCCGTCTACGCCACGCCCGACGCCGCAGCCGAAGCGTTCGAGAACGCGCTGGCCACCAACGACCACGATGCGATGAAGCACGTGCTCGGGAACGATTTCCAGCGCTTCATTCCCACGAAGGACATCGGCGAGGAAGACATCTACGACTTCCTCGGCGCATGGTCGAAGGGCCATCAGATCGTGCCTGACGCCACGCCCGTGGCGGGCAAGGCAAGCGCTCACCTGGCCGTGGGCGACAGTGGCTGGACGCTGCCCATCCCGATCGTGCAGAACGCCAGCGGCTGGCGCTTCGATCCGCGCGAGGGCGCAAGCGAACTGCTCACGCGGCGCATCGGCCGCAACGAGCGCGCAGCCATGCTCAGCTCGCTTGCCTATGTCGACGCGCAGAACGACTACCGCAAGCTCACGCAGCACTATGCGCAGCGTATCGTGAGCACGCCCGGCACGCATGACGGCCTCTACTGGCCCGTCGAGCCCGGCGAGGCCGAAAGTCCGCTCGGCCCGCTTGCCGAAACCATGCCGCATGACTCGAAAGTCACGCCGCAGGAGGGGTATCACGGCTACCACTTCCGCATTCTCACGGCGCAGGGCGCGCATGCGGACGGCGGCGCGCGCAGCTACATCGAGAACGGGCAGTTGGCCAACGGTTTCGCGCTCGTGGCGTGGCCGGCGCAATACGGCAAAACGGGCGTGATGAGCTTCATCGTCAATCAGGATGGCAAGCTCTATCAGAAGGATCTCGGGCCCAACGGCGCGCGCACGGCCGCCGCGCTCAAGACCTTCAATCCCGATTCGTCCTGGCAGCTCACCAAGCCTTGAGCGGCTTGCACCGGTGAGCGTGTTGCCGGTCGGTGCGGGCAGATGGAGTTCGCATCGACCGGGTCCGGCATGAGGCCATTTCACAAGCCCGGCAAGCGTGTTGCGGTGCCGCGCTGACCCGGGCACGCGGTTTGCGGCATCGCTTCACGCACCCTCATTTGTGTGGAGACCACGACATGCAACGACGCAACTTCATGCTTTCGGCGGCCGCAGCGCTCGCCTCCGGCGGTTTGGCGCTCGCGGGCTGCACCACCACGCCGGGCAACTCCTCGAACGCGGCAACCGACCTGACCAAGCGCCGCTCGATCGACGCGAGCGTCGACGGCTCTTTGGCGAAGCTGTATTCCACTGTGCAAGGTTCGCGTGAACTCGTCGCGAAGTCGCGTGGCGTGCTCGTGTTCCCTTCGGTGCTGCAAGCCGGCTTCATCGTCGGTGCGCAGTACGGCGAGGGCGCGCTGCGCGTGGGCGGCGCCACCACGGGCTACTACAGCACGGTCTCGGGCTCGTTCGGCCTGCAGGCGGGTGCCCAGTCGAAGGCCATCATCTTCTGCTTCATGACCCAGGACGCGCTCGACAAATTCCGCAAGACGGACGGCTGGGCCGCGGGTGCGGACGCCTCGGTCGCGCTTGTCACGGTGGGCGCGAACGGTGCTGTCGACACCAACACGGCCACGCATCCGGTCGAGGTGTTCGTCATGACCAATGCGGGCTTGATGGCCGATGTTTCGCTCGCGGGCACGAAGGTCACGCGCCTGAATATCTAGCGTGCCTGACCACGGCGGGCCATGTAAAAAGGGCAAGGCGCAAGGCCTTGCCCGTTAGCTGCTGTGTGCCGGAATCCGCGTCAATTCACGCAAGCGGCGAGCGCGGTTTCACAGGCAAGCAGACCACCTTAGCACCCCGTATTCTTCACGCGCTCCACTTCCAGGCCGAACAGCGGCCGCAGCTTCGTGCCGAGCACGTTGCCTGCGAATGCGCACACGAGCCACAGCCAGCCATGCAGGCTTCCTGACACGATCCCGCTGAAATAAGCGCCGATATTGCAGCCATAGGCGAGGCGCGCACCGTACCCGAGCAGCAGTCCGCCGATCACGGCGGCCACGAGCGAGCGCAGCGGAATGCGCCAGACCGGCGCGTAGCGGCCCGCGAGCGAGGCCGCGGCCATGGCGCCGAGTACGATGCCGATGTCCATGACCGTGGTGACGTCGTGGCTGGCCGGCGCGGCGAGCGCGGCAGCGTTCGGGCCGGCCATCCAGTACTTC
>JAITTX010000326.1 GCA_031286755.1 Paraburkholderia sp.
CGGCGGTTCGGACATCATGATGGAGATGTACCAGAACGGCGAACTGCAACAACTGTTCACCGCAGCGTAAAAGCGTTCAGGGCGAAAGCGGCGAGGCGCCTGCCCGCCGCTTTCGCCACCCTCGCCCTCCCATCTGACGCGTTTTCGGGTCGTTTTTGACTCGTAAATACGCCATCTTTCGCGATCTTCCCGCACCTCGCCCTTCGTGAACGCCACGCCATCTGCCCCGCCCTCCCGCCGCCTGATCGTCGCGATTACGGGCGCCACGGGAGCGATCTACGGCGTGCGCATCCTCGAGACGCTGCGGCGCCTTGGCGGCGTGGAAACGCATCTGCTGATCTCGTCGGCGGGCTGGCTCAACATCCAGCACGAGTTGCAGCTCATCAAAGACGATCTGCACGCACGCGCCGACGTCGTGCATTCGGTCCGCGATGTGGGCGCCACGATTGCCTCGGGCTCGTTCGCGACAGACGGCATGATCGTCGCGCCCTGCTCGATGAAAACGCTCGCGAGCATCGCGCACGGTCTCTCCGACAACCTGATCGCCCGCGCCGCCGATGTCACGCTCAAGGAACGCCGCCGCCTCGTGCTGCTCGTGCGCGAAACGCCGCTCAACCTCGCGCATCTGCGCAATATGACGGCCGTGACCGAGATGGGCGGCGTGATCTTTCCGCCCCTGCCGGCGTTCTACAACCAGCCCGCCAGCATCGACGAGATGGTCGACCACACGGTCGCGCGCGTACTCGACCTGTTCGCGCTTGGTCCCGCGCTCTCGCCCGCCTGGCCCGGCTTGCGCGGCGCCGCGGACTGACGCTCGTTCAGCGTTTCGGCACCGGCGCGAAGCTGCACCGATTACCAACGTCCAAGACACAATCAATTCCCGGGCGCCCCGTTTAATTCGCGTGAGTAGGGTCTTATATTGATCCCAATACGACTCTTTTCAGCCGCCTCACGCGGCCCGCGATCATGACCACCCGTACGCCCACCCTGTTCCTCTCGCACGGCGCGCCCACGCTGCCGATCGACCCGTCGCTGCCTTCCGGTGGCTTTACGACGCTCGCGCAGCATCTGCCGCGGCCGAAGTCCGTGCTGATGCTCTCCGCGCACTGGAATACGCTCAAGCCCACCGTGAGCACGGCGGAGCTGCCCGAGACCATCCACGACTTCTACGGCTTCCCGCGCGCGCTCTACGAGATCCGCTACCCCGCGCCCGGCGCGCCCGAGACCGCGCAGCGCGCGGCGGCGCTCCTGCGTGCACAAGGCGTCCCCGTAGATGAAGAGGCGCACGGCCTCGATCACGGCGCCTGGGTGCCGATGCTGTTGATGTTCCCGGATGCCGACGTGCCCGTCGCGCAACTCTCGATCCAGCCGCACGCCGACGCGGCCCACCACTTCGCGCTCGGCCGCGCGCTGCGCGAGTTGCGCGACGAAGGCGTGATGGTGATCGGCTCGGGCCAGATCACGCACAACCTGCGCACCGCCGACTTCTCGGCGCGGCCGGAAGACGCCGATCCGCGCGTGGCCGAATTCACCGACTGGTTCGAAGCGCGGCTCGCCGCGCGCGACATCGACGCCCTGCTCGATTACCGCCGTCAGGCGCCGCACGCGGTGCACATGCATCCCACCGACGAGCCTCTGCTGCCGGTCTTCGCCGCGCTCGGCGCCGCCGACGACGACTACACGCTGGGCGTCCAGTCGCTCGGCACCTACCAGCGCGCGCTGGCGATGACGAACTACGTGTTCGGATCGGCCGTCCATTAATAACGCCCACCAGCAACAAGGCCCGCCTGAATCGCTTCAGGCGGGCCTTGCGTGGGCTCTTCATCGCGCGGACCGTGTCGAGCGGGCCGCGAAGTCGGGCACAGTGCGCTTAATACCCTTAATGCGCGCCGATGCCTTCGAGCACTTCATCGTGCTCCTCGCGTTCCTTCAGATACGGCGTGCGATAACCCGAGTTCACGCCCCAGTAGTAGAAGCCGAGCGAGATGATCGCGACCACCAGCATGTCCCAGCCGTAGGGAATGACGTCGCGGCCGCCGAACTGCTTGCTGCCGATCAGCGAGAGGATCGCCATGACCGGCAGGTACGCGCACAGCCACCATGCGGCCTTCAGGTCCTGGCCCCAGCCGGCAAAGCCGGTCTTGCCCTGGTAGTAGAAGTACACCGGCAGCGCGACGATCATCAGCAGGATGATTTCGCCGGTCAGCGGCCACTTCGCCCAGTACAGGATCATCGACGCGCAAACGAACGCGAACGGCGCGATGACCTTCATGAGCGGCACCGAGAGCGGACGCTCGAGGTCCGGGGCGGCGCGCTTGAGCGCCATCAGGGCGATCGGGCCGGTGAGGTAGGAAATGACCGTCGCCACCGAGATCACCGCCGCGAGCGAGCTCCAGCCGCGGAAGAAGAACATGAAGATGAACGAAACGAGCAGGTTGAACCACATCGCCTGACGCGGCACGCCGTAGAACGGGTGCACGTTGCCGAACATCTTGGGCATCGTGCCATTGCGCTCCATCGCGTAGATCATGCGCGAGGTCGTGGCCATATAGGTCGTGCCGGTGCCGCTCGGGCTCACGAACGCGTCCACGTAGAGCAGAATCGCCAGCCAGTTCAGGTTCAGCGCAATCGCGAGTTCAGCGAACGGCGACTTGAAGTTGAAGGTATTCCAGCCCTTCATCACGTCTTCCGGGCTGACCGCGCCGATATAGGCAACCTGCAGCAGCACGTAGATCACGAGCGCGCAGAGAATGGAGCCGATCACCGCGAACGGCACGCTCTTCGACGGATTGCGCGCTTCGCCGGCGAGGTTGATCGGGCTCTGGAAACCGTTGAACGCGAACACGATGCCGCTGGTGGCAACAGCCGTGAACACCGCCGACCAGCCATAAGGCGCGAAGTCGGTCGACTGGCCGAAGTTCTCGTGATGGAAACCGGTCGCCATCAGGCCTGCGATCGTGAGACCGGGAATGATGAATTTGAAGATCGTGATGGCGCTGTTGGCGCGCGCGAAGAGTTTCACGCCCCAGTAGTTGAGCATGAAATACACGATCACGAGCAGCGCGGAAAGTATGAGTCCTGAGTGGGTTAGCTCACCGTTCACGAAAAGCGCGTGCGCCCAGGGATAGGGCCAGGTGCTCATGTACTGGATCGAGGCTTCGGCTTCGATGGGGATCACCGAAACGATGGCGATCCAGTTCGCCCAGGCGCTGATGAAGCCCACCAGCGCGCCGTGCGAATAACGGGCGTAGCGCACCATGCCGCCCGATTCGGGGAACATGGCGCCGAGTTCGGCGTAGGTGAGTGCAATAGCCAGAAT
>JAITTX010000329.1 GCA_031286755.1 Paraburkholderia sp.
TCGTCGAGCGTGACCGTGCCCTTGCCGATGCCCACCGTGCCCGGCAGGCCGCGGCTGGTGGCCTCGTGGCACATGTTCGAGCAGTCGGGGAAATTGTTCGTGCCGTACATGCGCACGAATAGCTGATAGAGGAACGCGGCTTCGTTGCTGGCGCGGCCCGAGGTGTAGAAGGCCGCGCGGTTCGGGTCGTCGAGCGCCTTGAGGTGCTTCGCGACGAGCCTGAACGCATCGTCCCAGGCGATCGGCACATAGCGGTCCTCTTTCGCGTCGTACACGAGCGGATCGGTCAGGCGGCCGTGCTGCTCCAGCTCATAGTCCGATTGCGCCATCAATTCGGTCACGGTGTGCTCCGCGAAGAATTGCGGCGTCACGCGCTTGCTGGTGGCCTCGGCGGCCACGGCCTTCACGCCGTTCTCGCAGAACTCGAAGGTGGAGGCGTGCTCGCGGTCGGGCCAGGCGCAGCCCGGGCAGTCGAAGCCATTGGGCTGGTTCTGCTTGAGCAGCGTCCGGTAGTTGCCGCCCGTCACCTTCTCCTTGATGAGGTTGATGGCGACTTGCTTGAGCGCCCCCCAGCCAGCGGCGGGGTGGTGGTAGGGCTCGATGCGGGGCTGCGGCTTTTTCATGGTGCGTTCGGTTCGGGTCAGGCAAGGGCGGTGCGGATGCGCCGCCCGATGTGCGAAGACTACTGTGTTCCTGTATGCCCGGTGATCACAGAAAAACGAAAAGGCAAGGGGTACAGTTGCGGCGAATTGACATAGACTCATGGAATCGCCAGATTCGCCTTGCCCGCCCCCCGTGACTTCCGCAATCGCCTTGCCCCGCTACGAGCAACTCGCCGACGACATCGAGGCCGCCGTGCGGCGCGGCGTGTTCGCGGCGGGCGAGCGCATTCCCTCGGTGCGGCGGGCGAGCGAGCAGCATGGCGTGAGCATCAAGACCGTGGTGCACGCCTATGCGCTGCTGGAGAGCCGGGGCGTGATCGAGTCGCGGCCGCAGTCGGGGTTCTTCGTGAAGGCGCGGCCCGCGCTGCGCGAGCGGCCGAATTCGCGCGCGGCGCGCCCGGAGCCCGCGCCACAGGGCGGCAAGCCGCGCCGCGCGGGCACGGCGAAGGTGCCGATGGAGCCCGTGCACAACGCCGCGCCCGCACCGGTGGACGTGAGCCGCCTCGTGCTTTCCACCTTGCGCAGCATCGTCGCGCAGGACGCGGTGCCGCTCGGCTCGCCGTATCCGGATCCGGCGCTGTTTCCGTGGCGGCGCATCAACCAGTACGCGAATGCGATCGCGCGGCGCCACGCGAGCTGGAACCTGATCGACGACCTGCCGCCCGGCAACCCCGAACTGATTCGCCAGATCGCGCGCCGCTACGCGGAGAACGGTGCGGACGTCGACCCCGAGGAAATCGTCATCACCGTGGGCGCGACCGAGGCCATCAACCTGAGCCTGCAGGCGGTGGCCAAGCCCGGCGACACCGTGGCGGTCGAGTCGCCCACCTACTACGCGATGCTGCACGCGATCGAGCGTCTTGGCATGCGTGCGATCGAAGTGAGCACGCATCCCGACACCGGCATCGACCTCGACGCGCTCGAGCGCGTGCTCGCGCGCAAGAAGGTGGCCGCATGCATGGTGATGCCGAACTTCCAGAATCCGCTGGGCTTTCGCATGCCCGAGGCGCACATGCAGCGGCTCGTGGCGCTGGCCGCGGCGCACGATCTGCCTTTGATCGAGAACGACGTCTATCAGGAGCTCTACTTCGGGCCGACGCGGCCATCGTCGCTCAAGCAGTTCGACACGCGCGGTCTCGTGCTGCATTGCGCGTCGTTCTCGAAGAGCCTGTCGGCGTCGTACCGCATCGGCTGGGCGCTGCCGGGGCGTTATCGCGCGCAGGTCGAGAAGCTCAAGTTCCTCAATACGCTCACGACGCCCTCGGTGCCGCAGGTCGCGCTGGCCGATTATCTGCGCCACGACGGCTACGACCGCCACCTGCGCCGGCTGCGCCGTTTCTATCGCCAGCAGGCGCGGCTCATGCGCGCGATGATCGAGCGCTTCTTTCCCGCCGGCACGCGCACCTCCGACCCGCAGGGCGGCTACGTGCTGTGGGTCGAGCTGCCGCCGCGCGTGGATTCGATGCGGCTTTACCGCGCCGCGCTCGCGCAGGGCATCCCGATCGGGCCGGGCTATATGTTTTCGATGCGCAACGACTTCCACCACTACATCCGCCTGAACTACAGCTATCCATGGACCGCGCAGACCGAGGCGGCATTGAAGACGCTCGGCGAGCTGGCCGCGCGAATGGCATGAGGAGACGCACGATGAACGACGAAAGCGTTGATGAGAACAGCGGCGGCGAGATCGATCCGGCGCTGGTGGCCATACTCGAGCAACTTTGGCGCGCGCAATGCGAAACGCCCGGGCGGGCCTGGTCGCTCGCGAAGCTCTCGAAGCAGGCGGGCGTGCCGATGAGCGGTCTGCGCCGCCATCTCACCGGTCTCGTGGACAATGGTCTCGTCGTGACGACGTTCGCCGAGGACGGCACCGGCAGCGCGAGCCTTTCCGAGGACGGCCGCGCATTCTGCGTGGAAGTCTTCGGCGAAGCCGCGCCGTGAACCGGCAGTGAATGCGTTGCGAATATGCCTTGAAGCGTCTGGCTCCGGCACGTTTGCCCTGGCGGCTTCAAGCTTGCTGCACGGAATCCATTTTCATTCGCCATCGCTGGCGCAATTGCCATGGACTATATCGACACCCTGCGGATTTTCCGTTCCGTGGTCGAGGCGCGCAACTTCACACGCGCCGCGGACATGCACGGGATCGCCACACCCGTCGTCTCGCGCGCGATCGCGCGGCTGGAAAAGCGCCTCGGCAGCCGGCTCTTTCATCGCACCACGCGCGCGGTCTCGCTCACCGAGGCCGCCGAGCGCTTCTACGACGGCTGCTGCCGCGTGCTCGACGACCTCGACGCGCTGGAGGCCGGCGCGACCGAGCAGACGCGCGAGGCCAATGGCGTGCTGCGTCTCGTCGCGCACACCACGGCCACGGTGAACCGGCTCGTGCCGCTCATCGCCAGCTTCAAGCGCGCGCATCCGAAGGTGAAGCTCGACGTGATGCTGACCGAGCGCCCCGTCGATCTGGTCGCGGACGGCTACGATCTCGGGCTCGTGCTGCCGTTCATGCTCAACAACGAAGGCACCGTGACCAGGCTGCTCGACCGGATTCCGCTCGCGCTCGTCACGACGCCCGCGTACCTCGCGGCCAACTCGACGCCGCGGCATCCCGCGGATCTCGCCTCGCACGTGTTCGTGCCGATGCCGCCTTCGCTGCGCAAGCCGACGCTCACGTTCCGCGCGGGCGAGGAGGATGTGGTCGTGCGCCTGAAGTACGACATCGCCTCGAACAATCCCGACTTCAACCGGGCGATGGTGCTGGAAGGATTCGGCATCGGCATCCTGCCGCTCGCGCTCGTGCAGCGCGAACTGGCGGCGGGGCAACTCGTCACGGTGCTCGACGAATTTCCCATCGTCGACTCGCAGATCGAGATCCGCCTCGCCTATGCGTCGCGCACGCTGTTGCCTGCCAAGGTGCGCGCTTTCATCGACCATGCCACCGAGTTCTTCGGTGATGCGGCCATCAGGTGATGCCGCACGGCGGTTGTTCCGGGCCGTCGCGCCGTCTGATCGGTGCATATGCATAGAACGGCCAGCCGCGGGCATCGCTCGCACGCGTCGTGCATGGCTTCAGGTTTGCGTGCGCGCCGCCGCGCGCCATTGCGCGGGCGTCATTCCCACATGGCGCTTGAAACCGCGCTGAAACGCGGCATCGGATTGATAGCCCACGAATTCGCCTATCTCGGCCACCGGCTGGCTGCCCTGCGCGAGCAGGCGGCCCGCGAGCGTCATGCGGATATCGGTGAGCACGTCGGCGGCGCTGCGCCCGATCGCATCGTCGAAATGACGCGCGAAAGTCGCGCGCGACATGTGGCACAGCGCGGCGAGATCCGGCAGTGTCCAGGGCTTGCCGGGCGCGTCGAACATGGCGTCGATGGCGGGCTGCAGGCGCGGCTGCTGAGCGAGCGCGAGCAGGCCGCGCGGCGGTGTGTCGGCGCGGCTCGCGTAGCGCAGCGTGAGCGCGAAGAGCGCGCCCGAAAGATGGTTGACGAGCGATTCGCTGCCGGGCTGCGCGTCGAGCGCCTCGTCGCGCAGCAGCGCGATCAGGCGCACGAGGCGCTCGGGCGGCTCGCCGCCGGCGCTCGCACTGCGCACCACGAGCCGCGCGGGAAGCTGCTCGCGCAACAGGCGCTGCGGCACGGCGGGCAGCAGGAAGCGGCCGCAGAGCACGTCGGCGGTGTGGCCTTGCGCAAGATTCGTTTCGACGGTGCGGCCATGCTCGAAGCGCCGTTCGACGGCGGCCGGCGGCGCGCCGCTGCCGTCGTGCAGCAGGTGAGGCACGCCTGAGGGAAACAGCACGATGTCGCCCGCATGCAGGGCCGTGGGCGCGCCGTGCGCATCCTCGACGATGGCCGTGCCGTTCAGCAGCACGTGATAGCGGATCTCGCGCGCATCGGCGGCGGGCTCGTCGATGCGCCACGGCGCGCCGAAATGGCAGCGCACGTCGAGGCGGCCCGCGACGGGCATGAGCGTCAGGAGGCGGCTGAGGATGTCCATGGGCAGCGGCCGGGCGGCATGAGACGAATGAGCATGAAGTCGCGTCATTCTGGCATTAAAAACGCCGGGCCGCGCGGCTAGACTGGTTTCATGCCATCGACGATGGCTGTGCAACACAGTGAGTTCACGCAGTCAGCTCATGCAGTCAGTCCCATTCAACTTTTGAGGAGCCGATCATGTCCCGTCTTTCCGCCATTCGCCCCGAAGCCGC
>JAITTX010000358.1 GCA_031286755.1 Paraburkholderia sp.
CAAGCCCATTGGCGCGCCGCGCCTCGCTGAACTAGGCGTCGTGAACCGCGTCGCCAAACCACAAACGGCACTCGACACGGCGCTCGCCTGGGCCGACGATCTCGCGAAGATCTCGCCGAACTCGGTCGCGCGCATCAAGGGGCTGACGACCGCGGCCGGCATGCAGTCGCTCGACGACCAGCTCGCCGCCGAACGCGACAACTTCGTGAGTTCGCTGCATCACCGCGACGGGCTCGAAGGCATCACCGCGTTCCTCGAAAAGCGTCAACCGGCCTACAAGCGATGAGTGAATCACAGCACCAGCTCCTATAACGCCTCAGTGAGGAGGGAGACGAACATGGCGCAAGCCACCCCGGATGGAGACACGACGAACACCCGCGGCTCGACCGATTTTTCGGCGTTCGAAGGCACGCGTCCTGTCGCCGAGCGTCAGCGCTTTGACACCGAAGCACTCGCCACATGGCTTGCCGCGCACGTAGACGGTTTCGAAGGACCGCTCACGGTCGAGCAGTTCGCCGGCGGCCAGTCGAATCCCACCTTCAAACTGGTCACGCCGAAGCGCAGCTACGTGATGCGCGCGAAGCCCGGCCCGAAGGCGAAGCTGCTGCCTTCGGCGCACGCGATCGAGCGCGAGTATCGCGTGATGGACGCGCTCGGCGCCACCGGCGTGCCTGTCGCGCAGATGCTCGCGCTCTGCGAGGACGAAGCCGTGATCGGCCGGGCGTTCTACGTGATGGAGTTCGTCGCGGGCCGCGTGTTGTGGGATCAGGCGCTGCCGGGCATGACGCGCGAGCAGCGTGGCGCGATCTACGACGAGATGAACCGCGTGATGGCCGCGCTCCACAACGTGAATCCCGACGCCATTGGCCTCGCCGGCTACGGCAAACCCGGCAATTACTTCGCTCGTCAGATCGATCGCTGGAGCCGCCAGTATCAGGCGTCGGAAACCGAATCGATCGACGCGATGAACCGCCTGATCGACTGGCTGCCGCAACACCTGCCTGACGACGCCGGCTCGCGCGTCTCGATCGTGCATGGCGACTACCGCCTCGACAACCTGATCTTTCACCCCACCGAGCCGCGCGTGCTTGCGGTGCTCGACTGGGAGCTCTCGACGCTAGGCAATCCGCTCGCCGACTTTTCGTACCACTGCATGGCCTGGCATGTCGAGCCGGGTCAGTTTCGCGGCATCGGCGGGCTCGACTGGCAGGCACTCGGCATTCCCGATGAGCAGCACTACGTCGAGCGCTATTGTGAGCACACCGGCCTCGAAATTCGCGGCGACTGGAACTTCTATCTCGCCTACAACATGTTTCGCATCGCGGCCATCTTGCAGGGCATCATGAAGCGCGTGGTCGACGGCACGGCTGCGAGCGCCCAGGCGGCCGACGCCGGGCGGCGCGCGAAGCCCATGGCCGAGCTCGCGTGGCGGTACGCGCAAAAGGTGCGCTAGCCGCGCGCCGCACGACATCGCTTCGATCGGCATTCCATCAGCACGCGGTCGGTACGCAGTGCTCTTTATTTGCGAGGTCCTGGATGAATTTCGACTACTCCCCGAAAGTGCAGGCGCTGCGCGAGAAACTGCTCGCGTTCTTCGACGAGCACATCTACCCGAACGAGGCCGTCTATCACGACGAAGTCGAGCGCAATCGCGCGAACGGCAACCCCTGGGTGCCCACGGAGATCATCGAGCAGCTCAAGCTGAAGGCGCGCGAGGCAGGCCTGTGGAACCTGTTCCTGCCGGATTCGACGCGCGGCGCGGGCCTCACCAACCTCGAATACGCGCCGCTGTGCGAGATCATGGGCCGCGTGACCTGGGCGCCCGAGGTCTTCAATTGCAGCGCGCCCGACACGGGCAACATGGAAACCATCGAGCGCTACGGCACCGAGGATCACAAGCGCGAGTGGCTGGCGCCGCTGCTGGAAGGCCAGATCCGTTCGGCCTTCCTGATGACGGAGCCCGACGTTGCCTCGTCGGATGCAACCAACATCCAGACGCGCATCGAGCCTGACGGCGACCACTACGTGATCAACGGTACGAAGTGGTGGTCCTCGGGCGCGGGCGATCCGCGCTGCGCCGTGTACATCGTGATGGGCAAGACCGATCCCGATGCGCCGCGCCACGCGCAACAGTCGATGATCCTCGTGCCGGCCGACACGGCGGGCATCACGGTCAAGCGCCCGCTCACGGTGTTCGGCTACGACGACGCGCCGCACGGCCACATGGAGATCCAGCTCGAAAACGTGCGTGTACCCGCGTCGAACATCCTGCTGGGCGTCGGCCGCGGCTTCGAAATCGCTCAGGGGCGCCTCGGCCCAGGCCGCATCCACCACTGCATGCGCCTGATCGGCCTCGCCGAGCGTGCGCTCGAATTCATGTCGAAGCGCGCCCTCGCGCGCGTCGCGTTCGGCAAGGCCATCGCGCAGCAGACGGTCACCCAGGAGCGCATCGCCGAGGCGCGCTGCATGAACGAGCAGGCGCGCCTGCTCACGCTCAAGACCGCGTACATGATGGACACCGTCGGCAACAAGGGCGCGCGCGGCGAAATCGCGATGATCAAGGTGGTCGCGCCAAACATGGCCTGCCAGGTGCTCGACTGGGCGATGCAGGTGCATGGCGGCGGCGGCGTGAGCGGCGACTTCCCGCTCGCCTACGCCTACGCGCACGCGCGCACGCTGCGCTTTGCCGACGGCCCCGACGAAGTGCACCGCAACGCCATCGCCAAGCTCGAACTCGCGCGTTACACGGACCCGGCGGCGGCCTCGCGCGTGGCCATGCCGGTCACGCGCCCATAGACGACCGGGGCCCAAGGCCGGTTCCGGGCCCGAAAACGATTCAAGCCCACAAGCGCAGCAGGGGCGCTCATGCGCCTCCTGCGCGGCCCTGCGATCTATGCTAATTTGCGCCAGTTCACGCGCCGCGCAAGTCGGGCGGCGCCTTCGTCACAGGTGCCAAGGAGCCACGATGATCGACGTCTATAGCTGGGCCACGCCCAACGGCCACAAAGTCCATATCATGCTCGAGGAGACCGGCCTCGAGTACCGCGTGCATCCCGTCGACATCGGGGCCGGCGACCAGTTCAAGCCCGGGTTCCTCGAAATCAGCCCGAACAACAAGATCCCCGCCATCACCGACTCCGAAGGCCCCGTGCGGGCGGACGGCAAGCCGTTCTCGCTGTTCGAGTCGGGCGCAATCCTGATCTATCTGGCCGCGAAAACCGGCAAGTTCATGCCCGAAGACCTCGCGGCGCGCTACGACGTCCTGCAGTGGGTGATGTTCCAGATGGGCGGCCTCGGGCCCATGCTCGGCCAGGCGCATCACTTCCGCATCTACGCGCCCGAGAAGATCGAGTACGCGGTGAACCGCTACACGAACGAGGCGAAGCGTCTTTATAACGTGATGGAAACGCAGCTCGAAAAGACCGAATATCTGGCCGGCAACGACTACACCATCGCCGACATTGCCGCGTTCCCATGGACGCGCTCGTGGCAGAACCAGGGCATTGATCTCGACGCGCTGCCCAACGTGAAGCGCTGGCACGAGACGATCGCGGCGCGCCCTGCGGTCAAGCGCGGCGTCGAGGTGCTGGCGAACGCCCGCAAGCCGCTCATGGACGACAAGGCGAAGGAGATGCTGTTCGGCGCGACGCAGTACACGAAGCACGGTTCGAAAGCGGCCTGACGACCGGCACCGGCAAAACGAAAAAGGGGCGTCCGGCTCTCGCAGCCGGACGCCCCTCTCGCATTCTGAACGCGCACAGGCGTCAACCGTTCAGAAGTAATGCCGCGAAATGAATTCGGCCACGCACGCGGGCCGCTCGCTGCCTTCGCATTCGATGCCGATGTTCCAGACGACCTGCGCGCCGCCGCCCTCCACGTCGCTCACCTCCTTCACGCCGATACGCGCGCGCACCCTGGCGCCCACGGGAACCGGCGACGTGAAGCGCACCCGGTTGAGCCCATAGTTCACACCCATGCGCTGGCGCATCGGCACCGTTGCCGCGAGCAGCGCCGGCACGAGCGAGAGCGTGAGAAAACCATGGGCGATCGGCCCGCCGAACGGCGACTCGCGGCGCGCGCGCTCCGCGTCGACGTGAATCCACTGGTGATCGTCCGTCGCATCGGCAAAGTCCAGCACGCTCGCCTCGCTCACCGCGCGCCAGTCGCTCACGAACGGCTCGGCACCCACGAGCGCGCGCAAAGCACCGACGTCGGCGATCTCCACCGCAGTCGTGGCGCTCATGAAGCACCTCCGGACTTGCGCGCGCCAGGATGGGCCAGCCCGGAATGGGCCAGCCCGAATAGCCCCTTCGAGCTCACCGTCACCACGGTCTCGCCGTGCTGGTTGCGGCCTTCCCAACGCGTCTCGACGATCCCCCGGTCCGGCTTGCTCTCCGAAACGCGCTTGCTCACGACGAAATTGGTCATCGTGAGCGTGTCGCCGACGCGCACCGGCTTGATCCAGCGAATCTCGTCGATGCCGGGCGAGCCCATCGACGTCGAGCCCTCGAGGAAATTGCGCACGAGCATGCCCATCATGACCGAACACGTGTGCCAGCCGCTCGCGACGAGACCGCCGAAGTGGGACGCCTCGCCGGCCGCCTCGCTCAGGTGAAACGGTTGCGGGTCGAACTGCTGTGCGAACCGCACGATCTCATCGCGTCCGAACGTGTGCGAGCCGACTTCATACGACTTACCCACTTCGAGATCTTCGTAACTCACTCCCATCGATGTCCCCTTTCGTTTCGTGTTGCGTCTCGACACGCCTCACAACGCGTCGGCCACGCGCAAATCGGACCTCAGGCGGCCGCCTGCGCAAACCTCGGCAGCGAGGCGAAGCGCTCGAGATGGTGATCGACGTCTCCGAGCGTGGTCTCGATGATAGCGAGACGCTTGAACAGGTGCGCCGCGGCGACTTCGTTGGTCACGCCCATGCCACCGTGCAGTTGCACCGCCTGCTGGCCGACATAGCGCGCCGCCTGGCCCACGCGCACCTTCGCCGCCGAGATCGCGTGCCGCCGCTCATCGGACGAAGCACTGCTGTAGCGGGCGGCAGCGAGCCAGGTGAGCGAGCGCGCTTGCTCGGCGTGAATCAGCATCTCGGCCATGCGGTGCTGGAGCGCCTGGAAACTGGCGATCGGCACACCGAACTGCTGGCGTGTCTTCGTGTACTCGACGCTTGCGTGATTGAGCGCGTCGATGGCGCCCACGGCTTCGGCGCAAAGCAGAAAAGTCGCGTAATCGGCGATTCTCTCCCACGTGGCCGCGCCCGCATCGACGAGACGACGCGCGCTCGCGGCGTCGAAATTGAGCGTCGCAGCACGCTGGCCGTCGATCGTGCGATAGTCGCTCACCTCGACGCCCTGCGCATCGCGCGCCACCACGAACAGCGCGACTTCGCCCGCGAGGCGCGCCGGCACGATCCAGTAGTCGGCTTGCGCGCCGTGCTGCACGATCGATTTGCTGCCGGTGAGCGCGAAGCCGTCACCGGTTTCCTTTGCGAGCGTTTCGAGCGCGAACAGGTCATAGCGCGCGTTGGGCTCGTGAAATGCCGCGGCGAGCTTGATCTCGCCTGCCGCCACGCGCTCCAGCAGCGGCGCGTTCTGCGCATTCTCCGCAGCCGTGAGCTTGAGCGCCTCGACGCCCACCGCCGTGGCCCAGTACGGCTCGACCACGAGCGCGCGGCCCAGTTCCTGCATGACCACGAGCATGTCGAACGGCGAACCATCGAAGCCGCCTTGCTCCGACGGCACCGGCAGCGCGGTCAAACCGAGCTCGACGAACGCCTTCCAGTGCCCGGCCGAAACGCCCTCGGGCGTCTTCACGATCGCCTGGCGCGCTTCGAAACCGTAATTCTTGTCGAGATAGCGACGCAGCGCGTCGGCAAGTTGCTGTTGCTCTTCGGTGAAATTGAAGTCCATTGCGCCGCTCCTCAAATCCCCAGAATCATCTTCGCGATGATGTTTTTCTGGATTTCGTTCGACCCGCCGTAAATCGACGTCTTGCGATAGTTGAAGTAGTAGGCCGCGAGCGGTGCCGCATCGTCGTCACCACCGGCCGCGTGCGTATGCTCGCCTTCGAGGAACGCTGGATCGAACGGCGCGGCGAGCGGACCGACCGCGTCGACCATCAGTTCGGTGAGCGCCTGCTGGATTTCCGTGCCCTTGATCTTGAGCATCGAGGCCTCGGGCCCCGGGCCCCGCCCATGCCCGCTGCTCGCGATCACGCGCTCAGCCGTCACCTCGAGCGCCATCAACTCGATTTCGACGGCGGCCACGCGCGCCCCAAAAACCGGGTCGTGCAGGAGCGGCTTGCCGTGCTTCTTCTGCTCGAGCGCAACACGCTTGAGGAACGCGAGTTCGCGCTTGGACGCGCCCACGCGCGCGATGCCCGTGCGCTCGTGTCCGAGCAGATACTTCGCGTAGGTCCAGCCGCGGTTCTCTTCGCCAACGAGGTTCTCGAGCGGCACCTTCACGTCCTCGAAGAACACTTCGTTGACCTCGTGGTCTTCGTCGAGCGTGATGATCGGGCGCACGGTGATGCCGGGCGTCTTCATGTCGATGAGCAGGAACGAGATACCCTCCTGCTTCTTCGCGGCGGGGTCGGTGCGCACAAGGCAGAACATCATGTCGGCGTACTGGCCGAGCGTGGTCCAGGTCTTCTGGCCGTTCACGACGTAATGATCGCCCTCCCGGACAGCACGGGTGCGCAGCGAGGCGAGATCCGAGCCCGAACCCGGCTCCGAATACCCCTGACACCACCAGTCTTCGCCAGAAAGAATGCGCGGCAAGTAACGGCGCTTTTGCGCCTCGCTGCCATACTTCATCAGCACGGGCGCAACCATCGAAACACCGAACGGCAGGACCGGCGGCGCACCAAGGCGGCCGCACTCTTCGTCCCAGATATGGCGCTGCGTTTCGCTCCAGCCGGGGCCACCGTACTCGGCGGGCCATGCGGGCGCCGACCAGCCGCGCTGGCCGAGCAGCTTGTGCCAGTTGGCGATGTCGTCGCGGCTGAGGCGTTTGTGATTGAGAACTTTCTCGCGCACGGCCTGAGGCAGATTGGCCTCGAGCCAGGCGCGGACTTCGGCGCGAAACGCGTTGTCGGTGGGGGTGTAATCGAGATCCATGCGGGTTGTCTCCAGGCCGCGACCGGTGGGGAGCGAACCCCGAGCCACGGCGAAGACCCGCATGTGTTATTGCAGCGGACCCTTCAACGCGGCCGGAACCGGCAGCGGCATCACATCGATGCCTTCTTCGACGAGAGCTTGCGCATCTTCCGCGGATGCAACTCCGCGAATGTTGCGCGCCGGCGCTTCGTTGTAGTGAATGCGCCGCGCTTCCTCGACGAAACGGTCACCTACGTTCTCCGTCTTCTCAAGGACCTCGCGCATCGCGCGCATGGCATGCGCCTGCCATTGCGCCGCTGCCTGCGCCGTCTGTCCGCCCTGCGAGGCGTGGCCCGCGGCGGATGCCGACTGCGCCTCGCTCGCACCAGACAGATTCAGTCGGGGTGCGGACGGCACGCGGCTCACGTTGGTGGCGCTGCACATCGGACACTCGACCAGCTCGCGCGAAAGCTGCGACTCGAAGTCGTCAACGGACGCGAACCAGCCTTCAAACCGATGGCCGTCTGGGCACTGTAAATCGAGGACCTTCATGGGAATCGAGGCTTGCGTTGAGTGTAGCGCAAAATGCAATTTTGTGAACGACCGTTCGTAAAATTTCCGGCAGGGTATTCACTACCCTCATCGGTGTCGGACAGTCGGGTTGCCGGTGATTGTAGCGCCGTCCGGTACGGTCCGCTCGGCGCGAAAATGCCCAGTGGACGTGAATACGGCGACCTTCGAATTCGAAAGGCCGCCGTATTCAATGGATCGACGCGGTTGCAGCCGTCGAGGACGGCACTGGCACGTCAGCCCTGCTCGGGTTGCCCGAGCGGCCAGGCGCCGGACAGTGCCTTTTCGAGCCAGAACGTGCCGATGATCGTCTTCACGTCCGTGATCTTGCCGGTACGCACCCATTCGAGCAGCTCGGACAGCGTCGCGGTGAAGGTCTCGAGGAACTCGCCTTCGTCGAGCTTGGCCTCGCCCGCGGTCAAACCCCGTGCAAGGTAGATGTCGATGAATTCCGTCGAATACGAGATCACCGGATGAATTTTCGCGAGATAGATGTACTCGCGCGCCTCATAGCCGGTCTCTTCCTTGAGCTCGCGGATCGCGCAGGCGAGCGCACCTTCCTGGGGATCGAGCTTGCCCGCGGGAAACTCGGTCATCACGCGCGAGAGCGGGTAGCGATATTGGCGCTCCATCAGCACGCGACCATCGTCGAAGAGCGGGATCACCATGACGGCGCCCGGATGCTGGACGTATTCGCGCGTCGCGTGCTTGCCGTCCGGCAAGGCAACCGTGTCGCACTTGAGCGTAAGGAATTTGCCGGCGTGGAGCGTCGTGCTTTCCACACACGTCTCGGCCAGCGCCGGGTCGTGCTTTTGATGTTCAGCAGCCATGTTCAACCTCTGGGAAGCGCCTGTACGGAGGAGTCGCGGGACACCGCGATGCGATCGAATGGCGTAAGCCTCGCCGCAGGACGAGGCTTACGCATCACGCCGGGCGGCGTTTGACGAGATATTGCCAGGTGAAGCCGGGAAACGCGAACACGACAAAGAGACTGAACGTGATGGCGTAGAACTGCCAGCCCTGGTCAAAGCGGTTGCCGGCGCGCGCCTCCAGCATGAAGCCGAACGCGCCAGCCACAAAATACAGCACGATCATTTCGGCAATGCGAATCCACACGCTCTTCTTCTGCGCGCGCAGCGGGACGATGCCGAACAACCGTTGATTGAGGAACGGCAGGTTGGCGCCCGCAAGCGCCAACAACACAATAAACCACCCTGCTGCCGACATTACAGAGGCAGCGTATGCGAGACGGCCTGCAGGCAGAGCGACATCAGCGGTCCGGGGATAATGCCGAGCACCAGCACGGCCACGCCGTTGAGCATGAGCAGCGCGCGGTTGCATGCGTGGCTCTCGATCGGTGCGTTGTCCTGCGGCGCGTCGAAGTACATCAGCTTGACGATACGCAGGTAGTAGAACGCGCCGAACAGCGACGTAATGACCGCAAGCACGGCAAGCCACGTCAGGCCGGCGTTCATGGTCGCTTCGAGCACGGCGAGCTTCGAGTAGAAGCCAACCGTCGGCGGGATGCCGGCGAGCGAGAACATCATGAGCATCATGACGAACGCGAATACCGGGCTGCGCTGGTTCAGGCCCTTGAAGTCGTCGAGCGTTTCCGCCTCGAAGTCGCGGCGGGCAAGCAGCATGACGATGCCGAACGTGCCGAGCGTCGTGATCAGATAGATGATGCTGTAGAACATCGCCGAGCTGTACGCGCTGGCCGCGCCGGTCGCCTTGTTGTCGACGATGCCGGCCAGCAGGCCGAGCAGCACGAAGCCCATGTTCGAGATGGCCGAGTAAGCCAGCATGCGCTTGACGTTGCGCTGGACGATACCCGTGATGTTGCCGACGATCATCGAGAGCGCAGCCAGGATGATCAGCATTTCCTGCCAGTCCACGGCCAGCGGCAGCAGACCCATGACAAGGAAGCGCACGCCCCACGCAAACGCCGCGACCTTCGGGCCGCCGCCGGTGAGCAGCGTCATGGCCGTAGGAGCGCCCTGATAAACGTCAGGCACCCACATGTGGAACGGCACCGCGCCCATCTTGAACGCCACGCCCGCGACGATGAACACCACGCCGAACAGCAGGACGATATCGTTGATATGGCCAGAGGCAACGGCCTTGAACACGTCGCCGAGTTCGAGCGAGCCGGTCGCGCCGTACAGCATCGAGATGCCATAGAGCAGGAAGCCCGACGCGAGCGCGCCCAGCACGTAGTACTTCATGGCCGCTTCGTTCGACTGGGTCGCGTTACGGCGCAGCGCGATAACCGCGTAGAGCGAGAGCGACATCAGCTCGAGGCCGAGGTACAGCGTGAGGAAGTTGTTGCCCGAGATCATCACGATCTGGCCGAGCAACGAGAACATGCCAAGCAGGAAGAACTCGCCCCGGAACATGTCCCGGTCTTCGAGATACTTGCGCGAGTACACGATCGTGACCGCGTAGCCTAGCGTGACTACCGACTTCATCGCGCTCGCGAACGCGTCGACCACGTACATCCGCGTGAAGTAGTAGTACACGTGCGGGTCGAACGCGATCACCGCGAACCAGATACCGGCGATGACCGTGGTCAGCACCGAGATGAAATAGGTCGTACGCCGGCCCTCGGGGCCGGTGAACGTGTCGTTGAGCCACGCGACGACGACACCGGCCATAACCAGCGCGTCGGGTAGCAGAGCGTTCATAGGGGCGTTTGGCATGATCTTTTAGTCCTCCGCTCGGTATTACTGTGACAGCGGCAGCTTCGACACTGCGACGTGGGAGAGGAGGTTTTCCACGGAAACGTGCATCACATCGGTAAAGGGCTTCGGGTAGACGCCCATGAAAAGCGTGAGCAGCGCGAGCACTCCGAGAATGAAGTATTCGCGGCAACTGATGTCCTTCAACTCGCGAACATGGTCGTTCGCGATAGCGCCGAAGTACACCCGCTTGTACAGCCACAACGTATAGGCCGCGCCCAGGATCAGCGTGAACGCCGCCCCGAAAGCGATCCAGAAGTTGAACTTCACCGCAGCCAGAATCACCATGAATTCGCCGACGAATCCCGAGGTGCCCGGCAAGCCGCAGTTGGCCATCGCGAACAGCATGGCCAGCGCCGCGAACTTCGGCATCGTGTTGACGACACCGCCGTAATCGGCAATGTCGCGCGTGTGCATACGGTCATACAGCACGCCGATGCAAAGGAACATGGCGCCCGAAACGAAACCGTGCGAGATCATCTGGACGATCGCGCCTTCCATCGCCAACTGGCTGGACGGGCCGAACATAAAGAAGCCGAGCGTGACGAAGCCCATGTGTGCGATCGACGAGTACGCGACCAGCTTCTTCATGTCCGCCTGCACGATCGCCACGAGGCCGATGTAGATCACGGCGATCAACGACAGCGTGATGATGACCGGCGCCAGGTAGTGACTCGCGTCCGGCGTGACCGGCAGCGAAAAACGCAGGAAACCGTACGCGCCGAGCTTGAGCATGATGGCGGCCAGCACCACCGAACCGCCCGTGGGCGCCTCGACGTGCGCGTCCGGCAACCACGTGTGGACCGGCCACATCGGCACCTTCACCGCGAACGCGAAGAAGAACGCGATGAACAGCAGGATCTGCGGTGTCATTGCAAGCTGGGCGCCCTGCCAGGTGGCGAGGTCGAAGGTGCCCGTCTCGCGGTAGAGGTACAGCAACGCGACCAGCATGAGCAGCGAGCCGGCCAGCGTATAGAGGAAGAACTTGAACGCCGCGTACACGCGGTTCGGCCCGCCCCACACGCCGATGATGATGTACATCGGAATGAGCGTGGCCTCGAAGAACACGTAGAACAGCAGGCCGTCGGCGGCGCAGAAGACGCCGATCATCAGACCCGACAGGATGAGGAACGCCGCGTAATACTGGGCGACGTTCTTCTGGATCACCTGCCAGCCCGCGATCACGACGATCACGGTGATGAGCGCCGTGAGCACCACGAGCCACAACGAGATGCCGTCGATGCCCAGGTGATACGAAATATTGAACCGCTCGATCCAGACCGACTTCTCCTCGAACTGGAGTGCAGCCGTGGTCGTGTCGAAGCCCGAAACGAGCGGAAGGGTGACGAGGAAACTAAGCACCGAACCGATGAGCGCGAGCCAACGGTCCGCGCTCGAGCTCCGAAGGGAACCCACTACAAGAACGATGATGCCGAAAACGATCGGCATCCAGATCGCAATACTGAGAATCGGAGTTGCGTGCATGCGTTTTTTTCCTCGCCTTCTTATTTGCCGCTGAGCGTTACAAACAGAGTAAGGAGGCCAAGCATGCCAATGATCATGGCAAATGCGTAATGGTAGATATAGCCGGATTGCAGGAAACGGATGACCGACGCAAACCAGCCGATAAACTTGGCGCTCCCATTAACGACGCCGTCGATCACGACGACATCGCCTTCCTTCCACAGACCCCGACCGATAGCGACCGCTCCGCGAGCGAAGACGACTTCGTTGATCTTGTCGAGGTAATACGCATTCGCCAGCAGCTTGTAGACCGGCGAGAACGTGCGCGACACGACGGCCGGCAGATCCGGGCGCTTCATGTAGAAGAACCACGAGACGATCACACCTGCGAGCGCGAGCCATACCGGCACACCCGAGAACGAATGCGTGGCCATCGCGACCCAGCCATGGAACTCTTCACCCATCTCGGCAAGCGCCGGATGGTTCTGGCCGATGAAGATGACGTCCTGCGACGCCACGCCGTGCGAGAAGAAACCGCCGTACAGCAACGGCTGAATCGCGTAGGCGCCGGCGATCACCGAAGGAATCGCGAGCAGGACGAGCGGCAGCCAGATCACCCACGGCGACTCGTGCGGCACGTGGGCATGGTGATCGTCGTGGCCGTGGCCATGACCGCCGTGAGCCGCCGCCTGTGCGGCTTCGATGCCCATCGGGGATTCCGGATGCTTCGGACCACGGAAGCGCTCTTCACCGTGGAACACGAGGAAGTACATGCGGAACGAGTACAGCGCCGTCACGAACACGCTGGCGACCACGGCGAAGTACGCGAAGCCCGAACCCGGCAGGTGCGAGAGCTTCACGGCGTCGATGATCGAGTCCTTCGAGTAGAA
>JAITTX010000471.1 GCA_031286755.1 Paraburkholderia sp.
TTCACTTCCTGGCCGTCGCGCATCACGGTGACCATCTTGTGCAGCACGTAGTCGGGGTAGCCCTTCGGAATGCCCACGCCGAGCGACTGCAGGCCCGCGCGCACGCGCGCGATGGTGCCGTGGTGGTCCGAGCCCTGGATGTTGATGACCTTGGTGAAGCCGCGCTCCCACTTGGTCACGTGGTAGGCGACGTCGGGCAGGAAGTAGGTGTAGGTGCCGTCGGACTTGCGCATCACGCGGTCCTTGTCGTCGCCGTAGTCGGTGGTCTTGAGCCACAGCGCGCCGTCCTGCTCATAGGTCTCGCCCGAAGCGACGAGCGCCTCGACGGTCTTCTCGACGCGGCCTTCCTTGTACAGCGACGACTCCAGGTAGTAGCGGTCGAACTTCACGCCGAACGCCTGGAGGTCGAGATCCTGCTCGTGGCGCAGATACGCCACAGCGAAGCGGCGGATGGCTTCGAGGTTCTCCGGGTCCTGCGCGCCCTTCACGGGCTCGCCGTCCTTGGCGGCGACAGTCTCGCCCGCGAGGTAGTCGCGCGCGATGTCGGCGATGTATTCGCCGTTGTAGGCCGCTTCGGGCCAGCCCGCGTCGCCGGGCTTGAGGCCCCGCGCGCGCGCCTGGGTGGAGATGGCGAGGTTGCCGATCTGCACGCCCGCGTCGTTGTAGTAGAACTCGCGGTGCACGTCGTAGCCCTGCGAGGCGAGCACGTTCGAGATGGCGTCGCCGAGCGCGGCCTGGCGGCCGTGGCCGACGTGCAGCGGGCCGGTGGGGTTGGCCGAGACGAACTCGACCAGCACGTGCCGGCCGGCTTCGCGCTGCGACTGGCCGAACGCGGCGCCTTCGGCGAACACGGCGGCAAGCACGGCGCGCTTGGCGTCGGCGGTGAGGCGCAGGTTGATGAAGCCGGGGCCGGCCACTTCGGCGTCGGCGACGAGGCCGGCAGCGGCGGGCAGCGTCTTCAGGGTGTCGACGATCTGCTGGGCGAGCGCGCGCGGATTGGTGCGCAGCGGCTTGGCGAGCTGCATCGCCACGTTGCAGGCGACGTCGCCGTGCGCGGCGACCTTCGGGCGCTCGAGCGCGATGGCGGGAACGACGAATGCGGCTTCGGCGGCGCCTTCGGTGGCCTGGGCCACCTTGGCGACGGCGTCGGCGAGCAAGGTCTCCAGGGTCAGTTTCTGTGCGGGCAGCATGCTTGTTGCAGGTCCTGTGCGGGTAGTTGGGGGCGGGGCTGGCAGCCGTGGCGGCGTGGCCGGCGTACGCGCCATCGCGCGGTTGCGCCGTTTTATCGGCGGGGCCGGCGAAAGCGTCGCCGGACGCCCCGGCGCGCAAGGCGGACCAAGGCTGGCAGCGAGGTTCCGGCATCGCGCCTCGCGCCGCTTTGGCAGACCTCGCGCGTGGCCGCGCCCTGCGGGTAATTCCGTCCAGACGGATTTTAGCAGGTGCTAATATGTGAAATGAGAAGCCCGGCAAGGGGTCGCCATGGTGTGCTGCCGGTGCGGCGCCCGACGCCTTGCCGGGTTGGGCTTCTCCAGCCGCGCTTTGCCGCTGGCGCTCGTCAGGTTGCAGCAGGTTTGCAACGGCGCGCAGCGGGCTTCAAAGAACGCGACCTCGAAAAACATAAAGGAGAGAGCAGAAATGCTGGTTACGTTCAAATGCCACGCGTCGCCCGACGTGACGATGCTGGAAAACCTGGCTCAGTACCTCCTCGGCATTATCGGCAAGCGGCTCGGTCCGCGCGGCGTCATTACGCACGAAGAGCTCGACACGGCCATTACCCGGCTCGAAGCCGCCATCGCCACCGACAAGAAGGAGCGCGCCGAGCACGAAGGCCACTTCCACGAAGGCGAGGAAGGCCACGAACATCACGAGTTGCCCCCGGGCCTCGCGCAGCGCGCGTTTCCGTTCCTCGACATGCTGCGCCTCGCGAAGCAGGAAGATAACGACGTGCTCTGGGGTGTTTGAGGCGTAGGGGAAGTCGCGGCGCGCGCGTTGTCGCGTGTCGCGCGCTGTCTCCGCGCGGCTCGCGCATGGTACCGCGCAAGCGAGCCTGCCTGATCCGCATCCCCGCCGCATCCCCGCCATCCGGCTGCATCCCGAAAGCAAAGAGCCCACACAGCGAACTGTGCGGGCTCTTTGCTTTGGTGCTCAGGTTCGCGCGCCCTGCGGCACGCGCGGTGTCGTGCCAGTGCGGCTTACTGGCTGGCGGCCGCTGGCTCTGCTGCCGAGGCGGCGGAAGCGGCACCTTTCTTCGCCTTTTGCTTCTTCGGCTTCTTCACGTGCTTCTGGGTGGGAGCCGAATACGACGATGCGTCGCTCGCCTCCTGGTGCACGGCCGGCTGCTGGGCGAACGACGGCTGCGCGAGCGCCGTGACGCCGAAGGCGGTCAACATCAACATCAGCTTCTTCATACGATTCTCTCCGGACGAGTGCTTTTTAAGGACTTGCTGATGAACGAGCCGGTGCGGCGCCGGATGATGCGTGCCGCGTTGGGCTTTGGGTGCTGCGCGGTCATCTTACAAAGCCGAAAAAAACCCGAGAATTCGCGTGCGCGAAATACTCGGGCTATCGATTTTCGTATGTTGGCGCGGGTGTTTCAGAGCAGCGGCGCGAGCGCGCGGCGCGCGTCCTGATCGGAGAGGGACATGCGGCGCGCAAAGTCGGCGACCTGATCCTGACCGATCTTGCCCACCGAGAAGTACGTGCTGTCCGGATGCGCGAGATAGAAGCCCGAGACGCTCGCCGCCGGCAGCATCGCGAGCGACTCCGTCACCGTCATGCCCACTTCGTCAGCCTGCAGGAAGTCGAACATGTCGCGCTTCACGAGGTGGTCCGGGCAGGCCGGATAGCCCGGCGCCGGGCGAATGCCCGCGTACTTCTCCGCGATCAGCGCGTCGTTGTCGAGCGCCTCGCTGGCCGCGTAGCCCCACAGATCGCGACGCACACGCGCGTGCATCGCCTCGGCGAACGCTTCGGCGAAGCGGTCCGCGAGCGCCTTGAGCATGATCGAGCTGTAGTCGTCGAGATCCTTCTGGAACTGCGCTTCCTTTTCGCTCACGCCAATGCCGGCCGTGACCGCGAACATGCCGATGTAGTCGGCCACGCCCGAGTCCTTCGGTGCGATGAAGTCGGCCAGCGAGCGGTTCGGGCGCATCACGCCATCCACCACCGGGCGCACCGACTGCTGGCGCAGATTGCGCCACGTGAGCGCGACTTCCGTGCGCGACTCGTCGGTGTAGATTTCGATGTCGTCGTCGTTCACGGTGTTCGCGGGCAACAGCGCGATCACGCCGTTCGCCTGCAGCCAGCGGCCCTGGATCAGGCGCGAGAGCATCGACTTGGCGTCCGAGAACACCTTGCGCGCCGACTCGCCCACGATTTCGTCGTTGAGAATCTGCGGATACGGGCCCGCGAGGTCCCAGGTCTGGAAGAACGGGCCCCAGTCGATGTAGTTCGCGAGCTCATTCAGATCGAAATTCTTGAACACGCGGCGGCCGAGGAACTTCGGCTTCACAGGCTGGAAGTTCGCCCAGTCGATCTTCGTCTTGTTCGCGCGCGCCTCTTCGAGCGTGACCATCGGCAACGCCTTCTTGTTCGCGTGCTGGTTGCGGATGCGGTCGTAGTCGCTCTTGAGTTCGTCGAGGTACTTCGTCGCGCCTTCGTCGGAGAGCAGGCTCGAGGCCACCGAGACCGAGCGCGACGCGTCCGGCACGTACACCACCGGGCCTTCGTAATTCGGCGCGATCTTCACGGCGGTGTGCACGCGCGAAGTGGTTGCGCCGCCAATCAGAAGCGGAATCTTCTTCACGCGGAAGTAGTCGTCGCGCTGCATCTCGGAGGCCACGTAGGCCATCTCTTCGAGCGACGGCGTGATGAGGCCGGAGAGGCCGATGATGTCCGCGCCCTCGACCTTCGCCTTCGCGAGGATCTCGTTGCATGGGACCATCACGCCCATGTTGACCACTTCGAAGTTGTTGCACTGGAGCACGACGGAGACGATGTTCTTGCCGATGTCGTGCACGTCGCCCTTCACGGTGGCGATCACGATCTTGCCCTTCGCGCGCACATCGCCGCCCGCTTCGGCGAGCTTGCGCTTTTCTTCCTCGATGAACGGAATCAGGTGCGCGACGGCCTGCTTCATCACGCGCGCCGACTTCACCACTTGCGGCAGGAACATCTTGCCCTGGCCGAACAGGTCGCCCACGATGTTCATGCCATCCATGAGCGGGCCTTCGATCACGTTGATCGGGCGGCCGCCGCCGCCCATGATCTTCACGCGCGCTTCTTCGGTGTCCTCGACGATGAAGTTCGTGATGCCGAGCACGAGCGCATGCGCGAGACGCTTCTCGACTTCCTGGTTGCGCCACTCGAGGTTCTCTTCCTTCTTCGCGGCGCCGGTCTTGAACTTGTCGGCGATCTCGAGCAGGCGGTCGGTGGCGTCGGGGCGGCGGTTGAGCACCACGTCTTCCACGCGATCGCGCAGCTCGGGGTCGAGATCGGCATAAACGCCGAGCTGCCCCGCGTTCACGATGCCCATGTCCATGCCCGCCTGAATGGCGTAGTAGAGGAACACCGTGTGGATGGCCTCGCGCACCGGGTCGTTGCCGCGGAACGAGAACGACACGTTCGAGACACCGCCGCTCACCTTGGCGTGCGGGAGGTTCTGCTTGATCCAGCGCGTGGCCTCGATGAAGTCCACCGCGTAGTTGTTGTGCTCCTCGATGCCCGTGGCCACCGCGAAGATGTTCGGGTCGAAGATGATGTCCTCGGGCGCGAAGCCCGCTTCGTTCACGAGCACCTCGTAGGAGCGCTTGCAGATCTGCGTCTTGCGCTCGAAGGTGTCGGCCTGGCCCTGCTCGTCGAAGGCCATCACGACCGCCGCCGCGCCGTAGCGGCGGATCAGCTTCGCGTGATGGAGGAACGGCTCCTTGCCTTCCTTCAGCGAGATCGAGTTGACGATCGCTTTGCCCTGCACGCACTGCAGGCCCGCCTCGATCACCTCCCACTTCGACGAGTCGATCATGATCGGCACGCGTGCGATGTCGGGCTCGGAGGCGATCAGGTTCATGAAGCGCACCATCGCCGCCTTCGAGTCGAGCATGGCCTCGTCCATGTTGACGTCGATGACCTGCGCGCCGTTCTCGACCTGCTGGCGCGCGACCGCGAGCGCCTCGTCGAACTGGCCGTTGAGGATCATGCGCGCGAAGGCCTTCGAGCCGGTCACATTGGTGCGCTCGCCCACGTTGATGAAGAGCGCGCCTTCGTTCACGTTGAAGGGCTCGAGGCCTGAGAGTCGCAAGGTATGGTCAGTCATGGCGTGGGACCGGGTCGTCAGGGGTGTCTTGGGGGAGGCGGGGCTTGAGCGCCGTCGTGCTTGTTGCCGTGCTTATGCGGCGTCGCGATACTGCCCGGGCCAGCGGCGCGGCTTCACTTCGGCAAGCGCCTTCGCAATCGCGGCGATGTGCTCGGGCGTCGTGCCGCAGCAGCCGCCCGCGACGTTCACGAGGCCGGCCGAGGCGAACTCCTTGAGGAGCGCGGAAGTATCCGCGGGCGTTTCGTCGAAGCCGGTGTCGCTCATGGGGTTGGGCAGGCCCGCGTTCGGGTAGCACGACACGTACGTATCGCAGAGCTTCGCGAGTTCGGCGATGTACGGGCGCATGAGCGCGGCGCCCAGCGCACAGTTCAGGCCGAACGTGAGCGGCTTCGCGTGACGCAGCGAGTTCCAGAACGCCTCGACGGTCTGGCCCGAGAGAATGCGGCCCGAGGCGTCGGTGACGGTGCCCGAGATCATGATGGGCAGGTTCTCGCCCGTATCTTCGAACAACTGATCGAGTGCGAAGAGCGCGGCCTTGGCGTTGAGCGTGTCGAAGATGGTCTCGACGAGGAACAGGTCGCAGCCGCCTTCCATCAGCGCCCTGGCCTGCTCGTAATACGCGCGGCGCAACTCTTCGAACGTGACGTTGCGCGCGCCCGGATCGTTCACGTCGGGCGAGATGCTCGCGGTCTTCGGCGTCGGTCCGACGGCGCCCGCGACGAAGCGCGGCTTTTCGGGCGTCGAATACTTATCGCATGCGGCGCGCGCGAGCTTCGCCGATTCGAGATTCATCTCGACGGCGAGCTCGCCCATGCCGTAGTCGTCCTGCGCCACCGTGGTGGCGCCGAAGGTGTTGGTCTCGATGATGTCCGCGCCCGCGGCGAGATACTGCTCGTGAATCTCGCGGATGATTTGCGGCTGCGTGATCGAGAGCAGTTCGTTATTGCCCTTGATGTCGCGCGAATAGTCGGCGAAGCGCTGGCCACGGTAGGCGGCTTCGTCGAGCTTGTAGCGCTGGATCATCGTGCCCATCGCGCCGTCGAGGATCAGGATGCGCGAAGCGAGCAGCGCGGGCAGCGCGGCGCCGCGTGTGTACGGGGTAGCGCCCGGGGCGGCCCCGGCGGGGCGCGAAGCGTGTTCGGCAGGCTGGTTCATGGATGGCGGGCGGGCAAAAGAGCCGGCTGGACTGGGAAACCTGTCATTGTAACGGTAGCCGGGGTGCTTCGCTGGCGGGCCACCGGGCCGTGCGATGACGTGCGGTGCCCGTTCGATGGCTGTGCTCGCACCGGTGGCTGGCCCCGTAAAAAGAAAACCCCGCGCGGCTTGCGGCCGGACGGGGTTCCCTGAGTGGGGTGTTGCCTGTATTGCGGTGAGGGCGCTATGTGTTGCCAGGGTATTGCGTGAGGGTGGGCGCCGTCTGTTTGACTGCTTGCGTGATCGCCTCAACTGCGGATATCAACGGAGCACATCAACTGCAACATGCGCCGGGCAGTATCAGTGGAGCACGACCGGTTGCTGCATGAGGCTGTCGAACTGTCCGAGGAATTCGTCCACCTCGTCCAGCGACTGTTCCTCATCCATCAGCTTCTGCACGTCTACGCGAAAACGTGCTGCCATCGCGCCGTCGATGAAGATCTCACGCCGCGCATTTTTGTCGACGATCTCGTAGCCTCCCGAGCACATGGCGACGTGGCCATCCTGTGGAGGAAACTCGACAACGCAATAGTTGGGACTGTTGTAGATCATTTGCATGGCGACACTCCTTTTTCCTGTGCTCCCTCACTGCTTGTACCAATACATGGAGCGTTCGTTCTGGAATTCAAGGGGTGGGTCCCACATCACCTCTTTATCCGATTGCCTTCCCTATTTCAGTTTTTCTCCTTTTTTAAGGATGCAACAAACCGGGCGCATCATTTAGACATGCTGCCCAAGAAACGTTTCAAGCAGGGCCGCGAAACTGTGACATTCCTCTACAGGGGCCAGATGTGCGGCATCGAGCAATTCGAAGCGCGCGCCGGGTATGGCTTGCGCCATCGCTTCGGTGAGCGCGGGGGGCGTGCCGCTGTCGTGGCGCCCCGCCACGGCAAGCGTGGGCACGCGCAGTCGCGCGAGTTGTTCGTGAACGTCGAAGTCGCGCAGCGCTTCGCATGCGCGCGCATAGCCTTCCGCAGGCGTGCGTAATAAAACGTCACATATTTGTGCGGCTGTATCACGATGCGTAAGACGGAAGCCCGCGGTCAGCCAGCGCGCCATGGTCGTGTCGGCGAGCGCGGCCAGCCCTTCGCGGCGCACCAGTGCGGCACGTTCGTTCCATGCCGCGCATGCTTCGGGCGCGGTGCGGCTCGCGGTATCGCACAGCGTGAGCGAACGCGCGCGCGAATTCGCGCTCGCTGTCGTGCCGGACTGTGCATGTGCATGGGATGTCGTGTCGGACGTTGCATGGTCGAGCGCGAACTGTTGCGCGATCATGCCGCCCATCGACATGCCGACGAGATGCGTTTTCTCGATGCCTTGCGCGTCGAGCAGCGCGGCGAGGTCGGCGGCGAGTTCGCGAAAGCCGAATGCCTCGCGCGAGACGGCGCTCGCGCCATGGCCGCGCACGTCGTAGCGCAGCACGCTATAGCGATGCCGGAAATGGCCCGCGAGGGTGTCCCATACGGTGAGGTCGCCGCCGAGCTGATGAATGAATGTCAGCACGGGGCCGCCGCTGCGGTCGTCGAAGACGTAGCGCGTATCGATGCCGTTGACAGTCGCTTGCATGCGTTCCTCCTTGACCTTGGGGTCGGGAGTTCAGGCGATGGCGAGTCCCTGCGTGAGCGTCGTTCCCGCGTCGCAAACGATGCGCCCGAAAGGGGGCATGCGTGCGGGCGCGGCGACGTTCATGGCGCTATCCGTGTTGCATCGTCATGTGCTGCTGTCCGGCTGCGCGCGGTGCCTCGTATTGGGCGCATCAGCGGATTCGTTCGAAGCTTTTCCTCAGTGGATTCGTATAGTTGTTCTTTGCCGCCTCTAGCGTGCTGCCACGGGCGTTCCGTTTCGCTTCGAAGGGCGGCGCATCGCTGCGTGCGGGGGAGATTCGAGCCAGGCGATGCGGGTCGCTTCGATGATTTTCAGTATGCGCTATTTCACGCGAACGTGTAGGCAGAAGGGCCGGCATCGTCGCGCGCGAGCGACTTTGTTGCGCGCTTGTGTGGGCGGGCACGCTCAGGGGTGCATGGGCGCGTCGGCGGCGGGTGCGGGTAGTGCGTCTGGCGCGGCTGGTTGCGGTGCCGGCGGCTGCGCCGGTGATGTCGCTGGTGATGTCGATTGTGGCGCCGGCGCGAGCGAAGGCGCGGCGGACGGTGACAACGCTGGCGTGCCGCCGTTTGTGTCAACTGGCGCCGCATTCGTGGTGGCCGGCGCTGCTTCATCCGGCGCCGGTGATGAGGGCGCGGCGCTGGCTGGCGTGTTCCGCGTTGCGCCGGTTGCCGTGTCGTTTGTTGTTGCGTTCGTTGAACCGTTCGCCGCGCTGTTCATGGTTGCGTTCGCCGCACCGCTCACCACGCCGTTCGCGGGCGGCGCGGCATCGCTCATGTCGTTCGATGCCGCGCTTGGCACGCTGAGCGGGCCGCGCCACAGCAACTCGATCTGCGTGCCGTTCGGCTCGGTCTGCACGAGTCGTACCGGCAGCCAGCCTAGCGAGGGCGCGAGCCACACGTCGATGCGGCGCCGGTCGCCTTCGTGGCGCGGCAGCCGCATGAAGTGGCGCGCCGTGACGAAGCCGTGGTCCGTGCTCACCGTTTCGTCGCCGATGGT
>JAITTX010000476.1 GCA_031286755.1 Paraburkholderia sp.
GCGAGCGCTTTCACGTCGGCGAAATCCATCACCATGCCGCGGTCGGGCGCGCCTTCCGTCTCGACGGTGTCGCCTTGCAGCGTGACTTCCAGCACGTAGCGATGGCCGTGCAGGTTGCGGCACTGGCTGCGGTGGTCAGGGATGCGGTGGCCCGCGTCGAATTCGAGTTTTCGGGTAATCGTCAGCACGGCGCTTCTTCGGAAAAATTCGCGGAAATCAGGGAATGTTCAGGTATTTGTGGGTCTGCATCGACAGGCGCCACTGCGGATGGCGCTTGCACCAGTCGATCGCGAGCTTCGTGTTCAGGTCGCGCGACGGGCCATCCATCGGTTGAACGAGAAAATACTCGAAATCGAGCTTCGCGTAGTCGGCGAGGCGCTGGTTGTCCTGCGGCACCACGACCTTCAGCTCGTTGCCTTTCGTGACGACGAGCGGCGCGTCGGCCTTCGGGCTCACACAAATCCAGTCGATGGTTTCCAGCACCGGCAGCGAACCGTTCGTCTCGATGGCGATCTCGAAGCCGACCGCGTGCAGCGCATCGACAAACGGCTGATCGATCTGCAGCATCGGCTCGCCGCCCGTGCACACGACGAAGCGGTTGCCTTCGCCTTCGGGCCAGAGCGACGCGATCATCGCGACGAGTTCCTCGGGCGTGCGGTACTTGCCGCCGTTCTCGCCGTCGGTGCCCACGAAATCGGTGTCGCAAAAACGGCAGACCGCCGTTTCACGGTCTTCCTCGCGGCCCGACCACAAATTGCAGCCGGCGAACCGGCAGAACACGGCCGGACGCCCGGCGTTCGCGCCCTCGCCCTGCAACGTATAGAAAATTTCCTTTACCGCGTAAGTCATGCTTACTGCCTGATCGTATTTCCTGCGTGTCGACGCGCAGGAAGCTGGTTATTTCGGGCGCTCATCGTCTGTTCGCGGAGCGCGCCGCCCGCGCGCCGCTCCGCTCATGCCGCCACCCCGCAGCGCTTGCTGCGCGCGTGGCTCACGCCCGTCATCCGCGCTTTTATCCGCGCGGTGATCCGCGCCGTTATCCGTTCAGACCGGCGCTTCCGTCACCTTCTCGCCCGCGAGGTACGCTTCGTAACCGCGCTTGCGCAACTTGCACGCCGGGCACTCGCCACAGCCAAAGCCCCACTCGTTGAGCTCGGCGCGCTCGCCCACGTAGCACGTGTGCGTTTCCACGCGCACCAGCTCGACCAGCGCTTCGCCGCCGAGCGTGTGCGCGAGACGCCACGTGTCGGCCTTGTCGAGCCACATGAGCGGCGTTTCGATCGCGAAGCGGGTGTCCATGCCCAGATTGAGCGCGACTTGCAGCGCCTTCATGGTGTCGTCGCGGCAGTCGGGATAGCCCGAGAAGTCGGTCTCGCACATGCCGCCCACGAGGAACTTGAGCCCGCGCCGGTAGGAGATTGCCGCGGCGATCTGCATGAACATCAGGTTGCGGCCCGGCACGAAGGTGTTCGGCAAGCCGTTCGCAGCCGTTTCGATCTCGATTTCTCGCGTCATGGCCGTGTCGCTGATCGAGCCGAGCACCGAGAGATCGATCATGTGATCGTCGCCAAGGCGCTCGCCCCACGCGGGGAACGCGTCCGCGATGGCCTCGCGAAAGCCTTCACGGCACTCCAGTTCGACGCGATGACGCTGGCCGTAATCGAAGCCGAGCGTCTCGACGGTATCGTAGCGGTCGAGCGCCCAGGCAAGGCACGTAGCCGAGTCCTGGCCGCCGGAAAACAGCACGAGCGCGCCGTTGCTGGGTTCTGTTCGAGTCACCGTGAAACTCCGTGTTAAGAGGTTCCGCGCGGTCGCAGGCTTTGGAAACCCGCCATGCGGACCGGCCTGGTCTGACGCCAGCGCCGGCCAGTGCAGTATAGGGCGCGGTATTTTTGTGAATATCGGCGTTACTTTATACCGCTGATATTCCCCGCGCTGTGGTCGGCCGCATGGTTGGCCTGGCGCTCGAAAACACACGAAACAACGAAAAAGCCCCAGGAATCGTACGATCTCCTGGGGCTGCATTCTGGTGGCCTGGGGCGGAATCGAACCACCGACACGCGGATTTTCAATCCGCTGCTCTACCAACTGAGCTACCGGGCCAACGAAGAAGAAAGAGTATAGCGACCCTGACAGGGTTGCGCAAGGGCTTTCGCAAAAAAGTTAGCTCACTCGCCCTTGCTCTTGCCGAGATCCACGCCGAGCTGCTTGAGCTTGCGGTACAGGTGCGTGCGCTCGAGGCCGGTCTTTTCGGCCACGCGCGTCATGCTGCCGTTCTCGCGCGCGAGGTGGTACTCGAAGTAGGCGCGCTCGAACGCGTCGCGCGCGTCGCGCAGCGGGATGTCGAACGAGATCGACGCCACGCCGGCGGCAGCCGCCACGCCCGGGACGCCGTCGGCGCCCAGCACCGGCAGCGCCGCCGCAGAGGCCACCACGGCCGGCGCGCCTGCCGCCGGCTTGGGCGCGCCGGGCGCCGCCGCGGGAACCGGCGCCGCGCTGCCGCGCGCGAGCCCCTGCTCGACCGCCTTCAGCAGCTTTTGCAGCGCGATCGGTTTTTCGAGGAAGTTGAGCGCGCCGATCTTGGTCGCCTCGACGGCCGTGTCGATGGTCGCATGCCCCGACATCATGATGACGGGCATCGTCAATTGGCCCTGCGCGGCCCATTCCTTGAGCAGCGTCACGCCATCGGTGTCCGGCATCCAGATATCGAGCAGCACCAGGTCCGGCACCTGACGCTGACGGAATTCGCGCGCCTCCTGCGCGTCTTCCGCGAGCTCCACGACGTGTCCTTCGTCGCTGAGGATCTCCGAGAGCAATTCCCGGATGCCCATTTCATCGTCTACCACCAGGATGGTTGCCATTTACGCTGCCCTTGTCTGCACTGTTGCTTTTGATCCCTGCTCCGCTGCCGCGCGCGCCGCCTTCCCGCCCGTGCCGCGCGTGACGGCATCCGGCGTAGCGCCCGGGTGAGTGTCCGGGTTGGCGTCATCCGCCAGTTGGAGAAAGAGAATCGAGATCTGCGCGCCCTCTATCGCATCGCCCGCTTTCATGCGATTGCGGATGTCGATGCGCGCGCCGTGCTCGTCGATGATCTTCTTGACCATCGCAAGTCCGAGTCCTGTTCCTTTGGCCTTGGTCGTCACATAGGGTTCGAACGCACGCGTGAGGATGCGCGCCGGGAAACCAGGCCCGTTGTCCGACACCGTGAGACGCACCGCGACGCGTGTGTGGCCATCCGCATCCGGATCGCCGTATTCTACGGCCCGCGTCTCCAGTGTCACGCGCGGCGTCTCAACATCGGCCACTGCGTCTTGCGCATTTTGCAGGAGGTTGTGAATCACCTGGCGCAATTGCGTTGCGTCGCCCCGGATGACCGGCAGCGCGGAAAGCTCGACCTTGATCGTGCTCTTTCCCTCTTCAGCGCCATAGAGCGTGAGCACTTCGCTCACGAGATCGTTCAGTTGCAGGCTCGCGAGCACCGCGGGCGGCGTGCGCGCGTAGTCGCGGAAGTTGTCGACCATCTGCTTCATGGCCGCGACCTGATTGACGATGGTGGTCGCGCCGCGCCTGAGCACCTCGGCGTCCGAGGGCGCGAGCTTGTCGGTGAGCTTCATCTGCAGGCGCTCGGCGGAAAGCTGAATCGGCGTGAGCGGATTCTTGATCTCGTGCGCGAGACGCCGCGCGACTTCGCCCCACGCGACCGAGCGCTGCGCCGAGATCACGTCGGAGATGTCGTCGAACACCACCACGTAGCCCGAAGTTTGCATGTCGCCGGCGTCGCGGCCCGTGTCGGAGACGAGGCGCGCGCCGCGCACGAGCAGCGTGAGCGGATCGGTCTCGCCCGCCATCGGCACCGAGAACTGCTGCTGCCAGTGGCCGTGGTCCACCTCGCCGCCTTCGCGATCCGTGCGCGACGCTTCCTGGTCGGCGAAGGCCTTGCGCACCAGCGCCGCGAAGTCGCCGAGCGCGGCCACGTGATCGATCGGCAGACCGAGCTGCGTCTGGAACGGGTGGCGGAAGATGCGCTCCCCGCCGGGGTTCGCCGTCGTCAGCCGGAACTGGCGGTCGAACACGAACACGCCCGCCGTGAGATTCGCGAGGATGCTTTCGAGATACGCCTTCGAATGCTCGAGCGCGATGCGGTTTTTCTCCACGGCTTGGCGCGCTTCGGAAAGCTGGCGCGTCATCGCGTTGAACGACTGCGTGAGGAAGCCCAGCTCGTCGCGCGACTTGATCTCGCGCTTGGGCGTGTAGTCGCCCTCGGTCACTTCCTTGGTGCCCTGCGCGAGCAGGAAGAGCGGACGCGCGAGCTGGTTGCCGAGCGCGAGCGCAAGCATCATCGCCACGAAGGTCGCGAGAAAGAGCGCGAGCGTGAGCGTGCCGATATACATCTTGCGCAAGCCGGTGCGGCCCAGCGCCTTTTCCTGGTACTCGCGATAGGCGCGCTGCACGGCGTCGGCGTTGCGCGCGAGCGCGGCGGGCACGGGCTGCTCCAGTTGCAGGAAGCGCTCGACGGGCTGCAGGTCGGTGGTGTTCGCGTCGGGTATGCGCGTGACCACGCGCAGGCGCAGCGCCCCCTTCGGACCATGCAGATGCGGGTCGCCGTCGACTTCGCCTTCGATCGCCGCATAGCCGCGCCCGCGCGCCTGATCGATCATGAGCGGCGTGGGCATATCGGCCGGCATCAGCGAGGAGAAGTTGCTCGAGGCCTGCGCGACCACGTGCATCTCCGGCGCGGCGCCCGACATGCTGCGCACCGGCTCGACGATGGTGGCGTCCTGCACGCCGAACTGGTCGCGCGTGCGCAAGAGCGTGAGCGTGGTGCCCGCGGACTCACCGTTCGCGATCTGCTCGGCCATCAGGCGCGCCTTGGTCTGCAGGTCGGAGAGCGAGGCGTCGAGCATGCCGCGCCCGAGGTTCAGGCCCGCCGTGAGCGCGGTTTCCACGTTCACGTCGAACCACGACTCGATCGAGCGCGAGACGAACTGATACGAGACGATGTAGATGATGCCGCCCGGCACCACGCCCACGAGCGCGAAGAAGAACGCGAGCTTGGCCAGCAATCGTGTGCCGAACTTGCCGCGCCGCAAGCGCACGACGATCACGATCACGAGCGCCGTTACCACCGAGAGGAAGATCAGCGCGACGCCGATGTTGGCCGCATAGAGCCAGCCGTAGTAGCGGTCGAAGAACTCGGTGTTCGCGCTCGCGGCGGCGAGCAGCACGAGCAGCAGCGTCGCGGTGAACGCGACAGTGGAAACGAGCAGCTTGACGACCACGCTGCTGACGCTGGTGGCGCGGCGCACTTTATTTAGCACGTTCGGTCACCGTGAAGTTAAAGCGCTTCCAGTCGGAAGCGAGGTTCCAGTCGCGGTTGTTGACCGCGTCGATCTGGAATGGCTTGGGCATGAGCGCGACGTCGAGCTGCATGCGCACGGACGCCGTGTAAGTCTCGCCCGGGCGCACCTCGTTGCGCTCGATCACGTGCCATGACGTGACGTGCTTGATGACGGCGAGCGCCTCGGCGAGCGTCGAAAAGCCCAGTTGCAATCCGCCGCTCGACACGCGGTACTCGCGCGTGAGCGGCTGGAACGAAAGGCGGATGCTTTGCGAGACGCTCACGGGCTGCTCGTCGAACCAGTACCAGCGCGGGCGCGTGAGCTCGAAGTCGGTGGTGAAGTAGAGCGGAATGCCCTTGTTGACCGCATCTTCCAGACTGCTGTTGAGCTCGAAGTCGAAGCGGGCGTCGAGGCTCCAGCCCGAGCCGTCGGCCTGCAGCGACGCCCGCTGCACCGAGATCGAATCGGCGCGCGCCGGCGTGACGGCCGCGAAGCCGAAAGCCAGCGCGACCCAGATCAGGATCGCGAAGCGTAGCGGGAAGAAGCGTTTGATGGTCACCGTTTCTGAAAGCGCGCGTAGAAGAAGCCGTCGTGATCTGCGGTGCGATCGGGAACGGGGCGGGCGTCGTGCTGCACTTGCGCATCGCGCCGCGCCGCGCTGGCTGCGCCACGCTCTGGCTCCCCGGCCGGCGCGCCGTCGGTCGCGGGCAACAGTTGCCCCGGCGCGTCCAATCGTACCGCATCCGCGTGGGTGCTTTCAAACCAGCGCGCCTGTGCTTCGCCCTCCTCGGGGAAGATCGAGCACGTCACGTACAGCAGTTCGCCGCCCGGCTTGAGCAACGCCCACAGCGCATCGATGATGCGGCGCTGCTCCTGCGCCAGCGCCGCGATGTCGCTTTGACGGCGCAGCCAGCGAATGTCGGGATGGCGGCGCACGATGCCCGAGGCCGAGCACGGCACGTCCGCGAGAATGCGGTCGAACGGCTCGCCGTCGGACCAGCTCGCGGGCGCGCCTGCGTCGCCGATCACGACGCGCGCGCGCCGTGCGGGTTGCCGGGCTGCGTCGGCCGCTTCGTCCTCGGGCTCGTCGCCCGCCTCTTCTGCCGAAAAGCCGAGGCGCGCGAAGTTCTCGTCGATGCGTGCCGCGCGCGTGGCGTCGCTTTCCAGCGCGATCAGGTCGATGTCAGCGAGCTCGAGCAGATGGCCGCTCTTGCCGCCGGGCGCCGCGCACGCGTCGAGCACGCGCATGCCGTCGCGCACGTCCATGATCTGCGCGGCGACTTGCGCGCCGGCGTCCTGCACCGAGACGTCGCCGGCCATGAAACCTGGAATGCGGTCGACGTGCAACGGCGCGGCAAGCCGCACCGCGTGCTCGCCGATCTGCGTCGCGGCGATGTTTTCTTCGGCCAGGCGCTGCACGTAGGCGGCGGCGCTCGCGCGGCGCGCGTTCACGCGCAGCGTGAGCGGCCCCTGCACGTTGCCCGCCTCGAGAATCGCCTGCCAGCGCTCGGGCCACGCACGGCGAATCGCGTCGATCCACCATTGCGGATAGTTCCAGCGCGCGACCTCGTCGGCCTGTGCGGCCGCCAGCGCGCTCTCGCGCTCGCGCAAAAAGCCGCGCAGCACCGCGTTCACGAGGCCCTTCGCGAAGGCCGCTTCGCGACGCGCGCCGATCGCGCGCACGGCCTGGTCGACGACGGTAAACGGCGTGTAGGCGGCGTGCGCCTCGTCGTCGACGAGCAGCGCCAGCGCGCACGCGAGCAGGTTCGCCACGGGCGGCGGAGGGGCCTTGCTCACGCGCTGCCTGATCAGCCAGTCCACCGTGCCGAGGCGCCGCATCGTGCGATACGCGATGTCCTGCACGGCGCCGCGCGCCATGCCCGCGAGCTCATGGGGAAGCGCGGCGAAAACGCTCGCGAGCGCCGCGGGCAGCGCCGCGCCCGCGCGCACCGCGCCCACGGCCTGCGCCGCCTGGTCGAGCGCGAAGCCGAGCGAGTCGGGGGCCAGATGAATGGCCTCACGCGACCCGGTTCGGCCCGGCTTGGCCCGATCTGCCCGGTGCGCTGGCGAGGCGGAATGGCCGCCACGTTTGGCGCGGGACTGGGCGGACGAGGACGAGCCGGACGGGCGGCGGGAGGAGCTGGATGTCATGGAAAAACCGGAAGCGGGCCGCGGCAAGCGGCGGCAAATCGTGCAAAAGCAAACCACAAGCGAGCCATTGTAGCGTGGCGCGGACGCAACGCCGCGTGCCAGGCGCAATCGGCAAGGCGCGCTGCCGCCTCACCCATGCAACGCACCTGCAAAAAGGGCAGACCGCGGGATCCGCCCCGGGGTCTGCCCTTCGGAACACGCGCCTCGCTGTTTCAGTCGAAGCGGCCGGTGCGCGCCATCTCCATGAGGCGCGCGATGCGCTCCTCGGTGGCCGGGTGGGTCGAGAAGAGATTCGCAACGGCGCCGCCCGACAGCGGGTTCATGATCATCATCTGCGCCGTGGACGGATGCTGCTCGGCCGCCGGGAACGGAATGCCCTGCGCGTAGCGATGGATCTTGTCGAGCGCCGAAGCCAGCGCCTGCGGATCGCCCGAAATCTGCGCCCCGCCACGATCGGCCTCGAACTCGCGCGCCCGCGAGATGGCCATCTGGATGAGCGCGCCCGCGATCGGCGCAAGCAGCGCCACGGCAATGCTCGCGATGGGGTTCGCCGGACGGCCGTTCTCGTCGCGGCCGCCGAAGATCATCGCGAAATTGGCAAGCGCCGAGATCGCGCCGGCCATGGTGGCCGTGATCGTCGAAATGAGGATGTCGCGGTGCTTCACGTGCGCGAGCTCGTGGGCCATCACGCCGCGCATCTCTCGCTCGGAAAGCACGCGCAGGATGCCGGTGGTGGCGGCCACGGCCGCGTGCTCGGGATTGCGGCCCGTAGCGAACGCGTTGGGCGCGTCTTCGTTGATCAGGTAGACGCGCGGCATCGGAATGTCCGCGCGCGTGGCCAGTTCGCGCACCATGCGATAGAACTGCGGCGCCGTGGTCTCGTCCACTTCCTGCGCGTTGTACATGCGCAGGACCATCTTGTCCGAGAACCAGTACGAGAAGAAGTTCATGGCGAGCGCGAACATGAGCGCGAGCATCATGCCCCGCTGCCCGCCGATCATGCCGCCAATCACGATGAAGAGGGCCGTAATCGCGGCCATCAACATCGCGGTTTTGACCCAGTTGAACATGTGCTGTGCTCCTTCACCCATTGGGAATATCGGGGATCAAATCGTTGGACGCCCACCGCCAGCCCCGGAATTCATTCAGCCGGCAGGACGGCGAGCGCATTGTAAGCGATTTGTTAGATATGAGCGGATCTGAAAAATTCAATCTCAGCGCGTGGCGGCGGCAAGCCTCAGGCCGAGGCCGACGAACGCCGAACCCACTGTGCGGTCGAGCCACTTCTTGATGCCCGGCTTGCCGGAGAAGCGCTGCGTCACGCTGCCGGCAACCCATGCGACGAAGCCGTTCCAGATCGTGCTCATGACGACGAACACGACACCGAGCGCGAGGAAGGCGAGCACCTTGTGCGAACTCGTCACGCTCACAAACTGCGGGAAGAACGACACGAAGAACAGCACGACTTTCGGGTTGAGCACGTTGGTCCAGAAACCCGAGAGGAAGAGTTGGCGCAGCGGACGCGGCGCGCTGGCGCGCGAAACGGATTCCGTTGCGCTCGCCGGGGCTTCGTGCTTCGCGAAGATCAGGCGCACGCCCAGATACACGAGGTAGCACGCGCCCACGAGCTTGATGACCGTGAATGCCGTGGCCGAGGCCGCGAGCAGTGCTGTCAGCCCGAACGCACAGGCCAGCGCATGCACGCAGCAGCCCGCGGAAATACCGAGCGCCGACACGAGCCCGGCACTGCGGCCTTGCGCGACGCTGCGGCCGACGATATAGGCCGTATCGGGGCCGGGCGTGACGTTCAGGAGGAAAACGGCGACGAGAAAGAAGCCGAAATGAGTAATGCCAAACATGACGTTTCCTGCGAAAGCGACTCGGAAAAAGGGTTCGAGCCGCCCTGTACAGCCGTCTCGACGAATTGCTCAAATTCTAACGCGCATAGCGGTGCGCGCGCCGCCTCGCCACGCACACGGATGCGCCACGGGCGAGGCACCGTAACGCTTGCGGATCACACAGGCGGCGAGCGCTTACGCTGCGCCGGTGTCGGTCAGCGTGAAGCGCTGGCCGGCCGCGAGCGGCATGCCAGCGAGGAATTCTCGCGCGGGCAGGCGTTTGCCGCCCGGCTTCTGCAACTGCGTCACGCGCAGCGCGCCCTCCCCACACGCCACCACGACGCCGGCGGACGAGGCTTCGAGGATCTCGCCCGGCGCGGCACCCGCGGGCACCCTGGCACAATCGGCGGGCTCGGCGGACCACAGCTTGAGCAGCGCGCCATCCAGCGTGGCCGCGCCACCCGGAAACGGATCGAACGCACGAATCTGCCGCGCGAGCGCCTCGGCGGAACGGCGGAAGTCGAGCGCGGCCTCCTGCTTGCCGATCTTCCCGGCATAGGTGACGCCATCGGCGGGTTGCGGCGTGACCGGCAGCGCGCCGTCGCGCTCGAGCCGGATCAGCCCTTCCACCACGAGTTCCGCGCCCAGCTTCGCGAGACGGTCGTGCAGCGTCGCGGTCGTGTCGGTGGCGGCGATGGGCGTGCGCACTTCCGAGATCATCGGACCGGTGTCGAGGCCCGCGTCCATCTGCATGAGGGTGATGCCGGTCTCGGCGTCACCGGCCTCGATCGCGCGGTGAATGGGCGCGGCGCCGCGCCAGCGCGGCAGGATCGACCCGTGAATGTTGATGCAGCCATGCGGCGCAATGTCGAGCACTTCCTGCGGCAGCAAAAGGCCGTAGGCGGCCACCACCATCACGTCGTGCGGCGTCGCGCGCAGCAGATCCAGCGCCGCGCCCGCCTCTTCCGGATACTTGCCCGCGCGCCGCAACGAGGGCGGCTGCGCCACGGCGATGCCGTGCTCCTGCGCATAGCGTTTGACCGGGCTCGCCTGGAGCTTCATCCCGCGTCCGGCGGGCCGGTCGGGCTGGGTCAGCACGAGCGGCACGGCAAACCCCGCCTCGTGGATCGCGGCGAGCGCCGCGGCGGCGAATTCCGGCGTACCGGCAAAAATCACGCGAAGAGAATGGCTCATGTGGGCTGAAACATCGGCAAATGAAGAAAGGAGCGGGGCAGCGCGCGAGCGTTACATCGCGCGTTCGAGCTTCTTCATCTTGCTCCTGATGCGCGTTTGCTTGAGCGGCGAGAGGTACTCGACGAACACCTTGCCCATCAGGTGATCCATCTCGTGCTGAATGCACACGGCGAGCAGGCCTTCGCAATCGATCTCGTAAGTCTCGCCCTTCTGGTTGAGCGCTCGCACGCGCACCTTTTCGGCGCGCTCGACTTCGTCGTAGATCCCCGGCACCGAGAGGCAGCCTTCCTCGTGCACTTCCTTTTCGTTGCTCGCCCAGACGATTTCCGGGTTGATGAACACGAGCAACTCGTCGTGCGAGTCCGAGACGTCGATCACGACAACACGCTCGTGCACGTCGACCTGGGTGGCGGCAAGGCCCACGCCGGGCGCCGCGTACATGGTCTCGGCCATGTCGGCGACGAGCTTGCGGATCCGGTCGTCGACCACCTCGACGGGCTTCGCGATCTTGTGCAGACGCTTGTCCGGGTAATGAAGAATGTTCAGTAGAGCCATGGTTTGACAGGTTCCTGGTTGGGCGCCGCGAGCCGCGCGCTCGCGCGCGTTTCTGGCCATTCGGCCAACTGGTGCGCCCCTCGTGGAATACAGAAGATAGACGGACAGATACGAACGAAATGACCGGAATCAATGCGCCGTCAGCCTCGCAAGCACTTCCCGCTCCCGTTTCGCCGCTGCACGGGCGGATTCGGCGTGAAATGCACGCAAAAAGCGGCAGGTAAAAACGCGACGCCAATAGCGCGTCGTGACGGTACGCCACAACGTCGCAGATAAATTTCGGATGGTGAAAATTTTAACACGGCAGGCCACAGTTCGCCCGCCGACGGAGAATCGCCGATGCTCGCCACCTTGCCGCTCGGGGCCGACGAACTCAGTGCCTGGCTGCGCCTCGCGAACGCGCGGGGCCTGAAACCGGCCGCGCTGCGTGCCCTGCTCGGCGCATTCGGGCTCCCTCAGCACGCGCTCGCGCAGCCGTTCGAGGCGCTTGCGGCCGCGGCGGGCAACGAGGCGGCCCGCGCCGTGCTGGCGCCGCCCGCAGCGGACTTCGCGCAACAAGTCGCCGCCGTGGCCGCCTGGTGCGCGTTACCGGGCAACGCGCTCGTCACGCTTGCTGATCCCGCCTATCCGCCGCGCCTTCTGACCATGCCCGACCCGCCACCGCTCCTTTACGTGAAAGGACGGCTCGATCTGCTGCATGCGCGCAGCGTGGCCGTGGTGGGCAGCCGCAGCGCCACGCCGCAGGCCCTCGAAGACGCCGCGCGCTTCGCGCGCACGCTCGCCACCGCGGGCGTGACGGTGGTCTCGGGCCTCGCGCTCGGCGTGGACGGCGCGGCGCATCGGGGGGCGCTGGACCCGCCCGGCGGCACGGTTGCTGTAACCGGCACGGGCGCCGACCTCGTCTATCCCGCCGGGCATCGCCCGCTCGCGGCCCAGATTGCCGCACGCGGCGCGATCGTCACCGAATGGCCGCTCGGCACACCCGCGCGCTCCGCGAACTTCCCGCAGCGCAACCGCGTGATCGCGGCGCTCGTGGAAGGCGTGATCGTGGTCGAAGCCGCCATGCGTTCGGGTTCGCTCATCACCGCGCGGCTCGCCAACGAAATGGGACGCGACGTGTTCGCGCTGCCCGGCTCGATCCACGCGCCGCTCTCGCGCGGGTGCCATCGGCTGCTCAAGGAAGGCGCGCAACTGGTCGAGACGCCGGAGGAAGTGCTCGAAGCGCTGCGGTTCACGCAGCCCGTGCCGCGTGCGCGGCACCCTGTGGCATCGCGCGGACGAAACCCGGCGCGTGCGGCTTACACGATAGCGCTGCCGCTGGAGTTCGAAGCACAATCTCCCCGCCTCGCGCGAGACCTTGCCCCAGCCCCGCCGCCAGCCGAAGCGGCGTCGGCGCGCGCCGCCACGCTCGGGCCCGAGGCCGAAGCACTGCTTGCCGCGCTGGGCCACGCGCCCGCCACGCTTGAAATCCTGGCGCAGCGAACCGACATGACCGAAGCGGTGCTGCAAGCCACGCTGTTGCGGCTCGAACTGGCCGGGCACGTGAGCGCGCTGCCAGGGGGGCGGTTCATGCGAGCGTCCCACTGCTAGCTCGCCGCCGTGTTACATTCGCGCCAAATACTCGCCGAACATCCACACTCTATATATAAGAGAACGCAAGGAACGATCATGCCCGCGCTTGACCTGGACACCGACGCCGACCAGATCGCCGAACGCGTCGCCAACCGCGACACGCTGTTCGTCGCGTGTCTTTGTGCGGAGTGGTGCGGCACTTGCCGCGACTATCGGGCCACGTTCGACCGCATCGCCGAGGGCCATCCCGAGATCTGCTTCGCCTGGATCGACATCGAAACGCACGCCGACCGCTTCGATGACCTCGACGTGGAAAACTTCCCGACCATCCTGATCGAAGACAGCAAGGCCACACGGTTTTTTGGCACGGTGCTGCCGCACGGTGCCGTGGTCGAGCGCATGCTCGCGGATCTCACGGCGTTGCCGGGCGTCGCCGATGCGCCGAAACTCCGGCCCGTGCTGACCGAGGCATAAGGCGCGGCATGCGATCTGGCACCATCGGGTGCCACTAGACCATTGCGCGCGATCCAGCCCCGGCCGGCAGCCGTCTGTGTACCTGCGTGCATCGGTTCGGCCCCCTCACTGACTCGCGCTTGCCCGCGACCGCGCCGCGCCCTTATGATTGGCGCCCGCATGCGCCGCGCAAGGGCCTCCCGGGCGCCCTGCGGGCAATATGCAGGCGACATCGCGGCAAGCAGCAGGCGGCATCGATCCGATGACACGAAAATCGCCGTCAGCGCGCCATGTGCTATAAAGCGGTCGTTAAGCGAGAGGCGAAACGCGCCGCGCCGGCCCCGAAGCGAACCCAGGCGGCACCGCGGGGCGCGAATCATATCCAAAGCCCGGATTCACCCACACACGACCAGTCATGTCCAAAGCCCTGATCATCGCCGAGAAGCCATCCGTCGCGAACGATATCGCGCGCGCTTTGGGCGGATTTACCAAGCATGACGAGTACTACGAAAGCGACGACTACGTGCTTTCGTCGGCGGTTGGCCACCTGCTGGAAATCGCCGCGCCGGAAGAGTACGAAGTCAAGCGAGGCAAATGGAGTTTCGCGCATCTGCCGGTCATCCCGCCGCACTTCGACCTGAACCCGATCGCCAAGAGCGAGTCGCGGCTCAAGGTCCTCAACAAGCTGATGAAGCGCAAGGATGTCGACCGTCTGATCAACGCATGCGACGCGGGGCGCGAAGGCGAGCTGATTTTCCGCCTGATCGCGCAGCACGCGAAGGCGAAGCAGCCGGTCCAGCGCCTGTGGCTTCAGTCGATGACGCCGCAGGCGATTCGCGATGGCTTCGCGAACCTGCGCAGCGACGACGACATGCAGCCGCTCGCCGACGCGGCCCGCTGCCGCTCGGAAGCCGACTGGCTCGTGGGCATCAACGGCACGCGCGCGATGACCGCGTTCAACAGCAAGGGCGGCGGCTTCTTCCTGACCACGGTCGGCCGCGTTCAGACGCCAACTTTGTCGATCGTCGTCGAACGCGAAGAGAAAATCCGCCGTTTCGTGCCGCGCGACTATTGGGAAGTGCGCGCGGAGTTCGTCTGCGCGGGCGGCTTCTACGAAGGCCGCTGGTACGACCCGAAATTCAGGAAAGACGAACTCGATCCGGAAAAACGCGACTCGCGCCTCTGGAGCCTACCGGCCGCCGAGACCATCGTGGCCGCCTGCCATGGCCGCGAAGGCACGGTCACCGAGGAATCGAAGCCGTCCACCCAGCTCTCGCCCGCGCTCTTCGACCTGACGAGCCTGCAGCGCGAGGCCAACGGCCGCTTCGGCTTTTCGGCCAAGAACACGCTCGGCCTTGCCCAGGCGCTGTACGAAAAGCACAAGGTGCTCACCTACCCGCGTACCGACGCGCGCGCGCTGCCCGAGGACTACATCGGCACCGTGAAAGAGACGCTGGAGATGCTCAAGGAGAGCAACAACTACCTGCCGCACGCGAAGCAGGTGCTCGACAAGGGCTGGGTGAAGCCGAACAAGCGCATCTTCGACAACTCGAAGATCAGCGACCACTTCGCCATCATCCCCACGCTGCAGGCGCCGAAGTCGCTTTCCGAGCCTGAGCAGAAGCTTTACGACCTCGTGGTGAAGCGCTTCCTCGC
>JAITTX010000524.1 GCA_031286755.1 Paraburkholderia sp.
CCGCCGCCCCAGCGCCTCGCGCTGCTGCTCGCGCTGCGCGAGCGCGTCAACGGCACAGCCCGGGGCGGGGCGCACGACGATGCCTTGCAACGCATCGCCGGCGAAGTCGCGGGCCAGCAGACGCAATCGGACGAGAAGCTGTTGCTCGAATCGCTCGGCGGCGCGCTCGACGTGCTGGCGCAGCTCGACGAAGCCGATCGCATCGCCGTGCGCGAGATCGTCACCACGCTCACCGAGGGCATGGAATTCGATCTGAACACCTTCCCCGACGAGCGATCGGGCAAGGTGGCCGCGCTCGACACCTGGGACGCGCTCGACCGCTACACGTACCTCGTGGCGGGCTGCGTGGGCGAGTTCTGGACCAAGATGACCTATATGCATCTGCCGGGCACGCTCGACGATGCACTGCGCGAGACCATGTACCAGCGCGGCGTGCGCTTCGGCAAGGCGCTGCAAATGGTGAACGTGCTGCGCGATTGCGGCAAGGACCTGCGCATCGGCCGCTGCTACCTGCCCGTGACGATGCTCGCGCAGGCCGGCCTCTCGCCCGAGGACTTGCTGCACCCCGGCACGTCCGCGCGCGCCCGGCCGCTGATGTTCGGGCTCGTGCGCATCGCCCTCGATCACTTCCGCGCGGCCATCGACTACACGTTCGCGCTGCCGCGCCTTTCCGTGCGCCTGCGCCTCGCCTGCCTGTGGCCCATCCTCATCGGCCTCGAAACGCTGGAGCGGCTGGTCGGCAACGAAGACTGGCTCGACCCCGCGCGGCCCTCCAAGGTCACGCGCAACGACGTCTATCGCATTCTCGCGTGCTCGACGCTCATGGCGCCGTCCAATGCGCTGCTCGACCGGTGGTTCAAGCGGCTGCTCGCGCGTATAGAAGCGCGCATGGCGGCAATCGAAAAGGCATGAAAAACGGCGCGTGCCGTTGAGAGCACGCGCCGCAACACTGCATTGCCAGCCGCCTCAGCCCTGTTCGCCGCGATACAGCTTGATGATGGCCGAGAAGTCGAGCTTGCCGTCGCCGCGGCTGCTCATCGCCTGGTAGAGCTGCTGCGCGAGCGCGCCCATATAGGCGGGCTGATGGACGCTCTTCGCGGCGTCGGTCGCGAGGCCCATGTCCTTGAGCATCAGGTCCGTGCCGAAGCCGCCCGTGTAGCCGCGCGACGAGGGCGCCGTCTCGATCACGCCCGGGAACGGGTTATAGGTGTCCGAGCTCCAGCAGCGGCCCGTGGACGTATTCATGATGCCGCCCAGCACCTTCGTGTCGATGCCGAGCGCCTCGCCCAGCGCCATCGCCTCCGCCACGCCCGCCATGGTGACGCCGAGCACGAGGTTGTTGCAGATCTTCGCCACCTGCCCCGTGCCCGTCTCGCCGCAATGAACGATGTTCTTGCCCATCCCGGAGAGCACCGGCTTCACGCTTTCATAGAGCGCGGCGCTGCCGCCCACCATGAACGTGAGCGTGCCGGCCGCCGCGCCGCCCGTGCCGCCCGAAACCGGCGCATCCACGAACGCGTTGCCGTGCTTCGCGGCGAGCGCGCCGAACTCCTTCGCGCTCGCCGGATCGATGGTGCTCGAATCGATGATCGTCACGCCCTTCGCGATGCCCGCCAGCACGCCGTCCTCCGCGCTGAGCACGGTGCGCACGTGCGCCGCCGCAGGCAGCATCGTGATGACCCATTCCGCGCCCGTGGCGGCCGCCTTGGGCGAAGCGGCTTTGGTTGCGCCCGCATCGACCAGTGTCTGCAACGCCTCGGCGCTCAGATCGAACACGGTGAGCGCGTGCCCCGCTTTGATCAGATTGAGCGCCATGGGCGCGCCCATGTGGCCCAAGCCGATGAAACCGATTTTCATGAGCGAATCTCCCTTGATGGTTAGTCAGGCGCGACCGGCGCTTCAGTGCAGGTTGATCGTGGTGTTCACGCCGGTATTGAGCGTGGCGTCGTCGAACCAGCGCGCCGTCACGGTCTTGGTCTGCGTGTAGAACTGCACCACCTGCTTGCCATATGGGCCGAGGTCGCCGAGCTTCGAGCCACGCGAGCCCGTGAAGCTGAAATACGGCACCGGCACCGGAATCGGAATGTTGATGCCCACCTGGCCGATGTCGATCTCGCTCTGGAACTTGCGCGCCGCCGCGCCGCTTTGCGTGAAGAGGCCCACGCCGTTGCCGAACGGATTCGCGTTGACGATGGCGATGGCCTCGTCGAGCGTGTTCGCGCTCAGCACCACCAGCACCGGCCCGAAGATTTCGTTCGTGTAGATATCCATATCGGTTTTCACGTTCGTGAACACCGTCGGGCCGACGAAGTTGCCGTTCTCGTAGCCGGGCACCTTCACGTCGCGACCGTCGAGCGCGAGCGTGGCGCCCTGCTTCACGCCCGAATCGATCAGGCTCAGAATGCGGGCCTTAGCGGCGCGCGAGACCACCGGGCCCAAGTCGGTCTTGGGCTCCTTGCCCGCGTTGACCTTCAGCGCCTTCGCTTTCTCGACCAGCTCGGGCACCCACTGCTGCGCCTCGCCCACGAGCACGACAACCGAAGTGGCCATGCAGCGCTGGCCCGCCGCGCCGAACGCCGCCCCCGCCAGCGCGTTGAGCGCCTGCTCGCGATTGGCGTCGGGCAGCACGACCGCGTGATTCTTCGCGCCCATCATCGACTGCACGCGCTTGCCGTGCTCGCTGCCGAGGCGATAGACATGCGTGCCCACGGCCGTCGAGCCCACGAACGAAATGGCCTTGACGAGCGGGTGCGAGCAGATCGCGTCGACGACTTCCTTGCCGCCGTGCACCACATTGAGCACGCCCTTGGGAATGCCCGCCTGAATGGCCAGCTCGACCAGTTGCATGGTGGAAAGCGGATCCTGCTCGGACGGCTTGAGCACGAACGTGTTGCCGCAGACGATCGCCATCGGGAACATCCACAGCGGGATCATCGCGGGGAAGTTGAACGGCGTGATGCCCGCGCACACGCCGAGCGGCTGCTGCAACGTATAGGTGTCCACGCCGCCGGCCACGTTCTCCGCGAACCCGCCTTGTTGCAGCGTGCCGATCGAGCAAGCGTGCTCGACCACTTCGAGGCCGCGGAAGATATCGCCTTCCGCGTCGGGCAGCGTCTTGCCCTGCTCGGCCGTGAGCGTCTGCGCAATGCGCGACATGTTCTCGCGAATCAGCGCCTGCAGCTTGAGCATGATGCGGATGCGCGCGCCGAGCGGTGTGTTCTTCCACGTCGCGAACGCGGCATGCGCGCTCTTGACGGCCTTGTCGACTTCCTCGACGGTCGCGAACGGCACGCGCGCCAGCACTTCCTGGGTGGCCGGATTGACGATGTCGCGCCATTCAGTGGTTTTCGATTCGACGAACTCGCCGTCGATCAGCAGCTTGACGGTCGAGACATGAGCGTTGGATGCCTGGGTGACTGCGTTCATCTTGAACTCTCTCTGAAAGGTTCGAACGGTCCGGCTTGCGCCGGATATGCAGGATTACGATCTAATTGCCGATTGCGCCAATCGTGATGCGAACGCATCGGGATGCGTGGCGAGGATGGAGTTGCGCGTGGGAATGGGAATAGCCATTGCCGCCCCTGCGGGGGTCGACTGCATGTGCATCGTTTGTCTCCATCCTTGTTATAGACGACCGTATATTGCAGAGGTCTCTAACCGAGTATAGTTATTCGAATATCCACGGTATAGAGACGAAAAAGCCCATCCGATATGCAAAAAAACACAACGAGGCCGATGGAGACGCTGAACTGGGACGATTTACGCTATTTCCTGGAGGTGGCGCGCACCCAGCGCGCCAGCGGCGCGGCACGCCGCCTCGGCGTCGACCACACCACGGTGGCGCGCCGCGTGCGCGAGCTGGAGGCGGCGCTGGGCACGGTGCTGTTCGACAAATCGCGCTCGGGCGGCTTCGTGCTGACCGCCGAAGGCCAGCGCCTGCTGGCCTATGCGGACACCATCGAAAGCACGGTGCAGTCGGCGAGCGAGCAATTCGCGCTCGGCGCGCAATCGCTCTCGGGCCACGTGCGGGTGGGCTCGACCGAGGGGTTCGGCTGCTTCTTTCTCGCGCCGCAACTGGCCCGCTTCACCGGCAAGCACCCCGACATGTCGATCGA
>JAITTX010000525.1 GCA_031286755.1 Paraburkholderia sp.
GTGATCGACTCGGGCACCGAGGCCATCATGGGCCGCATCCCCGAAGGCAATGAAGCCGATGCCGAAGCGGGTGTCGCCGCCGCGCGCGCCGCCTTCGACACATGGGCGGCAACGAGCCCGCAGGAACGCGGCGCTTATCTCCAGAAAATCGCCGATAACCTCAAGGCACGCACCGACGAGCTCGCCCAGTTGATCGCGGGCGAGGTGGGCATGCCGCTGAAGCTCGCACGTGCAATCCAGGTGGGCGGCCCCGTCTACAACTGGGGCGCTTATGCGAAGCTCGCGAACGAATTCCAGTACGAGGAGCGCGTGGGCAATTCGCTCGTCGTGCGCGAGCCCGTGGGTGTGGTGGCGGCCATCACGCCGTGGAATTACCCGCTCAATCAGATCACGCTCAAGGTGGCCGCCGCGCTCGCCGCGGGCTGCACCGTCGTGCTCAAGCCGTCCGAGGTGGCGCCGCTCAACGCGTTCGTGCTCGCCGAGGCCATCCACGAGGCCGGTCTGCCCGCCGGTGTCTTCAATCTCGTGACCGGCTACGGGCCGGTGGTTGGCGAACTGCTTGCACGCCACCCCGGCGTCGACATGGTTTCGTTCACCGGCTCGACGCGCGCGGGCAAGCGCGTTTCGGAAGTGGCCTCGGCCACCGTCAAGCGCGTTGCGCTGGAACTGGGCGGCAAGTCGGCCTCGGTCGTGCTCGACGACGCCGATTTCGCGGCGGCCGTGAAGGGCACAGTGGGCGCCTGCTTCCTGAACTCGGGGCAGACCTGCTCGGCGCACACGCGCATGATCGTGCCCGAGGCGCGCTACGAAGAAGCGCGCGCGCTCGCCAAAGAAGCGGTCGAGGCCTATACGGTCGGCGACCCGCGCGACGAGAAAGCGAAGCTCGGACCGCTCGCCTCAAAGGTGCAGCAAGAACGCGTGCAGCAGTACATCGCGCGCGGCATTGCCGATGGCGCCGAACTCGTGACGGGCGGCCCGGGCATGCCTGAAGGCGTGACCCAGGGCTTCTTCGTGAAGCCGACCGTGTTCGGCCGCGTGCCGCGCGACGCCGCCATCGCGCAGGAAGAGATTTTCGGCCCGGTGCTCACGATCCTCACGGCCCGGGACGAGAACGATGCCGTGGCGATCGCCAACGACTCGCTCTACGGTCTGGGCGGCGCGGTCTGGGCCGGCAGCGACGAGCGCGCGGCACGCGTGGCGCGGCGTATCCGCACGGGCCAGATCGACATCAACGGCGGCACCTGGAACATGGCCGCGCCGTTTGGCGGCTTCAAGCAGTCCGGCCATGGCCGCGAGAACGGCGTATACGGCCTGGAGGAGTACCTGGAGTACAAGTCGATGCAGTTCAAGGCGCCGAAACCTTGATTTGATACCGTTTCGCGCCTTGCAAATGTTTTGGTGCGACGTCTTGATTTGAATCATTGATGCGGGGACTTTTGCGAATCCCCGCATTTTTTATTGATGTAGATCAATATCTTATGTGGGCAGCGCGCGACCATTGATGTTTTGTCATCGACAACGCAAAGCAGCTCATCATGTCTCCTACTCATTCTTTCGTGCCACTCGCCATTCGTGGCCGCCAACTGCTGCCCATCGTGCAAGGCGGCATGGGCGTCGGCATCTCGGCGCACCGGCTCGCGGGCAGCGTCGCGCGCGAAGGCGCGCTCGGCACCATCGCGAGCATCGACCTGCGCCATCACCATGACGACCTCGTCGAGCTGTGCCGCGCCGACCCTCGGCGCGAGACGCTCGAGAGCGCGAATCTCGTCGCGCTCGGTCGTGAAATCGCGGCCGCGCGCAAGCTCGCGCAGGGCAACGGCATGATTGCCGTCAACGTGATGAAAGCGGTCAATGCGCACGCGGATTATGTGCGCGCGGCCTGCGAGCACGGTGCCGACGCCATCGTCATGGGCGCGGGCCTGCCGCTCGATCTGCCCGATCTCACGCAGGGCGTGGACATCGCACTCATCCCCATTCTCTCCGACGCGCGCGGCGTCTCGCTCGTGCTCAAGAAGTGGATGAAGAAGGGGCGCCTGCCCGACGCCGTCGTGCTCGAGCATCCCGCGCACGCGGGTGGCCACCTCGGCGTGACCGACCTCGCCGACATGGGCAACGAGCGTTTCGCGTTCGAGCGCATCTTCGAGGAACTCGACGGGGTTTATGCGTCGCTCGGCATCACGCGCCGCGAGGTGCCGCTCATCGTGGCGGGCGGCGTCAACAGCCATGAGGCCGTGCGCAAATGGCTCGAGGCCGGCGCGAACGGCGTGCAGGTGGGGACGCCGTTCGCGGTGACGGAAGAGGGCGACGCGCACCCGAACTTCAAGCGCGTGCTCGCCGACGCCAAGCCCGAGGACATCGTCGAGTTCGTGAGCGTGACCGGTCTGCCGGCGCGCGCGGTGAAAACGCCGTGGCTCGATCGTTACCTGCGCAACGAGTCGCGCATTCGCATCAAGATCGGCTCGAAGAAGAATGTCTGCCCGACCGGGCTCGAATGTCTGTCGATCTGCGGTCTGCGCGACGGCATTGAGAAGTTCGGCCACTTCTGCATCGACACCCGTCTTGCTGCGGCGTTGCGCGGCGATGTGGCCAATGGCCTGTTCTTCCGCGGCCGCGAAGCGCTGCCATTTGGTAACGCCATTCGCAGCGTCCGGGATCTGCTGGAGCTGCTTTTGACCGGGGTTACGCGCCCGCAGGTCGCTCCTCAGCCGGCTTTTGCGCTGAGCTAACGGTTATCCAATCATCGCAGTGGAAGCAACGCCGGCTTGTCTGGCGTTTTTTTCGTGCCGTGCGCGAGCCGGTTCAGGCGCGGTTCTTCTGGAAACGCATGGCAGTGCCTTCGCGCTCGATACGCGCCCAGACGGCGCGCTTTTCCTCGTCGGTCAGGAAGACCCAGTTCGAGACCTCCATCGCGGTGCGGCCGCAGCCTTTACAGATTTCGTCGAAGAGCGTCGAGCACACGCCGATGCATGGGCTGTCGGGAAGGTCGTGAAGATTGGAGGCCATCGATATGTCTTGGGGCAGGATGGCCGGGGCGCAAGCATGCGCGCAGGCCGTGCGGAAAACCCCGCTATGTTAGCCGATTCCCCGGAACTGCCTTCTTTGCCCATTTGACGGAAGGGGCGACCGCCTGGTGACGCCATGCCCGTGGCGGGCCTGGGTGAATGTGTGAGCAGGCCGTGCCGGTGGGTGTCCGGCCATGCAGGGTGCTTACCCGTTTCATGCCTTACGAATCGATTCATCGTGGCAGGCAAGCGGCCCACGGGCAGCGGCGCCGCGCGAACGTCGCACAGGCGGTTTTTTTGGTGGACAGGACCCGATAAACGGCTAAAATTGCGCGCGATTTACCCGTGCGGCAACCATTCCAGGCGGCCGTCGGCCGCTTCCGGCCAAGCCGCGAGGCAAGCCCTGTTCCGTTTGTGCGACACGCCGGCGCGCTTTTTTTGTCGCCCGGTGGGTTTGATGGTAGGTTCGACAAATTCCGGGGAGCCGCGCCCGGCGCGGCGGGCAGCCGGGGCGGGTGACCGGTGGAACGGCGGCCGATGCCATGCAGGAACGGCGGGCTGAACATGGGCCGGGGACTGGCTGCAAGCGGACAATAAACCGACTGACAAGCGGACAACGAGCGGACAACGAGCGGGTTAACAAGCGGAGAACGGGATGAAGAAACGGGTTTTGGCGAAACTGGCTGCACTCGCGCTGTGCGCGGCGCCGTGGGTAGCGTCGGTGGCGAAGGATACGCAGCTGAACGTGTACAACTGGTCCGATTACATCGCCAAAGATACGATTCCGGACTTCACGAAGCAGACCGGCGTTCAGGTCAAGTACGACAACTACGACAGCGACGATACGCTCCAGGCCAAGCTGCTCGCGGGCAATTCGGGCTACGACATCGTGGTGCCGACCAGCAACTACGCGGGCAAGCAGATTGCCGCCGGCATCTTCGCGCCGCTCGACAAGTCGAAGATCCCCAACCTCAAGTATCTCGATCCGCAATTGATGGCGCTGGTCGCCGGCGCGGATCCGGGCAACAAGTACGCGGTGCCCTGGGCCTACGGCACGACCGGTCTCGCCTATAACGTCACGAAGGCGCAGCAGATCCTCGGCAAGAACGTGCCGCTCGACAACTGGGACATCCTTTTCAAGCCCGAGAACATCTCGAAGCTGAAGGCCTGCGGAGTCTCGGTGCTCGACGCGCCGGACCAGATGTTCGCGGCCGCGCTGCACTATATCGGCAAGGATCCGCTCTCGACCAACCCGGACGACTATCGCGCGGCACTCGCGATGATGAAGAAAATCCGCCCGTACATCACGCAGTTCAGCTCGTCGGGCTACATCAACGATCTCGTGGGCGGCGACGTCTGCTTCGCTTATGGCTATTCGGGCGACGTCGTGATCGCCAAGCATCGCGCCATCGACGCGAAGAAACCGTACAAGATCGAGTATTTCATTCCGAAGGGCGGCGCCCCGATCTGGTTCGACGTGATGACCATCCCGAAGGATGCGCAGCACAAAGAAGCCGCTTACGAGTGGATCAACTATATCGAGACGCCGCAGGTTCACGCGGCCATCACGAATGCGGTCTACTACCCGAGCGCGAACGTCGAAGCACGCAAGTACGTGAACAAGGACATCGCCA
>JAITTX010000526.1 GCA_031286755.1 Paraburkholderia sp.
AGCCCAACGGCCTCGCCTTCTCGCCCGACGAATCACGGCTGTACGTGGCCGATTCCGGCGCCTCGCATCTGGAGAACGGCCCGCATCACATTCGCGTGTTCGACGTGGACGCCCAGGGCCGGCTGCACAACGGCCGCGTATTCGCGGACGTTTCGCCCGGTGTGCCAGACGGCATGCGCGTGGACGAGCACGGCAACGTCTGGACCAGCGCCGGTGACGGCATCCACTGCTACGCGCCGGACGGCACGCGCCTCGGCAAAATCCTGGTGCCGGAAACGGTCGCCAATCTCACGTTCGGTGGCCCAACGCGCAACCGTCTGTTCATCGCGGCCAGCACATCGCTGTACTCGCTTTATGTGGGCGTGCGCGGCGCTTCGCGTGGCGACGACCGGCCATGAAACCCTCGATCCGGCTGCCGCGGCAACCGCGGCCGGTCATATAGGGCGAGCGGCTCCGGCTGGCTCGCCGTCAATCCCCTTGTCGATCTAGCGGCCCGCGGTAGCGGGGGCGCGGCTTCGCGCGCCGCATGCCGCCGGCCTGGCCGCTGTGCGCCAGTGGAATTTCACGCCAGTGTATTTCACCACCATGAAATTTCTAATTGACACGCCGGTTTTGACACCCGAGACTTCATGCACATGAAATCTCGATAGGTGCTCGCCTATGTCGGACAGTTCGCTGATCGTCGTTGCTGACCAGGATGACGAGGCGCTCGGCGCGCAGTTACGCGAGATGCGCCTGCAAAAGAAGCTGCGCCTGAGGGAAGTGGCCGAAGGGGCCGGCATTTCGATGAGCATGCTCAGCCAGATTGAGCGCGGCATCAGTTCGCCGTCGATCCGCATGCTGCGCAACATCTGCCACGCACTCGGCGTGGATGGCGCGAGCTTCTTTTCGAGCGCGGGCACTGGCGCTGGCGCGAGCGGCGAGAAGGCCGCTGCGCACGCGCAGTTCGTCGTGCGGGCCGCGGCGCAGCGTCCGTTGAAGGTTCACGGCATCACCAAGTACCGCCTCACGCCGGCCGCGTGCTCGGAAGTCGAGGGCTTTCTGATCGAGATCGGCCCGGGCGCGATGTCGGACCTCAATTTCGTGCTCCAGGCGGGGGACAAGCTCGGCTATGTCCTCACCGGCCGGCTGCGTCTTTTCGTCGACGACATGGAAATCATGCTCGAAGCCGGCGACGCCTATGGCTTTCCATCGGGGCACCGCTATCGCTGGGAAAACGGCTGGGAGTCGCCGTCGTCGATTCTGGTCGTCAACACCAGACACTTTTACGTCTGAACCGCAATCAACGCAGGCTTCGCGCGCGGGTAAGGGTGCAAGCCGGGGAGGGGAGCGCAATATGGCAATCGATACGGGCAGCAGCATCCCGCTTGAGGCACGGCGCGGCCGGAGCGTGGCGCGCGACGTGATAGCGGCCAATTCGGGCACGTTCTTCGAATGGTTCGATCTGCTGGTGTACGCGATGTTCGCGATCACCATCTCGCATCTGTTCTTCCCGACGGGCGACGCGCAATCCGCCTTGCTTTTCAGCCTGATGACCTTCGCCAGCTCGTTCGTGGTGCGCCCGGTGGGCGCGGTCGTGCTGGGCGTCATGGCCGACCGCTATGGCCGCCGCACCACGCTCAGCGTGGCCGCGCTCACGATGCTGTGCGGCACGGCGCTCATTGCCGCCGTGCCCACCTACGCGGTGATCGGCGCATGGGCGCCTTTGCTGCTCGTGGTCGGCCGGCTTTTGCAGGGCTTTTCGGTGGGCGGCGAGTTCGGCTGCGCGAACTCGTATCTCACCGAGCAGAGCCCGCGCAGAAGGGCCTTCTTCGCGAGCATCCAGTTTTCCACCTCGGGCTTCGCGGTGATGCTGGCTTCGGTGCTCGCGCTGGTCGTCAATCACTACCTCACGCCCGCGCAAGTCGATGCATGGGGCTGGCGCGCGCCGTTCATCTTCGGCTGCCTGATCGGGCCGATCGGGCTGTATCTGCGCTCGCGCATCAGCGAGACGGTGGAGTTCGAGAAGGTCGCGGACCAGCCGCGCCGGCCGCTTGCCGAGACCTTCGAGTCGCACAAGCGCTTCGTGCTGGCCGGCGCCGCCGTGGCGGCCGCGGGCGTGGTCGCGAGCTTCCTCAATATCTACATGCCGACGTTCGCCATCAACAACCTCGGCATCTCGAAGGACGCGGCCTTCACCGCGTCGATCTGCAGCGGGCTCGTGAGCACGATCTTCCCGCTGCTGGGCGGGCTCGCGGCGGACCGCTTCGGCACGGTCAAGGTGATGCGCATCGCGCTCGTCACGGGCGTGATCCTCACGTTCCCGCTGTTCCTCCTGCTCACGCGCGCGCCGTCGCTCGTTTCGCTGATCGTCGTGCAATGCACGATGTCGTGCGTCTTTTACAGCTTCTATTTCGCGCCGGTTGGATCGTTGCTCTCGCAACTTTTTCCGACCTCGTGCCGCACGACGGCGGTGTCGATCGCCTATGTCGCGTCGCAGACCTTTTTCGGCGGCGTGACGCCGCTGGTCGTGGGCTTTCTCGTGAAGTCCACGGGCAGCATCATGTCGCCCGCCTATTACGTGACCCTCATCGCGGTGGGCGCGCTCGTCGCACTGTATTTCGTGCGCAAGCGCGTGCAATGACCGGATCAGCCATGAAGCAATCTATGCCGCAATTCATGCAGCAACCCATGCAGGAACCTCTGCCGCAGCACGTCGACGTGGCCGTGATCGGCGGCGGCATCATCGGCATCGGCACGGCGCTGGCGCTCGCGCGCGCCGGTGTGCGCGTCGCCGTGTTCGAGAAGGGGACGGTGGCGGGCGAGCAGTCGTCGCGCAACTGGGGCTGGGTGCGCACGGTGGGGCGGGACCCGAAGGAGCTCGAACTCGCGCTGCTCGCCAACGAGATGTGGAGCGACATCCAGTCGAAAACCGAGGTGGGATACCGCCGCACCGGGCTCGCTTATCTCGCGCAGTCGGACGCCGAGATGGCGCGGCATCAGCAGTGGCTCGACTCCGCGCGGACCTCGGGCGTGCGCGTGAGCCTGATCGGCAAGGGCGAGCTCGCGCAGCATATTCCCGCTTCGAACCGGCCGTGGGTGGGCGCGCTCTACAGCGCCTCGGACGGCGTGGCCGAGCCCGCGCTCGCCACCCGGGCCATCGCGAAGCTCGCCATTGAGGCGGGCGCGCAAGTGTTCGAGCAGTGCGCCGTGCGCGGGATCGAAACCGCGGCGGGCGCGGTCTCGGCGGTCGTGACCGAGCGCGGCGTCGTGAAATGCGCGGCCGCCGTGCTCGCGGGCGGCGCGTGGTCGCGGCTCTTTTGCGGCAATCACGCCATCGAGTTGCCGCAACTGAAAGTGCATGCCTCGGTGCTGAGCACGACGCCTTTGCAGACGGGCCTCGACATGGCCGTCAACGGTGTCGATTTCACCTGCCGCAAGCGCAGCGACGGCGGCTACACGGTCTCGCAGCTCGGCGCTTCGGTGGCCGATCTCACACCCGACAGCCTGCGGCTGTGCCGCGCGTTCCTGCCCGCGTGGATGGCCGAGCGCAAGTACCTGAAGCTGCGCATGGGCCGGCGCTTTTTCGAGGAGCTGCGCATGCCGCGCCGCTTCGGCCTCGACCAGCCCACGCCGTTCGAAGCGTGCCGCCAATGGGATCCGGCGCCGAGCATGCCGATGGTGGAGCGGGCGCTGGAGAAGCTCAAGCACGCGTTTCCCGCGTTCAAGGAGGCCCGCATCGCGCGGGCGTGGGCCGGCATGATCGACGTGACACCCGATGCGCTGCCGGTCATCTCGGCTGTGCCGCGCGTCGCGGGCTTCTTCGTCGGCACGGGCTTCTCGGGGCATGGCTTCGGCATTGGGCCGGCGGCCGGCGCGGCGCTCGCGGATCTCGTGACGGGCGCGCGTTCGCGCGTCGATCTGAAGCCGTTCGTGCTGGAGCGCTTTGCTGCTTGACCGCTGCCTGACTCGCGCCATGACGGCCGGGTCTTTCAATGCAGCACGGCCTGGCCTGGCCGGGGCCGCCGCTCAGTCCAGCACCAGCGAACCCAAAGCGAACGCCCCCAGCGCCGCGACGGAAATCGCCACCCACCAGGCCAGATTCCATTGCGGCGCCAGACCCTGGCGACGCAGCGCCGTCACGCGGCGGCCATGCTGGAACACGGCGACGAGCAGGGCGACGGTGCCGATCACCACCATGGCGGTGCCAACGGTGCGCGGCGACCAGGTCGCGCCGAAGCGGCCGACAATGGCGCTCCCGCGCTGACCCTGCACGTACTCGAAGAATTTCGCCAGCGTGAAGCCGAAGCTGATCATCGACAGCGAGGTCCGCAGCCACGCCATCAGCGTGCGCTCGGCGGCGAGGAACGTGCGCTCGACCGCGAGCGCGGTGCGCGCGCGCGTCTGCAGCGTGCCCTCATCGGGCTTCACGGGCGCGGCTGGATCGGTGTTCGGCACGATGGTGTGAGGCTCGCGGTCGTGAGAGGTCATGGCGTCGCTTTCATGGCGTGAGGGTGGATTGGGCCGCGCGGCTTCGCTGCCATTTCACGTAGGGAATCGCCAGAATCGTGCACAGGATCAGATACAGCAGCAGCGTGGGCGCGAACTGTTCGTTCGGAAAATTGCCCGCCGCCATGGCCAGCGCGATGGCGGGGTGGCGCGACGCGCTCGACAGCGCCAGCACCGAGGCGTGCTCGGGCTGCGGCCCGCCCATCCAGTGGCCGATGAGCAGCCCCGCGAGCACGAAGCACACGATCGCCACCACGGTCCATTGACCGGTTGCCGCGAGAGTCACGCGCCACGTGCCGGCCAGCAGCACGAGGGCGCCCGCGAACAGCAGCAGGGTGGCGATGCGGCGCACCGGCGCGAGCAGGCGCGGCACCGCTTGCGGCGCGAAGCGTGCGACCAGCATGCCCACCGCCAGCGGCGCGATGATCATCTTCAGCACGATCTGCGTGATCGCGCCCGGCGCCATGGCGACCGGCTGGGCGAACAGCCAGTTGAAGAACTTGATCGAGAGCGGCACCGTCACGATCGACACGAGGGCGAGCACGACGAGCAGGCCCAGACCATAGGGCGCCACGCCGCCCGCTTTTTTCTGCTTCTGGGGCAACAGCGGCGGCACGGGTGAAATGGCGAGCGCCGTCAGCACGACGGCGGTCGGCTGCGGCAACTCCAGAAAATAGATGCACCCGACGATCACGAGCGGCACGATCACCAGCACCGACAGCAGCGAGCGCACCAGCAGGCCGGGGCGCCGGACCACGTAGAGCAGATCGTCGCGGGTCGCCTCCAGGCCATAGGTGAACACCGTGCCCATGATGGCGAACTGAAGCGCGAGGAGTATCAGGGTCTTGGCGTCCACGAGGGTTTCCCGAGAATGGCAATCCCGGGCGATGCCGAAAACGACAGCGCCCGGGCCTGGCTACCTGATATGCGTGCTACGAAGAATAACGATCAGGACAACGATCGGATAACTACCGGTGCCCGCCGCCCGCGGCGTCCGTCATCTTCTCGATCACCTGGTCCACACCGAAGCTGGCGGCCTTCTGGCGTGGCGGGAACTCCCTGAACGACTGGAGGAATTCGGCCACGCCCGCTTGCGCCGGCACCAGGATGAAGACGTGATCGAGCAGCCAGTCGTAGTACGTGTTCGAGGTGATATCCGCTCGCTCGTAGGGGTCGGTTCGCAAGTTGAATATCTTCGGCACGCGTAGCGTGACGAGTGGCTCGGCCCATATCCGCAACGTGCCTTCTGTGCGCTGCTCCATGAACACGACTTTCCAGTTGTCGTAGCGCAGACACGCGAGGTCGCCGTCGTCGGTGAAGTACAGGAAGCCCTTGCGGTCCGGCTTTTTCTCCTTGCCCTTGAAGTAGGGCACCAGGCTGAAGCCGTCCAGATGCACCTTGAAGTCCTTGTTGTTGGCCTTGAAGCCCTTCTTCAATTTTTCCTTCACGTCGCCGCCGCCCGCGGCATCGACGATGGTGGGCAGCCAGTCGAGGTGGCTCACGATCTCGTTGCACACCGTGCCGGGCTTGATGACGCCGGGCCAGCGCACGAGGCAGGGCACACGGTACGCGCCTTCCCAGTTCGAGTTCTTCTCGTTGCGGAACGGCGTCATGCCGGCGTCGGGCCACGAGTTCATGTGCGGGCCGTTGTCGGTGCTGTACATGACCATCGTGTTGTCCGCGATGCCCAGTTCTTCGAGCAGCGCGAGCATCTCGCCGATGTGCTTGTCGTGCTCGATCATGCAATCGTGGTACTCCGACTGCCAGCGGCCGGCCTGGCCGCGGATGCGGTCCTCGATATGCGTGCGGAAGTGCATGTGCGTGGTGTTGAACCACACGAAGAAGGGCTTGTCCTCCTTATGCGCCTTCTTGATGAACTTCTTCGCGGCCGCGATGAATTCGGTGTCGCAGGTCTTCATCCGCTCCCTGGTGAGCGGCCCGGTGTTCTCGATCTTCTGCCCGCCCTTGCCGTCCGACCAGCAGTGCAGCACGCCGCGCGGGCCGTACTTCTTGCGGAAATCGGGGAATTCCTTGGGATCGGGATAGTCGGGCAGCTCCGGCTCCTCTTCGGCGTTGAGGTGATAGAGATTGCCGAAGAACTCGTCGAAGCCGTGCATCGTGGGCAGATGCTCGTCGCGGTCGCCGAAGTGGTTCTTGCCGAACTGGCCGGTGGAATAGCCGAGATCCTTGAGCAGCTCGGGAATGTTCGGATCCTCGCCGCTCATGCCGAGCGGCGCGCCAGGCAGGCCGACCTTGGTCAGACCGGTGCGCAAGCCGCATTGCCCGGTGATGAACGATGCGCGGCCCGCCGTGCAGCTTTGCTCGCCGTAGTAGTCGGTGAACAGCATGCCGGCCTCGCCGATGCTGTCGATGTTGGGGGTGCGATACCCCATCAGCCCTTTCGTGAAGATGCTGAGATTGGATTGACCGATGTCGTCGCCCCAGAGGATCAGGAAGTTGGGTTTCTTCTTGCCTGCCATGGAACACTCCTTGCGTGAAGCCACCGTAACCGGTAGCGGATTGCCTCCGGACCCGGTTGCCGAAGGGTTAGCGAGAGGTCAGTCGTCCCGCGTGAATCGACTTCAACTCGAAACGGCGTCGCGGACGATGCAGCGAAAACCCACGTGGCAAGTCGAGGTGTCCACCGGCTGCGCCATTCTTGCGGCCGGCCGGTAGCGTCTGCAGTAGTTCGGGGCGCACAGGTACGAGCCGCCCTTCATCACCTTGCGCGGAATGCGGGTTTGCGGGGCGCGCGGGTCCACGCTCGCTTCGGGCGAGCCGCCGCGCGGGTTGTTCAGCGTGCAGCAGGCCTTGACGATTTTCCCGTGGTCCTGGTACCAGTCGCAGGTCAGCTCCCACACGTTGCCGGCCATGTCGTAAAGCCCATACCCGTTGGGCGCGAACGAGCCGACCGGCGCGGTCCACTCGTAACCGTCCTCCAGCAGGTTCTGCCACGGGAATTCGCCTTGCCACGTGTTGGCCATCTGCTTGCCGTCGGGCGCGAACTCGTCGCCCCAGGCGAACTCCGCGCCTTCGAGGCCGCCGCGCGCGGCGAATTCCCATTCGGCTTCCGTGGGCAGGTCCTTGCCCGCCCACTTCGCATAGGCTTCGGCGTCTTCGTAGGCAATGTGCACGACGGGGTGCTCCCAGAGGCCGTCGAGCGAGCTCTCCGGGCCGCGCGGATGCCGCCAGTTCGCGCCCCGCGTGTAGACCCACCAGTTGTAGTGGTTGCGCAAGTCCACGCGATGGGGCGGCTTGGAGAACATCACCGAAGCGGGCTCCAGCATCTCGGGCAATGCGCCCGGGTAGTCATCGGGATTGGCCGGGCGTTCGGCGGAAGTGAGGTAGCCGGTGGCGTCGACGAAGCGTTTGAACTCGGCGTTCGTCACCGCATGGCGATCCATCCAGAAGCCATGGACACTGACCTTATGTGCCGGCGCTTCCTCGGGGTAATGGTGATTCGAACCCATGACAAAGGTGCCGCCGGGGATGCGGACCATTCCCGGCGGGCCGGCCGGTGCGGCGGCGTGAGATGCGTCGCTCGCCTCTGATGCAGGATGAACCATAAGCAGTCTGGACGTTGGAGGGTTACGGCGAAGTCCGTGAGTCAACGCGCCATCCAGCCAAACTGCGGCAGCCATACTGCGGCTCGGATCGGTCGGCGCGCTGCAGGGGGAGCAAATAGCAGATTCCAGTATCGCAGCGCCCGGCCGGTTCCCATATCGGTAGAAAGGGCAACGCGATTGCCCTATCGGGAAAGCGCGGGGGAGGCGCGGGGTAATTGCGGGATGGCTGTGAGGCAACTGAGAGATAGCCGTTGGGAAACCGCGGGGCAACGGCGCGCAATCCGCCGGTTTTTCGCGCTGCAGCACGTTCCAGCGTCGCTTGCATGCGGAGTTTCCATGAGCGGGCGGGTCCGCACGCGGCAAGCCCGTGCGGTGCGAAGACCGTGCCGCGCGCTGGCGCGGCTACCAGCCCGCCACCGCGCCGGCCAGCCCGGCGATGCTCACCACTGCCGCGCAGGCGCACACGAGCCAGAAATACGCGCCACGCGGCCGCCGCGGCGGGGGCAGCGCCACGCGCGCGAGCGCGACCAGCAGCCCCACCACGAGCGGGAGCATGACGGCATTGCTCACCTGTGCCGCGATGTTCAATGCAACGAGGTTCGGCGCGAGCCAGACGACGAAGGCGCTGCCGGCCACCGCCACCGCATAGATGCCGTAGAACCACGGCGCGCGGGCCGGGCGTTGCTCGAGCGAGCGCTTGTAGCCGGCGACTTCGCCGAGCCCCCAGGCGAGCGCGAGCGAACAGACGATGCCGGCCACGAGCGAAGCGCCCAGCACGCCGGCGCCGAACAACAGGCGCCCGGCTTGCCAGCCCACCACGTCGGAAAGCGCGTTGCTGATGTCGCCCACGCTTTGCAGACCATGCTGGCCGACGGCATGGCCGAGCGTTGCCGCCGCCGCCACGAGAATGGCGGCCGTGAGCAGTTGCGTGATCACGGCGCCGAGCGCCGTCTCCACCCGGGCGGCGCGATAGTCGCGGGCGGTGAGCCCTCGGTCCGCGACGGCGGCCTGCTGATAGAAGACCATCCACGGATTGAAGGTTGCGCCAATCAGCGCGGCCGCGAGCCAGAGAAACTGCGGCTGGGCGAGCGGCAGATCACGCAGTTGCCGGGAGAACGTGGCGGCATCCGGGTGGGCGCGCCAGGCCACCACGAGGAAGGCGAGTTCGAATGCGCCGATCAGCATCGCCACACGGTCCACGCGTTTGTGCGAACCCGTGAGCACGACGCCGAGCAGGGCGCAAACCGCCAGAGGAAGCGTGACATTGCGCGACAGGCCATACATTTCACCCACGCCCGCCACGCCCGTGAACTCCGTGATGAGCGAGCCGAGCACGGAGACCACGAGGCCGAGCGCCGCAATCCATGCCCACGCGCGGCCGAAGTGCTTGCGGATCAGCTCCCCGTGCCCCTCGCCCGTGAAAATGCCGAGCCGCACGGCGAGCTCCTGCACCATGTAAAGCAGCGGAACGAGCGCGAACAACAGCGGCGCCAGCCGCACGCCCCATTGCGCGCCGCTTTGCGCGGCAGTGACGACGTTGCCCGCGTCGCAGTCCGCCAGCATGACGAGGATGCCGGGCCCCCAAAGCGCGGTGGAGCGCAAGGCGCGCAGCGGAGGGAGACCGCCTGGTTGTGTCCGCAACCGGCTGAAAAGCAGGGAGGCGAAAGATCGCATCGTTGCGCGCTAGTGCAGCCGGTCAGGGGGCCGGCAACTCACTCCTGAAAATGGCGGTGGACGAAGAAAGCCTGGCATGATGCACCAGTCTAAAACAGCCTGTGAGTTCTTATCCGAGGCATTAAATTTTGAACAGGTGAGCCGCGTTCGACGGTTGCAAACCGGTGTCATGTCCCGCCAGTTCGCGCGCCGCAGCATCCAGAGTGTTGGCCGGATGCCGGGCACATGCCATTGGGGGGGGCGGCAAGGACGTTGCCCGAAAGGGCAAGCGCAAGCACGATGCCCGCTGAGCGCAGGCATCGTGCGCGTATCACGCATCCAGCGCGGATGCGCGCAACGCCGCGTTGCTGTCCTCCGTTGCGGGCGCCGGAATCGGCGCGCGCACCAGCGTCCAGTAAGCGACCACGCACAGCACGGCCACGCCCGCACCCACGAAGAGCGCGGGTTCAAACGAATTCGTCTTCTGGACCAGGAAGCCGGTGACCACGGGTGCCAGCGCACCGCCGAAATAGCCGCCGAAATTCTGCATGGCGCCAATCGACGCCGTGCAGTTGGCCGGCGCCGCCACCGACGCCATCGCCCAGGCCGCGCTCGTCGACAGATAGACGAGCAGCATCGAGATCGAAATGAAAATGACGGCCAGGGTCGTGTTGTGGGTCACGGCGGTGAGCACCGTGAAGAGCGCGGTGCCCAGCAGGGAAGCGGCCATCGGGTATTTGCGGCTATTGATGGCCGACACGCCACGTTTCGCGAGCACGTCGCAAATCTTGCCGCCGGAAAGACTGCCCACGATGCCGAACACGTAGGGCACGGCAGCCACCCAGCCGGTCTTCGCGATGGTCAGATGGTGCTCCATCTGCAAATAGGTGGGCAGCCACGCGTTGTAGATCCAGAGAACATAGATCGTGCCGAAGAAACCCAGCAACATGCCCCACGTGGTGCCGAAACCGAACAGGCGGCGCCATTCGCGCAGGGTGGGGCGAGTGGCGACTTCGCCTTCGGCGTCGTGGAGATAAGCTTTTTCGCGCTGCGTGAGGTCGACCTGATGCGGGTCGCGATGCACGACGTAAAAGCCCACCGCCAGCACGAGACCGGCAATGCCCATGACCGCGAACATCCAGCGCCAGCCGATGTTCAGCATGATGATCGTGAGCAGCGGCGCGGCAATGGCCGTGCCGAGCGTGGACGAACTATTCCAGATGCCGGTTGCCGTGCCGCGTTCCTTTCCTGTGAACCAGTCGCGCACCACCTTGGCGCAGGTCGGAAATTGCGGCGCCTCGCCCACGCCGAGGACCATGCGCGCCGCGAAGAACTGCCCGAAACCACTCACGACCCCCCCGAAGGCCTGCGCGACGGACCATGTCCCGAGGCTCACGGCCAGCATCACCCGTGCGCCGAAGCGGTCGATCAATGCACCGGCCGGCAATTGCGCGAACGCGTAGGCCCAGAGAAAGGCGGAGAGCAGAAGGCCCATTTCCGCGACCGAGAGACCGAGATCGTGCCGGATGAGCGGACTCGCAATCGATAGCGTGGCGCGATCGAGGTAGTTCACGATTCCGCTGAGCAAGAGCAGGGAGAGCGCCGTGCGCTGAATGCGCCGGATGCGAGGCGTGGCGCTTTGCTGCGCGGCGTTGTACTCGGCGCCGGAACTGGAATCCAGCGGTTGTGCAACAGAGGATGACGGCTTCATTTTGTCTCCGGGCGGCGTGGCCTGTTGTGGTTCTGGCCCGTCATGTCGTGTGCCAGATGCCACTGTTGACTTGCTGATAACGGTTCCGCTGAACTGGACTGAAAAGAGTGTCGCCGTCCTGATCAATGGACGGAATGCGATGCGCGTGGTCACGGCCCGGAGATGCTCTGCCTGGCCGATGGAACCGGTTTCTAAAACGGGGGCAGTGATGCACTGTGCCCAAATACTGGGTTGCCAGGGAGCCTCGAAAAACAACGAATTCACCCGGGCAAGGGCTCCGATGTTACGGAAGGAACGACGATGCCCCCCATTCGTGTAAACACTAAATTCGCATCGCGCATGAACAGCAGGTTTCCAGGCCCTTATTTGCCCCAAACCCGTATGGTGAGAAACAGGGGTTCGAGCGACACTGCCGGCAAAGGAGAAGGCCATGCCGGAATCGAAATACGAGTGGCGTAAAGCGTCGTCCGCCCAGGATGCGGCGGCGGAACTGGACTTCTCCATCGTCCGCGACGATGTGAGTTTTCGGGCGCAGAGGTGGCTTCACCTGATCACGGGATCGGGCATGAGCACGCTCAAGCGCGCACTGTTCTTTGCCGCCGTGAGCTGGCTTCCCGTCGCCGTCTGGGCGCTCTCGACGGGGCGAGCTTTGCATGGGGCGGAGCACGACTCCCTTGCGGCGCATTTTGGTCTCCATGTGCGCTGCCTCGTCGCCATTCCGATGATGATCCTTGCCGAGGGCATCGCGAACAAAGCCATCCCGGAGTTTCTGCGCGGCTTTGTCGACACTGGAATCGTCACGGCGGAATCCATGCGCGAATTCCGGGCGCGCATTGCGAGCGTGGCCCGGCTGCGCGATCGCACCTTGCCGTGGGTCGTCATCATTGGCGTGGTGATCGCATTGTCCACGGCCAGCGCCATGCTCAGCCATCCGGAAAGCATGACGTGGGGCAATCCGCCGAATGGCCTGCGCGACATCCCATTCGGCGGCTGGTGGTTTTTGCTGGTGATACGCCCGCTGTTCACGGTGCTGGTGCTCGCGTGGCTGTGGCGCGGTTGCCTGCTGTTCGTGCTGCTGGTGAAGATTGCGCGCATGCCGCTCTCGCTGGTTCCCTCGCATCCCGATCGCGTTGGCGGCCTGGGGTTCGTCGAGCGGCTGGCATTTGTTTTTAGTCCGGTGGTTTTCGCTATTTCATCGGCGGCCGCCGCCTCATTCGCCCATGAAGTGATTTATCACGGCGTGGACCCGATGTCGATCAAAGCCCTGCTCGTGACCAGCGCCGTGCTCGTATCGGTGATCTTTCTGATACCGTTCGCGCCGCTTTGCGTGGTGCTCGGCAAATTGAAACGCGATGCGGTGCTCCAGTATGCGAATCTCGTGGCCTATCACGACAGGCTCGTGCATATGCGCTGGATTGAGGGGCGCGACATCGGCGAACCGGAGATCATGGACGTGCCGGAGCTTGGCCCGGTTGCGGATATCCACGCGGTCTACGACGCAGTGGCGAATATCCGCGGCATGCTGGTGAGCAAAGTGGCGATAGCCGCCGTGGCCGTTCCAGCCGTCCTGCCGATGGCTTATGTCTTCGCGATCAAGATGCCGTTGAGCGATATTCTCGGCAAGATCGTCAAGACGGTGATATAGGCCAACTACTGCGCCTCCCTTCAGTTCGAAACCGTCATGCCAAAGTGCTTCCTGAACCAGAAAGCAAACGCGCTCGCACTGGAAAAACCGGGCAGGTCCGCGAGTTCCGAAAGCGAGCGGTCGCTATCGCGGATCTGCCGCGAAGCGATTATCGCGCTGCGCGCCGTCAGCGGATGCTACCGATATTCGTCGATCTCAACCGTGCCGCCCATTGCCTCCATCATCGCGCGAATGTCGGAGGGCACATCGGGGACACGACTACCGATTTCGTTGTCCCAGTAGCAGAAGAAGCGCATACGCGCGCCAGTGCGTTTAAGCAGTTCGGG
>JAITTX010000571.1 GCA_031286755.1 Paraburkholderia sp.
GCAGGTCGTGCTGGTATGTGCGCTGGTATGTGCGCGGGTATGTGGTTTGTGACTTGCTCTGTAGAACCTTTCGAGGAGCAACCGATGCTGAGCTACCGATTCCCCGGCCCCTCCGACCCCTTGCGCGCGCAACCGTGGTCTGCGCATACGCCGCAGCCCGACGAGCCACCCAACGAACCCGACGCGCCGGATGCGCCGCCCATCGGCGATCCGCCGCCCGAGCCCGGCGAAACGCCGCAGTTCGACGAGCCGCCGCGGCACATTCGCTGACACTCGTGCTTTTTATGTACAGGTTACAAACGCTTCGCCATTTTTACCGGCATTTTCACGCGACGGCCCCTAGACTGTAAGCACATCACCGTCTCGCCGCCGGTTCGCGGCCCTGGCCGCAGGAGGCATCGACATGAGACACCCCGCAATGCGCCGTTCCGCCCGCTACACGGGCAAGCGCGGCCCGCGCGACGCCGGGTCCAGCGGCGGCGATTCCACCAATCCGTCTTCCGGCCATTCGGGACCTACGCCGGACCCCGCCGGACAGAATCGTCCGGCACCGGGTGTGCCGCCCGACGGCGAACACAACCAGGGCGGCGCGCGCGCGGAAGGGCTCGACTACCAGCGCGATCTGGGTTCCGAGCAGGACGCCTGATGGGTCTCGCGCCCGCGTGGCGGGCGTAACGCCTCGCGGCATCTCGCGGAATGCCGCTTCGAGCACGGATTTTCGAGGGGCGATGGAACCGGTTTTAGCCGGACCGTCGCGTGGATGCCGCTCGCGCCCGCCGCGCGAGCCTTATGCCGCTTGGGTTTCAGGGAGGCACGGCTCTTGCTTGTATTGTTGATGCACCGTCCCCCGGACCCAACGAAACAGGAGGTACACCCGTAATGGGCAGACTGATCGTGGTATCGAATCGCGTTGCACCGACACAGGAAGGGCGCCCCGCAGCCGGAGGGCTGGCGGTTGGCGTGCTCGACGCACTGAAGGAAACCGGCGGGGTATGGTTCGGTTGGAGCGGCGAGACCGTGACGGAGCAGGCGGCCCCGGTCATCGAGCAGCAGGGCAGCGTCACTTACGCGACGGTGGGCCTCACCCGGCGCGACTACGACCAGTACTACAAAGGTTTCTCGAACACGACGCTCTGGCCCACGTTCCACTATCGCAACGACCTCGCGCGCTACGAGCGCCAGGAGTACAGCGGCTATCTGCGCGTGAACGCAACGCTCGCGCGCCAATTGCAGCCGCTGCTCCAGCCCGACGACATCATCTGGGTGCACGACTACCACCTGATCCCGTTCGCGCGCAGCCTGCGCGAGCTCGGCGTGAAGAATCCGATCGGCTTTTTCCTGCATATTCCGCTGCCGGTGCCGGAAGTGATGCGCTCGGTGCCGCCGCACGAGGAGCTGATGCGCTTCATGTGCGACTACGACGTGGTTGGCTTCCAGACCGACGCCGACCGCCAGGCGTTCCTCGACTACATCGAGCGCGGCGGCCACGGCACGTCGAGCGAGGACGGCATGATCCACGCGTGGGACCGCTTCCTGAAGGTGGGCGCGTACCCGATCGGCATCTATCCCGAGCAGATCGCGAAGTCCGCCACGCAGTTCACCGACCGCAAGCCGGTGCGCAGCCTGCGCGACGCGATGCGCGGGCGCAAGCTCATCATGAGCGTCGACCGGCTCGATTATTCGAAGGGCCTCGCCGAGCGCTTCCAGGCGTTCGAGCGCATGCTGCAGAACGGGCCGGGCTGGCACGGCCGCGTCTCGCTGCTGCAGATCGCGCCGCCGACGCGCTCCGACGTGCAGACCTATCAGACGATCCGCCGCAATCTCGAAGGCGAGGCCGGGCGCATCAACGGCCGCTTCGCGCAGCTCGACTGGACGCCGATCCAGTATCTGAACCGCAAGTACGAGCGCGAGTTGCTGATGGCGCTGTTCCGCCAGGCGCAGGTGGGTTATGTGGCGCCGCTGCGCGACGGCATGAACCTGGTGGCGAAGGAGTACGTCGCATCGCAGAACCCCGAGGACCCGGGCGTGCTGGTGCTCTCGCAGTTCGCGGGGGCGGCCGAGCAGTTGCCGGGCGCGCTCGTCGTGAATCCCTACGATCTGAATCAGACCGCCGAGGCGCTCGAGCGCGCGCTCTCGATGCCGCATGCGGAGCGCCAGTCGCGCTACGAGGACATGATGGCGTCGCTGCGGGAGAACAACCTTTCCGTGTGGCGCGATACCTTCCTCGCCGACTTGCGCAGCGTGGCGACGGCGGCCTCGGTCACCGCGAAGGCGCGCAGCGCCGCGCCGGCCGTGGCCGTGAAAGCGGCGACGGCGAGCAAGGCGAGCTGAGCGCGCGAGCAGAGCGCGCGAGCAGAGCGAATACGGCGATGCGAGCGTGGCGGAGCCGCGCTCGCGGTTGCATTGGGCATTTGAGGCCGGCATGCCGGCGCGCGTCGCGGTACAGGGGAAACGGACGGCACGCGAGCCAGGCGGACGAGGCGCAACGACGCATCACTCAGACGCTGCACAGACGCACAGCCAGACGTATTGCGCGGACACACCACGCCCACGCACCATCCCGGCGGCTTTCGAGCCGCCGTTTTTTCGCGCGCGACGCAGGCCGGCAAGTGTATGCGCCGCCTGCGCCCTCAGGCCCGCTGCGCGCCCGCCTGGCCGTACGGCGTGGGCTCGTGGGTCGGGTCGAAGTCGGCCCAATGGCCGCCGTTCCATTGCCCCGAGGCGCGCTCGAGGTCATTGGCGCCGGCTTCGCGCAGGACTTCCGCGGCCGTGGCCTGATTCTCGGCGCTCACATGCACCGCGAGCAGCACACCCGACTGGCGGGTTTCGTGATGCACGCGTTCCTCGTGCTCGGCCCGGCGCTGCCAGCCCGCGCCGATGCGTGAGCCGATCCACGCTCCCACGACCGCCGCGATCGCGGTGGACGGCAGCGAGGCCGTGAGCAGCGCGCCGAACAGCAGGATGCCCACCACGCCGCCCGCTATCGCGCCGATGACGAGATTGCGCTTGCGGTGCGGCGACGCGGCATCGGCATGCGCGGAATGCGACGCATGGTGCATATCGTGCATGCCGCGCGGATTGACGAAAAACAGGTTGACGTCTTCTTCGACGAAGCCGCGCGCGAATAGCTGTTCGGCAACGGCTTCGGCGGCGGGAAAGGTCGTGAAGCGACCAGCGACGATCAGAGACATGGGAATCCCCCTTAGCAAGGTTGACTCACCTGGAGAGCGGCGCCGCGCCGTCGGCGGATGCCGGGGCCGGGCACCATAAACTCATGTTAGTGCATGTTCGTGCGGATGACTGAGCAATGCCCGCGGCGGCCGGCGCTGCGGGCGTAGCCGGCCGAGAGACTGTGAGGATCGGCGAGGGAAGTCCGCAGCGCTACCCCCGCGCGGGCGCGCCCTGCTTCGGCACGAGCCGCAGCATGCTCACCACCGCCGCGATGGCCGCGAAAGCGGTCGCCACATAGAGCGCCACGGTCGGCCCATGCTGCGGCGCAACGCCGAAGATCAACGCGACGAGGGCAGCGCCGAGCGTCTGGCCGGTGAGCCTCGCCGTGCCGAGCATGCCGCTCGCGCCGCCGCTGCGCTCGCGCGGCGCGGAGGAGAGGATCTGCCGGTTGTTGGGCGACTGGAAGATGCCGAAGCCCGCGCCGCACAAAGCCATGCGCCAGCTGATCCCGAGGATGGTGGGCTGCGCGTGCAGCGTTGCCAGCGAGACGAGCCCGAGCGCGAAGAGCGCGAGCCCCACGCCGCCGAGCATGCCGGCCGGATAGCGGTCGGAGAGCACGCCCGAGAGCGGCGCCGCGCCGATGATCACGAGCGGCCAGGGCGTCATGAGCAGGCCCGTTTGCACCTGCGAAAAGCCGAAGGTCTCCTGCAGCAGGAACGGCAGCGCGACGAAGGCGAGCATCTGCGCGCAGAACGAGCAGATCGAGGTGCCGATCGACAGCGCGAACACCGGATTGGCGAGCAGATCGACGGGCAACAGCGGCGCGGGCTGCGTGAGCTGGCGGCGCACGAAATACCAGCCGACCACGAGCGCGCCCGCGAATTCGAGCATGACCCACGCGCGGGCTTCACCGTGGCCGAGGCCGTCGACGGCGAAGATCAGGAGCCCGAACACGATGGCGTTGAGCACGGCGCTCAGCAGGTCGTAGGGGGCCGGGTGCCGTTCGTTGACGGGCAGCGCGCGCAGGCCCAGCACGAGGGCGGCGATGCCGATCGGCACGTTGATCGCGAAGAGCCACGGCCACGAGGCGATGGCGAGCACACCCGAGGCGAGCGTCGGGCCGACCGCCGAGGCGATCGCCACCACCATCGCATTGATGGCGATGCCGCGCCCGAGCTGCGCGCGCGGATAGATCATGCGCACGAGCGCGGTGTTCACGCTCATGATGCCCGCGCCGCCGAAGCCCTGCACCGTGCGCGCGAGGGTGAGCGTCGGCAGCGAGGTCGAGAGCGCGCAGCCGAGCGAGGCGAGCGTGAAGAGCGCCATGCCCCACAGGTAGACGCGCCGGTAGCCGATGCGGTCGCCGAGCGAGGCGAGCGGCAGCAGCGAGATCGTCACCGAAAGCTGATACGAGTTGACGATCCAGATCGAGCTCGCAGGGCTCGCATTCAGGTGATGCGCGATGGTGGGCAGCGCGACGTTGGCGATCGCGCCGTCGAGCACGGCGAGCGTGATGCCGAGCGCGACCACGAGGATCGCGTAATAGCGTTGCGGGAAGGGCAGTCCGGTCTCGAGGTCGTCGGCGGGATCGAGAGGGTTGGCGGGATCGGCGCGCGAGGCGGCAAGCGTGGATGTGGGCATCGATCAGAGGGGCGGCGCGCATCAAGCCTGCGGCGCGCCGCCACGTGCGTTCGTTGTAGTGCGTACGGCGCCGTCGCCTGGATGGCGCGGCCTGCGCACGCAAGCAGCGGTTACTTCAGCTCGTAGAGCCCGACCCAGGTGGTCGAGTCGATCTCGTTCAGGTGCGTCATGAAGCGCGCGACCGCGTTGGTGGTCTCCGGCGTGACCGGCAACTGCGCCACTTTCAGCGCATGGACACGGAAGATATAGCGGTGCGGCTTGTCCCCGCGCGGCGGCGCGGCGCCGCCGAAGCCGACCGTGCCGTAGTCGTTGCGCACCTGCACGGCGCCCTGCGGCAACAGGCTGCCGTCGGCCTTGCCCGCGTTGAGCGCGAGCGAGCGCACGTCGGGCGGAATGTTGACGACCACCCAGTGCCAGAAGCCGCTGCCGGTGGGCAAGTCCGGATCGTAGAGCGTGAGCGCGAAGCTTTGCGTGTCGGCGGGCGGTGCGTCCCATTGCAGCGCGGGCGAGACGTTGTCGCCATCGACGCCGAAGGCCCGATCGTCGAACTCCTGCGCCTTCGGCATGAAGCCGTTACTCGGAAAGTCGTCGGACCAGAGTCGAAAATCAGCCATCGGTTGCCTCCTTCTCGTTCAGTTCTGAAATGGATGCGGCGGGCGTCGCACGTCGGGCGTCATGCTGCGAACGTTGCGTTGCCGGGGTGCTGACAGCCGGTCCAGTTTAGCACTGCGAGGCGCGGCGCTTTGGCCGCGAGCGCGGCTCAGGTGCGGCTCAGGTGGGCCCTGGGTGCGCCGTGGACGAGTGCTCCTGGGCGCGCGCCTCGAACCAGTTGCTCGCGCCGTCTTCGAGCCAGAGCGCGAGCCGCTCGACCACGGCCTGCGGATCCTGGCTGGCGCCGCGCAGCGCGCATTCCCAGATCACGGCCACGCGCCAGCCCTGGGCCGCGAGCGCGGCAAGGGCCTTCGCGTCGTGGGTGCGGTTGCGCGCGATCTTGGCGCGCCAGAACTCCGGCCGCGTGGCCGGCCACTTGAAGAGCGCGCATTGGTGGCCGTGCCAGAAGCAGCCGTGCACGAACACCACGGCGCGATAGCGCGGCAGCACGATGTCGGGGCGCCCCGGCAGCTCGCGCACGTCGAGGCGATAGCGAAAGCCGCGGCGATGCAACAGGCTGCGCACGAGCATTTCGGGCTTCGTGTTGCGCGCGCGGATGCCCGACATCATCCGGCTGCGCGTGGCGGTGTCGACGACGTCGACCATGGCGCGCCCGCTGCAGTTCGCCCGGGCCGGCCGTCAGGCCAGCGCCGCATCGAGATGCGGCATCATGGTGCGCGCCACTTCGCGCATCACCGGCATCACGACGCTGTTGCCGAACTGGCGGTACGCCTGGGTGTCGCTCACGGGAATGCGGAAGGTGTCGGGAAAGCCCATCAGTCGCGCGCACTCGCGCGGCGTGAGGCGGCGCGGGCGCAGGCCTTCGCCCTGGTGCACGAGAATCTCGCTGCCGTCCTTGTGATAGCGCGCGGAAAGCGTGCGCGTGACGCTCCCGGGAAACGCGAGGCCGTAGCCGAAGCCGTTGCCGGCCGCGCGATGTTTTTCCGCGTACTGCTGCAGATACGCCCAGAGCCCCGGCGTGAGCGTGTATTTCTGCTGGACCTGGCGCGCCGCATGATCGAAGAAGCGCTCGCCATCCCATGGCAGGACGGGCTCGCTGCCGTCGGTGCGATGCAGGATCGACGCGAGGCGCGGGCCTTCCTCGGGCAGGCCGAGCGCCTCCCACGTGAACGGCGTGGGCTCGCGAAAGCCGACGATGATGATGCGCTCGCGGTGCTGCGGCGTGAAATGGCGTCCGTCGATCACCCGGTAGTGCACGTCGTAGCCGAGCTCATCGCGCAGCACTTGCAGGATCACGTCGAAGGTGCGGCCGCGATCGTGCGAAAGCAGGTTTTTGACGTTCTCGAGCAGGAAAGCGGCGGGCCGTTTCTCGGCGATGATGCGCGCGACGTCGAAGAATAGCGTGCCTTGCGTCGTGCATTCGAAACCGTGCGGACGGCCGAGCGCGTTTTTCTTCGAAACGCCGGCGATCGAGAACGGCTGGCACGGAAAACCGGCGAGCAGCACGTCGTGGTCGGGCACCTCGGCGGCGGGAAATTCGACGATGTCGCCGACGAACGCATGGCCCGCGCCGTCCTTCTGCGCGTAGTTCTCCAGATAGGTCTTCTTCGAGAACGGATTCCACTCGCTCGTCATGACGCAGGCGCCGCCGTGCGCCTCGAAACCCATGCGAATGCCACCGATGCCCGCGAACAGATCGACGAAGCGAAAGCGCGCGGGCGGCTGGGCGGGCGCTTCGGTGGCTGGGCCCGCGCCCGTCTCGGCGCTATGCAAGAGCTCGCGCAGCGCGGCTTCGAGCATGGCGGGGCAAGGCGTCTCGCCCTTTTCCCAACGGCGCACGGTCTTGACGTCCTTGCCGATATGAGCGGCGATCTGCTGCTGCGTGAAGCGCTGGCGTGCCTGCTGAAGCAGGTCTCGCGAATGGGCCGGGTGCACGAAGTCCTCTCTGGGTATTTTGGCGGACATTATGACCGATGGACGACCCCCGGCACCAGGATTTCCGTGCGTGGCGGCCCCAGTCGCGAAGGCGATGCACCGATGCGGCGGGCAAGCTGCGCGGGGCGTGCGTGACGATGAGCGAAGTCAGCAGTTGGCAGCCTGCGTTGGCAGCCGGGGTTGGCGGCCGGGTCAGCCGCGGTCAGCGGCGTTGCCGATGATGGCCCGCTTCGCGCAGACCGCCGATGATGACGACGCAGCGCTCAATTCGTGCAGATCGATCTGGATCAGCAGGCTGTCGATGTCGGCGAGCTGGCCTTTATTGACATGCCCGGTGTCGAGCAGCCGGTGCAGGCGCTTGCGCCAGTAGGAGGCGGGGAGGATGGGGCCGGCGAGATCGCCCGAGAGCGAAAGCGGCATGACGCGCCGGATATGGGCGATATCCTGGTCGAGGAGACTCGACATCAGGTGGCCGGCCGGGAGGGGACGAAGCATGTCCATGCATGCGGATTACGACAGTTTTGGCCCCGGCTTTAGGGCCGTCCGGCTCCATGTTTACCCGCAGCCGGACGCACGGCCTTGGAGATCAACGCGGCAGAAGCATCGTCATCGGCGAAACGACGGCAAGCCTGACGCCAGGCGGCCCGGCCGCAACGCGCGGGCGGCTCACTCCGACGGGGTGGCGGGCGTGGGCGCGGGGCCTTGCGCGGCGCCTTCGAGGAAGCGGCGCGTGGCCTCGAACGAGCTGAGCATCTGCTCGGGCCAGGGCGTTTGCAGCATCACGGCCTGATGGTTCTCGAACGCCGACGACAGCAGCTTGACGAGTTCCGGCGAGCTCAGATGGCGCAGCAGGACGCTCACGGCAATGGCGGTGGCCTGGCTGGCGCCTGCCGTTTGCAGTTCGGAATGAGTGAGGGCGGCGACTTGCTTGTTGATGTCCATGTGGATTTGCCTGGAAAGAGAGTGCTGCGGGACGCGCGGGATTCGTGATCGACCTTCGCATGCCGTGCAGCGGAATAGTCATGGCCGGATTGCCGGCCACCGGATCGCCGGCCGCTGGATCGGGCAGGATGGCCGCGCCGCAAGGCGCAGCGCGGGCGAGTCGCGTGATGGGGATGGGTGCGGGCGGCTGGTCCCCCTGGCAGGAATCGAACCTGCATCTAGCGCTTAGGAGGCACTTGTTCTATCCATTGAACTACAGGGAGCCGTCAAATCCGCTGCGGGGAGCGCGAGCTCCCACTCCGCCAGACCGCCATGTTTCCCAAGTCACCCGTCATGGCGCGGAGTCTGCGCACAGCTCTTGTTCGGCTCGCGCTGGCGAGCCCGATGTGCGGCGCAGGCGCAAGAGTATAGCAAACGCGATTGGCCTGGAAAACGTCGCCCGGCGCGGCGCGTGTTTCAGAACTCCACGGCCACGAAATCGGCCTTGCCCACGTCGCACAAAGGGCAGCGCCAGTCGTCGGGGATCTCCACGAAACGTGTGCCCGCCGCAATGCCTTCGTCGGGCCGCCCTTCTTCTTCGTTATAGACCCAGCCGCAGATCAGGCACACCCAGCTCTTGTATTCGATCACTTCGCTCACAACACCCCTTTCGTTCCAGTTCGACGCGGTTTTTCGCGGATCGCTGCCCGCGGATCGGTCCGCCATATGACCCTGTTGGCCTTGTCGGTCCCGGAGCCGGTGCGCCCTGTTGCTTTCGTCAGGACGGGGCGGCGGGCGGCGACCCGCGATGTTACCGGAAAACGGCGGAGCGTCCGCGCGCGACGGGTTCGCGCCACGCGGGCGCCAGGCTGGCGAGCGGCCGGCCACCCGCACCGCGTGGCATCGTCCTTGCGGGGTATGCTTCGCTTCGACAACTCAACGACCCATTCCACAGGAGCGAACAATGACCAGAAGGACATGGCTGGCCGGCGCAACACTGATGGCCTCGGCGACGGCCCTTCTCGCACTGAGCAGCGTCGCGCGCGCCGAGGGCGTTTATTTCGTCGAGCCGAAGAACGGCGCGACGGTGAGCAATCCGGTGCACGTGAAATTCGGCGTCGACGGCATGACGGTCGCGCCCGCAGGCACCACCACGCCCAACACCGGCCATCACCATCTGCTGATCGACGGCGCCGCGCTGCCGCAAGGCACGGTCGTGCCGGCCAACGAGAAGTCGATCCACTACGGCAAAGGCCAGACCGAAGCCGACGTCACGCTGCCGCCCGGCGACCACACGCTCACGGCGCAATTCGCCAACGGCGCGCATCAGTCCTATGGCCCCGAGTGGAGCCAGACCATCACGGTTCACGTGAAGTAGGCCACGTCCCCCGGGCCGGCCCGGCGCCGCGCCCTGCCGCCGCCTGGCTCCCGCCGCGGAGCCACGGCGGCGCACCCCCTGCGCCCCGGTACAATACGCGCTTGCTCTCCAACGCAGGCAACGCTCTCCATTCATGTCGCTTTACACCATCACCGGCGCGCAACTCGCGTTCGGCCACGTCGCGCTGCTCGACCACGCGGACTTTTCGCTCGAAGCCGGCGAGCGCGTAGGGCTGATCGGCCGCAACGGCGCGGGCAAGTCGTCGCTGCTCACGATCGTCGCCGACCTCGCGAGACCCGACGACGGCCTCGTCACGCGCCAGCAGGATCTCTCGACCGTCTACGTGCCGCAGGAGCCCGATTTCGACGCTGACGCCACCGTGTTCGACACCGTCGCCTCGGGGCTCGCGGGCGTGCGCGCGCTGCTCGACGAATTCGACGTGGTCGCGCACAAGCTGGCGGACACCCCCGAAGGCGCGGAGCACGACGCGTTGCTCGCGCGCATGAACGCGCTGCAATCGTCGCTCGATCACGCCGATGCCTGGAACTGGCGCACGCGTGTGGCCACGACGCTCGCGCAGATCGGCCTCGAAGGCGACGCGCGCGTGGGCGCGCTCTCGGGCGGGATGCAAAAGCGCGTGGCGCTCGCACGCGCGCTCGTCGTGCAGCCCGACGTGCTGCTGCTCGACGAGCCCACCAACCACCTCGACTTCGACGGCATCCGCTGGCTCGAAGAGTTGCTGGTCTCGCAGCGCTCGAGCCTGCTCTTCATCACTCACGACCGCGCGGTCCTCGACCGCGTGGCTACGCGCATCGTCGAGCTCGACCGCGGCAAGCTGCTCTCGTATCCGGGCAACTTCACGCAGTACCAGGAGCGCAAGGCGCAGCAGCTCGAAGTCGAGCGCGTGGAAAACGAGAAGTTCGACAAGCTGCTCGCGCAGGAAGAAGTGTGGATCCGCAAGGGTGTGGAAGCGCGCCGCACGCGCAGCGTCGGGCGCATCGCGCGCCTCGTGCAGATGCGCAACGAACGCGCCGAGCGCCGCAACGTCCAGGGCAACGTGAAGCTCGACGTCGCGCAGGGCGAGAAGTCGGGCAAGATCGTCGCGGAGCTTACCGATGTCGTGAAGCGCTATGGCGATCGCACGATCGTCGATAACTTCACGGGCACCGTGATGCGCGGCGACAAGATCGGCTTCATCGGGCCGAACGGCGCGGGCAAGACCACGCTGCTCAAGCTGATCCTCGGCGAGCTCAAGCCCGACGCGGGCACGGTGCGCGTGGGCACGAACCTCCAGGTGGCGTACTTCGACCAGATGCGCGCGCAGCTCGACCTCGAAAAGAGCCTCGCCGACACCATCAGCCCGGGCAGCGACTGGGTCGAGATCAACGGTGCGAAGAAGCACGTGATGAGCTATCTGGGCGACTTCCTGTTCGCGCCCGAGCGCGCGCGCTCGCCCGTGAAGTCGCTTTCGGGCGGCGAGCGCAACCGCCTGCTGCTCGCGCGTCTTTTCGCGCGCCCCGCGAACGTGCTGGTGCTCGACGAGCCGACCAACGACCTCGACATTCCCACGCTCGAGCTGCTCGAAGAACTGCTGACCGACTACGACGGCACCGTGCTGCTCGTGAGCCACGACCGCGCGTTCCTCGACAACGTGGTGACTTCGGTGATCGCGTCCGAGGGCGAGGGGCGCTGGCGCGAGTACGTGGGCGGCTTCACCGACTGGCAGACCCAGAGCGCCCGCGCGCAGGAGATCGCCGAGGCGCGCGCGCCCAAGGAAGCGGCGCCTGCCGCTGCCTCGCCGAAGGAGAGCGCGTCGGGCCGCAATGCGCAGCGCACCGTGAAGCTCTCGTTCAAGGAGCAGCGCGAGCTGGAGGAACTGCCCAAGCGCATCGAGGCGCTGGAAGCGGAGCAGAAGGACATCGGCGCGAAGATCGAGGACGGCTCGATTTTCGCGAAGGATGCGCAGGAAGGCGCGCGGCTGACTGAGCGCTATGCGGCGATCGATGAAGAGTTGCTCGTGGCGCTGGAGCGGTGGGAGGAATTGGAGAGCAAGCGCAAGTGAGGTGATGCGCAGAGACGGCGGCCTGAGGGCCGCTTTTTTATTGCCCGACGGTTGCCGTGGGCTCATCCGTTCGGCCAGTCGCCCCCCTTCCAAATTGCCGCGCAAGCCCAAATCAGTACAATACCTCGCGAATTCGAACAACTGTGGGAGCGACTGCGCGAGCGCGCGCCGGCCCGGCGCCGGCAGCTCAAGCGCGGCGCAGCGCACCCAGTCCGTTGTTTCGGCACGGTTTTTTTGAACACTCAACGCGTTTTCCCCGTAGATGTCCACAGGACCTGTGGACATCTGCGCGGTCAACCCCCTGCGGATCACCATGGCAACGAAGAAGTCAAACGCTGCAAACGCTGGATATAGCGAAGCGTCGATCAAGGTGCTCAAGGGCCTCGAGCCCGTCCGGCAACGGCCGGGCATGTACACGCGCACCGAGAATCCGCTTCACATCATCCAGGAAGTCATCGACAACGCGTCCGACGAAGCCCTCGGCGGCTTCGGCAAGCGCATCACCGTCACGCTGCACGCCGACCATTCCGTTTCCGTCGAGGACGACGGCCGCGGCATTCCGTTCGGCATGCACCCCGACGAGAAGGTGCCCGTCGTCGAGATCGTGTTCACGCGCCTGCACGCGGGCGGCAAGTTCGACAAGGCCGCCGGCGGCGCCTACACGTTCTCGGGCGGCCTGCACGGCGTGGGCGTCTCGGTCACCAACGCGCTTTCCACGCGTCTGGACGTGACTGTCTGGCGCGACGGCAAGGTCGCCGAAATCGGCTTCTCGGACGGCAACGTCGTCAAGCCGCTCACCACGCGCAACGCCGCGCGCGACGAGAAGAAGACCGGCACGCGCGTGACCGCGTGGGCCGATCCCAAGTACTTCGACTCGCCCAATCTGCCGCTCGGCGAGCTGCAGCGTCTGCTGCGCTCGAAGGCGGTGCTGCTGCCCGGCGTGGAGGTCGAGCTCGTCAACGAGAAGACCGGCGAGCGCCTCTCATGGAAATACGAAGACGGCCTGCGCGGCTATCTGCTCGAAGGCATGGGCGGCAGCGAACTGCTGATTCCGCTCTTCGAAGGCGAGCGCTACGCCGACGCCCGCACCACCGACGACACCTTCGCCGAAGGCGAGGGCGCCGCGTGGGTGGTCGCGTGGAGCGAGGAAGGCACGCTCACGCGCGAATCCTACGTCAACCTGATTCCGACGCCCGCGGGCGGCACGCACGAAAGCGGCCTGCGCGACGGCCTGTTTCAGGCGGTGAAGAGCTTCGTCGAGCTGCACAATCTGCAGCCCAAGGGCGTGAAGCTGTTGCCCGAAGACGTGTTCGCGCGCGTCTCGTTCGTGCTCTCGGCCAAGGTGCTCGACCCGCAGTTCCAGGGGCAGATCAAGGAGCGCCTCAATAGCCGCGACGCCGTGAAGCTCGTCTCGTCGTTCTCGCGTCCCGCGCTCGAACTGTGGCTCAACCAGCACGTCGAGCACGGCAAGAAGCTCGCCGATCTCGTCATCAAGCAGGCGCAGGCGCGCACGCGCGCGGGCCAGAAGGTGGAAAAGCGCAAGAGCTCGGGCGTGGCCGTGCTGCCCGGCAAGCTCACCGACTGCGAAGCCACCGACATCGCGCGCAACGAACTCTTCCTCGTCGAGGGCGATTCGGCGGGCGGCTCCGCGAAGATGGGCCGCGACAAGGAATACCAGGCCATCCTGCCGCTGCGCGGCAAGGTGCTCAACACGTGGGAGACCGAGCGCGACCGCCTGTTCGCGAACAACGAGGTGCACGACATTTCGGTGGCGATCGGCGTCGATCCGCACAGCCCCGACGAAACCGTCGATCTCGCGAACCTGCGCTACGGCAAGATCTGCATTCTTTCCGATGCGGACGTGGACGGCTCGCACATCCAGGTGCTGCTGCTCACGCTGTTCTTCAAGCACTTCCCGCAACTGATCGAGCGCGGCCACGTGTTCGTGGCGCGTCCGCCGCTGTTCCGCGTGGATGCCCCCGCGCGCGGCAAGAAGCCCGCGCAGAAGCTCTACGCGCTCGACGAAGGCGAGCTCGAGGCGATTCTCGACAAGCTGCGCAAGGACGGCGTGCGCGAGACGCAATGGACCATCAGCCGCTTCAAGGGTCTCGGCGAAATGAGCGCCGAGCAGCTCTGGGACACGACGATGAACCCCGACACGCGGCGCCTCTCGCCCATCGCGCTCGGCGACCTCGACTACGAGGCCACCGTCGCGCGCATGACCATGCTGATGGGCAAGGGCGAAGCGGCCTCGCGCCGCTCGTGGCTCGAAGAGAAGGGCAACGAAGTGGAAGCGGATATCTGACCGCGCACGCTCCTACCAGATTACGGACTGATTGAAACATGGACGATCTCTTTGCTGAAGCCACTGACACCGGCGCCCCGGACGGCGACACGCTCACGCTCGGCCACTACGCGGAGCGCGCGTATCTCGACTACGCGGTGAGCGTGGTGAAGGGCCGCGCGCTGCCCGACGTCTGCGACGGCCAGAAGCCGGTGCAGCGGCGCATCCTCTACGCGATGAACGAGATGGGTCTCGGCGACAACGCCAAGCCCGTGAAGTCGGCGCGCGTGGTGGGCGACGTGCTCGGCAAGTACCACCCGCACGGCGACCAGTCGGCCTACGACGCGCTCGTGCGTCTCGCCCAGGACTTCTCGATGCGCTATCCGCTCATCGACGGTCAGGGCAATTTCGGCTCGCGCGACGGCGACGGCGCGGCAGCCATGCGTTACACCGAAGCGCGCCTGACGCCCATCGCGAAGCTGCTGCTCGACGAAATCGACATGGGCACCGTCGATTTCATGCCGAACTACGACGGCTCGTTCCAGGAGCCGAAGACGCTGCCCGCACGTTTGCCGATGCTGTTGCTCAACGGCGCATCGGGCATCGCGGTCGGTCTCGCCACGGAAATTCCCTCGCACAACCTGCGCGAAGTCGCGGCGGCGGCCGTGGCCATGATCCGGAATCCGAAGCTCACGCACGCCGAGATCATGGAGAGGGTACCCGGGCCCGATTTCCCGGGCGGCGGCCAGATCATTTCGAGCGAGGCGGAAATCGCGGCGGCTTATGAGTCGGGTCGCGGCAGCCTCAAGGAGCGCGCGCGCTGGAAGATCGCGGACCTCGCGCGCGGCCACTGGCAGCTCGTGGTGACCGAATTGCCGCCGAACACCTCGGGCCAGAAGGTGCTCGAGGAGATCGAAGAACTCACGAACCCGAAGCTCAAGCTCGGCAAGAAGACGCTCACGCCCGAGCAGTTGCAGACCAAGCAGTCGATGCT
>JAITTX010000577.1 GCA_031286755.1 Paraburkholderia sp.
GATCGCGCATCACGGCCCGTCGTCGCTGGTCTTCAGCCGCCAGAACCTGCAGTTCAACGAGCGCACCGATGCCCAGATCGCCAACATCGCGAAGGGCGGCTACGTGCTCAAGGACTGGAACGACGATATCCCGAGCCGCAAGATCATCCTGATCGCCACGGGCTCGGAAGTCGAACTGGCGATGAAGGCCGTCGAGGCGCTGCAGCGCGAAGGCATCGGCGCCCGCGTGGTGTCCATGCCGTCCACCAACGTGTTCGACAAGCAGGACGCCGAATACCGCGAGCGCGTGCTGCCGAAGGGCGTGCGCCGCGTTGCGATCGAAGCCGGTGTGACCGACTTCTGGCGCAAGTACGTGGGCCTCGAAGGCGGCGTGGTCGGCATCGACACGTTCGGCGAATCGGCCCCGGCAGGCGTGCTGTTCAAGCACTTCGGCTTCACCGTCGATCATGTCGTTGCCACGGCCAAGGCCGCGCTCGACAACTAAGCATGCTTCATGGGCCCGCCTTGCGCGGGCCCGTTGTTTTTGAATTTCGTTGTGCGCGCCCCGTCGCACCGCCCCAGCGAGGCGGGCCGCGCCAACAGCATCGGTATCAGGATTTTTCAGCCCTCAGGAGAGAAACCATGACCATTCGCGTCGCTATCAACGGCTACGGCCGCATTGGCCGTAACACGCTTCGCGCGTTCTATGAGAACGGCAAGAAGCACGACATCCAGATCGTTGCGATCAACGACCTGGGTGACGCGAAGACCAACGCGCATCTGACGCAATACGACACGGCACACGGCAAGTTCCCCGGTGAAGTGAAGGTTGACGGCGAGTACCTCGTCGTGAACGGCGACAAGATCCGCGTGCTGGCCAACCGCAACCCGGCCGAGCTGCCGTGGGGCGAGCTGGGCGTCGACGTCGTGATGGAGTGCACGGGCTTCTTCACGACCAAGGAAAAGGCCAGCGCCCACCTGAAGGGCGGCGCGAAGAAGGTGATCATCTCGGCGCCGGGCGGCAAGGACGTCGACGCAACGGTCGTCTACGGCGTGAACCACAACGTGCTGAAGGCCGAGCACACGGTCATCTCGAACGCATCGTGCACGACCAACTGCCTGGCACCGCTCGTCAAGCCGCTGAACGACAAGATCGGCCTCGAAACCGGCCTGATGACGACGATCCACGCGTACACGAACGACCAGGTTCTGACCGACGTGTACCACGAAGACCTGCGCCGCGCGCGCTCGGCCACGCACAGCCAGATCCCGACGAAGACGGGCGCGGCTTCGGCCGTCGGCCTCGTGCTGCCGGAACTGAACGGCAAGCTCGACGGCTACGCCATCCGCGTCCCGACCATCAACGTGTCGATCGTCGACCTGTCGTTCATCGCCAAGCGCGACACGACGGTCGAAGAAGTCAACGCGATCATGAAGGAAGCTTCGGAAGGCGCGCTCAAGGGCATCCTCGGCTACAACGAAGCGCCGCTGGTTTCGATCGACTTCAACCACAACCCGGCATCGTCGACGTTCGACGCCACGCTCACGAAGGTCTCGGGCCGTCTCGTGAAGGTGTCGAGCTGGTACGACAACGAGTGGGGCTTCTCGAACCGCATGCTGGACACGGCGGTTGCCTTCGCGAACGCGAAGTAAGCACTTGCTTGTGGCACCGGGCCTGGCGGCTCGGTGCGCGCCACGGAAAAACCGTCCGGAAGTGATTCCGGGCGGTTTTTTTTCGGCCTTATTTTTCAGCGTCGATGAGCGGCGCTGCTGCGGGCGTGCCGGCGGGCGGGGGCGGCGTTGGAAAGTAGACGCCTGCGCGCTGGGCGGCATTGGCGATATGCGCTTCGATGGCCGCGCCCGCCGCAGCGCTGTCGCGCGCCTTGAGGGCAGCCACGATCAGCCCGTGCTCGCGATGCGTGGAGAGCACGAGCTCGCGCCGGTAGAACGGCATGCGCTGGCTCTCTTTCATGATGTCGGCGCTGCTGCGCAGGATCGATTCGATCGCCGCATTGCCCGCGAGACTCACGATGCGCATGTGGAATTCGAAGTCCAGTTGCGCGGCCTCGTCGAGCTCGTCGCAGGCGAGCGCTTCACGCAGCGTGTCGGTGTTGTGCTCGAGCCAGGCGATGTCGGTGTCGCCGATCGCGAGCGCGGCCATGCGCGCGGCGAAGCCTTCGAGCGCATAGCGCATCTGGTAGGTGTCGGGTAGCGACGACTGATCGGCAAAGCGCCACGGGTGAGTGCTCGCGGCCTGCGCGCTCGTCACGTAGACACCCTTGCCCGCGCGGATCGACAGCATGCCGAGCGCTTCGAGTGTCGAGAGCGCCTCGCGCAGCGACGCGCGGCTGATCGCCAGTTCTTCGGAGAGTTGCCGCTGCGCGGGCAGCAGGCAGCCGACCGGGTACAGGCCGTCTTCGATCCGCGCGCGGATCGTGGCGATGGCGGCGTCGGTGACGGTGTGCGGAACGTTCTTCATCGGATGGCGCGCGGCCCTCACGTGGTCTGACCGGTATTGTAGTCCGGCGCAGCAAATACGCATGCTGCGCCGCGTCACAAGCCTTCTTCTGCGGTGTGCGACTGATTACCCGAGGCTCTACACGGGTCAGACCATGCAAGGGTAAACACCGCGCCCCGCAACCTTGACTCCAGTATATCGGCTTTCTACTATTCGCCATAACTGCACTGGTCAGACCAGTAAGAACAGTTACCTGCTCCCCTTGCTCGAAGGAGAACGTTGTGACGAAGTTCCTCAACTCGCTGTTTGGCCGTGTCGTGATTGCCCTCGTGCTGGGCATCGTAGTCGGCGCGATATTCCCCCATTTCGCCCAGTCTCTGCGGCCGCTCGGCGACGGCTTCCTCAAGCTCATCAAGATGGTGATCGGTCCGATCGTGTTCTGCGTGGTCGTGAGCGGCATGGCGCACGCGGGCGACCTGAAGAAGGTGGGACGTGTCGGCTTGAAGTCGGTGGTCTACTTCGAGTTCATGACGACCATCGCGCTCGTGATTGGCGCGGTGCTCGCGTATGCCACGCGTCCGGGCGCGGGCATGAACGTGAACCTGCATTCGCTCGACGCGGCCTCGCTCGCGACCTACACCGAGCACGCCAAGAGCCTGAAGGACACCGCAGGCTTTCTGCTGAAAATCATTCCCGACACCGCGTTCGACGCATTCGCGAAGGGCGACATCCTGCAGATCCTCGTGTTTTCGGTGCTGTTCGGCAGCGCGCTCTCGCTGCTCGGCCCGAAGGCCCAGCGCGTGCACACCCTCATCGACGAGCTTTCGCAGGTGTTTTTCCGCGTGATGGGCTTCATCATCAAGCTCGCGCCGCTGGGCGTGCTCGGGGCGATCGCGTTCACGACCGGCACCTACGGCGTGGCCTCGCTCAAGCAGCTCGGTTTTCTCGTGGTCGTGTTCTACGCGAGCTGCATCGTGTTCGTCGCGGTGGTGCTGGGCATCGTGATGCGCCTCGCGGGCTTCAACGTTTTCAAGCTGATCCGCTATCTGCGTGAAGAACTGTCGATCGTGCTCGGCACCGCATCGTCCGACGCCGTGCTGCCGCAAATCATGCGCAAGCTCGAATGGATGGGCGTGAAGGACTCCACCGTCGGCCTCGTGATCCCGACCGGTTATTCGTTCAACCTCGACGGCTTCTCGATCTACCTCACGCTCGCCGTGATCTTCATCGCGCAAGCCACCAATACGCCGCTTTCGGTCCATGACCTGATCGTGGTGGTGCTCGTGTCGCTCATCACGTCCAAGGGCGCGCACGGCATTCCCGGCTCGGCGATCGTGATTCTGGCCGCCACGCTCTCGGCGATTCCCGCGATTCCCGTGCTCGGTCTGGTGCTGATCCTGCCGGTGGACTGGTTCGTCGGCATCGCCCGAGCGCTCACGAACCTGATCGGCAACTGTGTCGCCACGGTGGTGGTCGCAGTGTGGGAGCGTGACATTGACAAGGCGCGTGCGAAGCGCGTGCTGAACCTCGAGCCGGGCTACCTGTACGTGCCGGCGGGCGAAACCGAAGCCGATGCGCAGGCGGACGACGCGGCGCTCGGCGGCAAGGCTGCCCACGCGCTCTGAATCGAACCGTCTTGAACGAGGAACACGCATGAAAACCCTGCTGCTGGAACCGCTGACGCGCGAAGCCTTCGCGCCATTCGGCGACGTGATCGAACTCGACGGCGCGCGCCATTTTCCGATCAACGGCGGCACCACCGAGCGCTTTCACGACCTGGCGTCGATCGACGTGGGCGAGGCGGGCGGCCGTCCCATCATTAGCGTATTTCGGGCGCAGCCGCGTAACTGGCCCGTGGAGGTCGAGATGATGGAGCGGCATCCGCTCGGCAGCCAGGCGTTCGTGCCGCTCGGCGACGTGCGTTACGCCGTGGTCGTCGCGCCCGCGGGCGAACTCGATCCGGCGCGGCTGCGCGCGTTCTGGGTTGAAGGCGGACAGGGTGTTAATTATGCGAAAGGCGTCTGGCACCATTCGCTGCTCGCGTTCGATCGCGTGAGCGACTTTCTCGTGGTGGATCGTGGCGGCCAGCAGCCGAATTGCGATGAGATCGCGCTGGACGGCAACTGGCGGCTCGTGCACGCGGACGAGTCGGTCGCGCTCGCCTGAGGCTCGGCGCGGCCGCCGCGCGGCCCGCCCCGCATACCGCTAGCCCGGGCGCTTCTCAATTCAGGGCATCAAAAGAAAACGCCACGGCAGACTGGTCTGCCGTGGCGTTTTAGCATGGCGCGTACCGGGGAGTCCCCGCCACGCCTGCGCGCGGCCCGCTCAGTGCTTGCGGTGCGGGCAGTTTTCCTTCGTGCACGCCCCATATAGCGCGAGCGCGTGCTCCTGCAGCTTGAAGCCACGTTCGTTGGCAATTGACTGCTGGCGCTTTTCGATTTCGGGGTCGAAGAATTCCTCGACGAGGCCGCAATCGAGGCATACGAGATGGTCGTGGTGGCTGCCTTCGTTGAGCTCGAAGACGGCCTTGCCCGACTCGAAGTTGCTGCGGGTGAGCAGGCCCGCCTGCTCGAACTGCGTGAGCACCCGGTAGACCGTGGCAAGGCCGATGTCGAGCTCCTCGTTCAGCAGGTTGCGATACACGTCTTCGGCGGTGAGGTGGCGCACGGGGCTATGCTGAAAAATCTCCAGGATCTTCAGGCGAGGCAGTGTCGCCTTGAGGCCGATGTTCTTGAGATCGGTTGGATTGGTCATGACGATAAGTCCCTGGAGTACAATGCTGGGTTCTTATGTTAATGGGTTTTTGCCGTTCCGGGCAGTTTCGGCGGAACTCGAACGAACGTCCACAGAATACGCGCGGCTTCGCGACAAGCCCGCACGGTGAGGGAAATGATTCCAGAATTCACAACGATCGGCCGTCGCCTGAGCGGCCGCCGCGTGGGGTGCACCCTGCTGGCTGCGGCCGCGTTCGCGACGCTCGCCGGATGCAGCACCTACGACAGCTTGACGCAGCGTTTTGCCCAGAGCATCACGCCGTACCGCATCACCATCGTGCAGGGCAACTTCGTCTCGAAGGAAGCCGCAGCGCAGATGCGGGTGGGCATGTCCCGCGCAGAAGTCAGGCAATTGCTTGGAACGCCGCTTCTGACCGACATGTTCCATGCAAACCGCTGGGACTACGTTTTCTACTTCAAGCGCGGCTCAACCGCCGTGGTCCAGCAGCGTGATTTCGTCGTGATGTTCGACGGCGACCACGTCACGAGCTGGTCGGGTGGCGAGGATCTGCCGTCGAATCTCGAATTGCTCGCCGAAATCGATGGCGACAAATCGGGCAAGAAGGTCAAGGCCGTCGCGGCTGAGCCGGCTTCGGGCGCTTCCGCGCCGGTGGCCGCCGCGCCTGCCGCCGCACAGGCCTCAGCCGCCGCCGGCCAGACCGTCGGGGACACGGCGCGCACGCCGTCCTCGGAGCTCGGCACGGCCACCTCGCAATTGCCGCAGGATGCGAACGCGCAGGCCGCCGCAGCCGCGAACCGCTACACGGACGCCGTGCAGACGCCTTCGGGCCTGACGCCGTCGGTGCGTTCGGGCACGCCAACCTCGACGGCGCTGCCGCAGGGCGTTGGCACGATGCCCTCGCAGATTCAGTTGCATCGCAAGCCGATGCCGCAGATCCAGGGCGTCCCTCCGTCGAATCCCGTGGGCCCGGCTCCTGGCGCACAGGGCACCGGTGGCACCGAATCGAATCCGCTGCCGCCGTCGCAGAGCGCGCCACTCACCGCGCCGCCCCAAGTGCCGGCGAGTTCGGCCGCGGGCGGCTGACCCCGCTGCTGCCCGCCGGGCTCGCGAGCTGGCCTCGCTCCGGGCGGATGCGGCGCGGGGAATCGACACAGGGCCTGGCGCCGCGCGCCAGGCGTTCCATCGGCGGCTTCGGGCCGCCGTGCTTTTTGGCAGCGTCCGTCGCTTTGGAGACGCGTCCGCCCGACGGCCGTTCGGCCGTCGCCCGGTTTTGCTGGCGGGGCTGCCGGTTTCTCGTTTGCAGGAATAGCCATGAAAATCGCAATCGCCGGGGCGTCGGGCCGCATGGGCCGCATGCTCATCGAAACCATCCTGAATTCCCCCGATGTCACGCTTTCGGGCGCACTCGAGCACAAAGGCTCGGCCGCCATCGGCCAGGACGCGGGCGCGTTCCTCGGCGCGCAAACCGGTCTGCAGATCACCGACGACATCGAGCAGGTCTTCGCGCAGAGCGACTGCCTGATCGACTTCACGCGCCCCGAAGGCACGCTCGTCCATCTGGAGGCCGCGCAGCGCCACGGCGTGAAGATGGTGATCGGCACGACGGGCTTCGACGCCCAGCAGAAGGCGCAGCTCGGTGCCGCCGCGCAGAAGGTCGGCATCGTGTTCGCGGCCAACATGAGCGTGGGCGTGAACGTCACGCTCAAGCTGCTCGAATACGCGGCGCGCTTTTTCGAGACCGGTTACGACATCGAGATCATCGAGGCCCACCACCGCCATAAGGTCGACGCGCCCTCGGGCACCGCGCTTGCGATGGGCGAAGCCGTGGCGCGCGCGCTCGGACGCGATCTCGACGATTGCGCGGTGTACGGCCGCCACGGCGTGACCGGCGAGCGCGATCCGTCGACGATCGGTTTTTCGGCGATTCGCGGCGGCGATATCGTGGGCGACCATACGGTGCTGTTCGCGGGTGTCGGCGAGCGCATCGAGATCACGCACAAGTCGTCGAGCCGCCTGTCTTATGCACAGGGCAGCGTGCGCGCGGCGCGCTTTCTGCAGGACAAGGCCAGTGGCCTGTACGATATGCAGGACGTGCTCGGCTTGCGTTGAGCATGTGAGGCCCTGGGGCCAGACCGCCTGGCGCGTACCGGGCGCGAGGTTGTGGAACAGGGGCGGTCAACACCACCGACACCCGGCAGGCGGCACGGAGGCAGGCGAGGTTCAATGGCAGCGAGTACCGGAGTCATCCATTATTTGCAGACGAGCGACGCCGTCACGCACGCCGTGGCGTGGGTGCTGCTGGCCATGTCGATTGCGAGCTGGTGCTTTCTGCTGGTGAAGAGCTGGGTGCTCGTGCGCGCGAAGCGTCAGGGCCCCCGCGCGGTCGCGCAGTTCTGGCAGGCGCATTCGCTTGCCGACGGCGTGAGCACGCTGCGCGCGCTCGACCGAGAGCGGGTGTTCCTGCCGCTCGCCGAGGCGGCGCTGGCATGCGCGGAGTCCGGCACGCCGGGGGCGCTGCTCGCGCGCGTGGACCGTGGCGAGCGCGTGTTGCGGGCGCTGCGGGGCGCGCTGCAGGCGTCGCAGCGGCGGCTCGAGTTCGGGCAGGTGCTGCTGGCTTCGGTGGGCAGCACAGCGCCGTTCGTCGGGTTACTCGGCACGGTCTGGGGCATCTACCACGCCCTCGGCAGCATCGCGACGAGCGGCCAGGCAATGATCGAGAACGTGGCTGGGCCAGTGGGCGAGGCGCTCATCATGACGGCGTTCGGCCTCGTGGTGGCGATTCCCGCCGTGCTCGCCTACAACGTGCTCGGACGCCTTGCGCGTCAGATCGGCGACGATCTCGACGGCTTCGCGCACGATCTGCATGCCTGGGCCTGCGCGCCCGAGGGCGCGGCGCCGCGCCGCGAAGGTGCACAGGGCGCGCCGCGCGAAGACGCGCGCGCCGGGTCGTTTTGAGCCGCGCATCGGCTGCATTGACTGACCGGCCACTCGCGAGGAACGACACACATGGCATTCGGCGGGCTCGAGAAGAAACGCGATTCGGCGCCAATGGCCGATATCAACATGACGCCGCTCATCGACGTCATGCTCGTGCTGCTCGTCATCTTCATCATCACCGCGCCGCTCTTCACGCACGCCATCCGGCTCGATCTGCCGCAAGTCGCGGCTGAGCCCGTGCAGCAGACGCCGCAGACCGTCACGCTCTCCATCGACGCCGCGGGCAAGCTCTACTGGAACGCCCAGCCCGTCTCGCTCGATGAGTTGCGCGCGCGCTTCACCGCCGCGGGCAAGGCGCCCGAGGCGCAGCAGCCCGAGTTGCAATTGCGCGCCGCGCGCGAGACGCGCTATGAAGTGATCGCCCAGGTCATGGGCGCCGCGCAGCAGGCGGGGCTGGCGCGTATCGGCTTCGTGACCGAGCCGCCGCCGTCCGGCCGGCACTGAAGCGGCAGCCACTCGCGCGCTGCCAAATCCCGCCACACGAAACCGCAGCGGAAAGCGCGGCCAACTCAACGGTATAATCATCGTTTCCCTGTAAAAAAGCGGGGCTGCTGAAGCCAGTGCAGCCAGTGAGCGTTGTGCCCGGGCCTGGTGCCCGAGCCGCGCGCGACCGACCCGGTGCATCCGGCACCGGGCAGGCAGAATCCGCCCGAATCCGCGTTCCCCATCCACACCATGCTCGAAAAATACGTTCCCTCCGACGTCGAATCCGCCGCGCAAGGCGAATGGCGCGCCACCGACGCTTACCGGACGGCCGAAACGGCCGACAAGCCCAAGTTCTACTGCGTCTCGATGCTGCCGTATCCGTCGGGCAAGCTGCACATGGGCCACGTGCGGAACTACACGATCAACGACGTGATGTACCGCTATCTGCGCATGAACGGCTACAACACGTTGATGCCGATGGGCTGGGACGCGTTCGGCATGCCCGCCGAGAACGCCGCGATGGCCAACGGCGTGCCGCCGGCCAAGTGGACCTACGACAACATCGAGTACATGAAGGGCCAGATGCAGTCGATGGGTCTCGCGATCGACTGGTCGCGCGAAATCGCCACCTGCAAGCCCGATTACTACAAGTGGAACCAGTGGTTCTTCCTGAAGATGCTGGAGAAGGGCATCGCCTACAAGAAGACCGGCACGGTGAACTGGGACCCGGTCGATCAGACCGTGCTCGCCAACGAGCAGGTGATCGACGGGCGCGGCTGGCGTTCGGGCGCGCTCGTGGAAAAGCGCGAAATCCCGATGTACTACCTGCGCATCACGCAGTACGCCGACGAACTGCTGGGCGACCTCGAAGGCCTTGGCTGGCCCGAGCGCGTCAAGATCATGCAGCAGAACTGGATCGGCAAGAGCTTCGGCGTGAACTTCGGTTTCCCGTACGAGCTCGACGGCGAGAAGAAGCTGCTGCGCGTGTTCACCACGCGCGCCGACACCATCATGGGCGTGACCTTCTGCGCGATTGCCGCGGAGCACCCGCTCGCCACGCGTCTTGCGCGGGACTTGCCCGAGCTGCTGCCGTTCATCGACGAATGCAAGCGCGGCGGCGTGGCCGAAGCGGACATGGCGACGATGGAGAAGAAGGGCGTCGACACGGGCTTCACCGTCACGCACCCGATCACGAACGAGCAGGTGCCGGTGTGGATCGGCAACTACGTGCTGATGAGCTATGGCGAAGGCGCCGTGATGGGCGTACCGGGCCACGACGAGCGTGATTTCGCGTTCGCGAAGAAGTACGACTTGCCGATCAAGCAGGTGATCGCGGCGGAAGGCGAGACCTACTCGCTCGACGGCTGGCAGGAGTGGTATGGCGACAAGGAGCGCGCGGTCTGCATCAACAGCGGCAAGTTCGACGGCTTGAACTACACGGCGGCCGTCGATGCGGTCGCGGCCGACCTCAAGGCGCACGGCTACGGTGACAAGCAAGTCACGTGGCGTCTGCGCGACTGGGGCATCTCGCGCCAGCGCTACTGGGGCACGCCGATCCCCATCATCCATTGCCCGAGCTGCGGCGACGTGCCGGTGCCCGAGCAGGATCTGCCGGTCGTGCTGCCCGAAGACCTCGTGCCGGACGGCACGGGCAACCCGCTCGCGAAGTCCGAAGCGTTCCTGAACTGCAAGTGTCCGAAGTGCGGCGCCGACGCGAAGCGAGAAACCGACACGATGGACACTTTCGTCGACTCGTCGTGGTACTTCTACCGCTACGCGGCGCCCGATGCGAAGGCCATGGTCGACGAGCGCACCGACTACTGGATGCCGATGGACCAGTA
>JAITTX010000084.1 GCA_031286755.1 Paraburkholderia sp.
CCCGGCACGCTCTCGCCCGCTGGCAACGCAAGCTTCTCCGAATTGCCGATCGTGCCGCTGAACGGGAAGCTCTTCGCGCTCGCGCCGGCCATGGGCCAGGCGGTCATGTGCATCTGCGAGCCGCCGTCCTGGAAGCTCGACTGATAGATCGACACGCCGTCGTACTCGAACGGCTCGTTCACCTCGATGCGCGCCGGAACGCGCTTGCCGGTCTTGTGATCGATCACGACGATGTCGCTCGCGAAGAGCTTGGGCATGCCGGTCGAGTAGTAATCGACGATGAACTTGTTGAGCTGGATCGAGAACGGCAGATCCTGGATGAGCGAGCCGTTGGGCTGGTTCAGGATGGCCGTCGAAACATACTGGCCCTCGGGCACCCACGCGTAGCCGAGGAAGGTCGGGTTCGCGGTGGAGAGCCGATGCTCGGGCGGAATGTCGTTGATGACGGCGTTGCTCTGGACGGGCGTCTTGTTGAAGAGCCACATCTGGAATTTGATCGGCAGATTGCTGTCGAGCAGGCCGCCGATGCAGATCACCACGATGGCAAGGTGCGCGAAGATATAGCCGATCTTCGCAAGCGCGCCGCGCTTGGCGGCGATGAGCGTCGCGCCCCCCGTCTCGCGCGTGACGAACTTGTAGCCGAGACGCTGCGCCAGCTTGCCGAGCGTTGCGGCCGTTTGCTCGCGCGTGCCGCCCTCGAGCACGAACTCGCCCTTGTGATGGAACGCGCGCAGGCTGCCTTCGCGGACCTTGTCCTTCCAGCTCTTCGCGTCCGCGATCATCTTCGGCGCATTGCGGATCACGCACAGCGAGATCGACACCACGAGAAAGCCGAGGATGGTCATGAACCACCACGCGCTATAAACCGTGTAGAGGCTCAGCGCGCGGAAGATATCGGCCCAGAACGGGCCGAACTGGTTGACGTAGTTAGGATACGGGTCGTCCTGCGTGAGCACCGTGCCGATGATGCTCGCGATGGAGAGCACCACGAGCAGCGCGATGGCAAAGCGCATCGAACTGATCAGCTCGACGGCGCTTCTGACCGCTCTCTGGCGGATATTCAACTGCAAACCCTGCGTGGTGACGCTCATTCAAACTCCGCTTCTCATTGCGCGCTCATTGCACTTCTCGCCAGCGCACTACAGCAATGCATTACAGCAAAAAGGGTGCGGGACCGCCGCATCCATGCGGCGCCCACACCCTTTTCTTGTTCTTCGACTACCCGGCGACGCTAGACCAGGATCAATGCAGACCGGCTGCGTAGTCGGCAACGGCCTTGATCTCGTCGTCCGAGAGACGGTGGGCGATGTCGCGCATTGGTTCGTTGTTGTTGCGCGTGCGCTGCTGGAACGCTTGCAGCTGCGCGACGATGTATTCCGACCATTGACCCGAGAGCCGCGGGTACTGGATCGGGATGCCCTGCCCCGTGGGGCCGTGGCACGCGGCGCATGCGGGCACCCCCTTGTCCGCGATCCCGGCACGCCAGATCTTCTGGCCAACCGGCACGGTCTTCGCGTCGTGCGCAAAGCCGGGCTTGGGCGTCTGCGACGCGAACCAGGCCGCGACATTGATCATATCCTGATCGGAAAGCGCGCTGGCAAAGCCAACCATAATTGGATTATTACGCGCAGGGGGCTTGCCACCGGGCTGTGGCTTGAAATCCTTGAGCTGCTTGACGAGATATTCGGCGTGCTGGCCGGCGAGTTTGGGATAGGCGCCGCCGCTGCTGTTGCCGTCGGCGCCGTGACAGGCTGCGCAAACCTGCCCCGCAATGGCCTGCCCCCGGGCGAGATCGGGCTTGGCCGGAGCCGGCTCGGCTGCCATCGCCGTCATGGACACACTTGCTGCAAGACCCGCCGTTGTCGCAACTATCGCAAATCGGAGTACCTTCAAGCACTTGCCCAGTCGATTCATTCGCGCACCTTGTTTCGTCTTGTGGGAATCAGGTTCTGCAAATACGACAGCGACCGATCTACCTCGAAAGCCCCGCGCTGGCCTCGCCGGTATTCAGTAAACCATCGCATTGTACAATAGCGCGCAAGGCGCCACGGCGCCAGTCGGGCCTCTCCCCGATATCCTCAGATCCTTCCCGGCACCCCCGGGCCTGGCGGATCCGCCCGCCGCCTCGCTTATTTCACATGTGGTCCAATCGATGGCCTTCCTGCTGCACCAAGCCCGTTTCTTCACGACAGTGAATCATCTGCGCGACCTGCCCGCCACGGCGCGGCCCGAAGTCGCGTTCGCCGGGCGCTCGAACGCAGGCAAATCCACGGCGATCAACCTGCTGTGCAATCAGAAGCGCCTCGCCTTCGCGTCGAAGACACCGGGCCGCACGCAGCACATCAACTATTTCGCGGTGGGCCCCGCTGACGATCCCGCGGGCTATCTGGTCGACCTCCCAGGCTACGGCTATGCCGAAGTGCCGGAAGCCGCGAAGGCGCATTGGGAGCAGTTGCTCTCGCTCTATCTGCAAACACGCGCGCAGCTCGCCGGCCTCGTGCTGATGATGGATGCGCGCCGCCCGCTCACCGAGCTCGACCGGCGCATGATCGAGTGGTTCGCGCCGACCGGAAAACCGGTCCACGCGCTCCTCACGAAATGCGACAAATTGACGCGTCAGGAGAGCGTCCTTGCGTTGCGCACGGCAAACAAGGCCTTCGACGAGTACCGCAAACAGGGCTATGAGGGAAAGCTGAGCGCTCAGCTCTTTTCCGCGCTCAAGCGCGTGGGGCTCGATGAAGCGCACGAGGTCGTCGAAAGCTGGATCGTGCCCGAGACCGAACCCGGCGCTGCTTGAACCGGCACGCCGGCGCACCGCGCAACCTGGCCGTGAAAGCCCGCGCACCCAGCGTTACGCCGGTGAAGACACCCATCTCGACGCATCCCTTGTGACTTTCCGTGCGCCAATGTGCGCGAGCCCACATATCGGGATGCTCGGCGCCGCTCGTGCGCCCCAACCCATGGGCAGACATTGCACATTTCGGCGGCACATAAAAAAACCCGCCGTAAATGCCGGCGGGCTAAACAGCCTTATCGAAAAACGACAGGCACCCGCTCAGGGAGGAGAAGCGGGGAGTCTGGCGCCAGGCGCCTCGCTCGATCGGTATGATATACCATTGTCCTGAAAAGTTTCCTGCGCGCCCAGGCGTGCCCCGTTTCAAGATATCTCTGCCGACATGAGCTTCTATCCGCATCATCGTCCGCGCCGCATGCGCCGTGACGACTTCTCGCGCCGCCTGATGCGCGAAAACCTCCTTACCACCAACGACCTGATCTACCCCGTGTTCGTAGTCGCGGGCACCAACGTGCGCGAAGCCGTGCCGTCGATGCCCGGCGTCGAACGCGTGTCGGTCGACCTGCTCATGGGCGTGGCCGAGCAGTGCGTCGAGCTGGGCATTCCGGTGCTCTCGCTCTTCCCCGCCGTCGATCCGGCGCTGAAGACGCCCGACGGCATCGAGGCGACCAACCCCGACGGCACGATTCCACGTGCCGTGCGCGAGCTCAAGAAGCGCTTCCCCGATCTGGGCGTGCTGTGCGACGTCGCGCTCGACCCGTACACGAGCCACGGCCAGGACGGCGTGCTCGACGAGAACGGCTACGTCATCAACGACGAGACCATCGAGATCCTCGTCGCGCAAGCGCGCGCGCAGGCCGAAGCGGGCGTCGACATCGTCGCGCCTTCGGACATGATGGACGGACGCATTGGCGCGATCCGCGAAATGCTCGAGAGCGAGAACCACATTCATACGCGCATCATGGCGTACTCGGCGAAATATGCTTCGGCGTTCTACGGACCGTTCCGCGACGCCGTGGGCTCGGCGTCGAATCTGGGCAAGAGCAACAAGATGACCTACCAGATGGATCCGTCGAACTCGGACGAGGCGCTGCGCGAAGTGCGCCTCGACATCGAGGAAGGCGCGGACATGGTGATGGTCAAGCCCGGCATGCCGTATCTCGACATCGTGCGTCGCGTGAAGGACGAGTTCCGCTTCCCGACCTATGTGTACCAGGTGAGCGGCGAGTACGCGATGCTCAAGGCCGCCGCGCAAAATGGCTGGCTCGACCACGACAAGGTGATGATGGAATCGCTGCTCGCGTTCAAGCGCGCGGGCGCGGACGGCATCCTCACGTACTTCGCGCTCGACGCCGCACGTCTGCTGCGAGCGCAGAAGTAAAAGCCGCGCTGCTGCGTTTCGCAGCCGCCCCTACGAAAAAGGCACGTCCCGCGACGTGCCTTTTTTGCTTCTGCCCCCTTCGTACAAGGCCGTGCGGTGTGCTTATGATTTTCCGGTGAGCACCGAGAACGTGGAGCGCGCCGGCGCCGCCGACGCCGAAGGTGCCGGCGACTGGCCCTGCGCCGCCACGCGGTCGAGACGGGTGAGGAATTTGTCGGCGTTTTCGTAACCCACCACGCGCAGCACTTCCTGGCCGTTCGCGTCGAAGAGGATGATGCCCGGCGGCCCGAACAGGCCAAAGCGTTTGAGCAGCGCCTGATCGTCGGGACTATTGGCCGTCACGTCGGCACGCAGGAGCCCGAGTTGCGCGAGACGCGCCTGCACGCGCGGGTCGCTGAACGTGAACTTCTCCATCTCCTTGCAGCTCACGCACCAGTCAGCGTAGAAGTCGAGCATCGATGGCTTGCCCGCCGCCTTGAGCGCCGCGTCGAGTTGCGCCGACGAGCGCACCGGCGCGAAGTTCAGCGCATCGGCTCCGGCCGACGCGGTCTGCGCCGCGCCGTTGCCAACCGTGCCGCCAACGCGAGCGGCCAGCACGCCGAGCGGGCGCAACGGATCGGTCGAGCCCGCCGAGAGGCCGACGATGAGCGTCGCGGCCCAGATCGCGAACGCCGCGCCCACGCCGCGACCAAGGCGCCGCCAGACATTGCCTGCGCCCGCGTTCGGCGTAAACAGCCCCAGCGCGGCGGCGGCAAGCAGGAGCCAAAGCGCGGCCAGCAGCATTTGCGCGCTCGCCCCCAGCACGGGCCACACGATCCACAGCGCGGCCGCGAGCAGCACGACGCCAAAAAAGACCTTCACGCCGTCCATCCACGTGCCCGCGCGCGGCAGCAGCGTGCCGGCGCCGAGCCCGATGATCATGAGCGGCACGCCAAGGCCGATGCCCATCGCGAAGAGCGCCGCGCCGCCGAGGACGGCGTTGCCGGTGTGCGCGATGAACGCGAGCACCGCAAAGAGCGGCGCCGTCATGCACGCGCCCACCACCAGTGCGGAAAGCGCCCCCATCACGGCGACGGCCAAGAACTTGCCGCCCGAGCGGCCCTGCGACGCACGAGACGCACCGTCCTGCCAACGCTGCGGCAGCGCGATGTCATAGCCGGCGATCAGCATGAGCGCGAAAGCGGTGAGCAACACGGCGAACGTGCCGAGCATCCACGGGTTTTGCAGCCACGCGCCGAGGCTCTGCCCAACGAGCGCGGCGGCAATGCCGAGCACCGTGTAGACCAGCGCCATGCCGAGCACATAGACGAACGACAGCGTGAAGCCGCGCGCGCGCGTGACCTGCGCGCCCTCGCCCACGATGATGGCCGAGAGGATCGGAATCATCGGATACGAACAGGGCAGCAGGCTCAGCACGATCCCCGCGAGGAAATACAGGCCGATCACAGCGAAGAAGCCGCCGCCTTGCAGCAGCGACTGTGCATAGTCCGCGCTCGTCGCGCGTTCATACCAGGGCTGCTGCGCGCCGTCCGTCGACGCCGAAGGCGCGACTGACGCGGTTTGCGCACCATTGCCCGCCGTGGAGGACGGCGCGCCCTGCCCGCTCGTCGCGGCCTGAAGCGCCGCGCCGCTCACGTGATAGACATGCTCGGCCGGCGGATAGCAGATGCCGGCGTCTGCGCACCCCTGCGAAGTCACAGCAAGGTCGAACGCGCCACTGGCCTGTTTCACCGGTACGCGGATCGTCAGTTCCTTGCGGTAGGTCTCGACGTTTTTGTTGAACGTCGTATCGAACTTCACATGCCCGGGCGGAATCTGCGCGTCGCCGAGCGTGGCCGTGCCGTTGCGCGTCGCGAAGGCGAAACGCTCGCGATACATGTAATAGCCGTCGGCAATCTTGAAATGAACATCGACGACGCCCGGCTCCTCGTTCGCACTGAACGTGAACGCCTGATCGGGCGGCAGGAAATCGTCGTCTGCGTAAGCGGGGGCTGCGCCGAACAGCAGCGGCAGCAGACAGCAAACCAGTGCGAGGAAGGCGTAGAGCGAGGTGTACGGCGCGGCGCGCAGGCGCCGATCGAAACGGTTAGACATGAATGGGGCGCTGTGTCTCGGCATTGACCCATTGGCCATAGGCGTTGGACGCCGTGACCTGCCACGAGAGTATCTCGGGGGTCTCGTAAGGGTGCTGGGTCTGGATGAACTGTTCGAGCTCGGCCGCGCGCGCGAGACTCGTCTTGAAAAGTAGCTGGACCTCGTCGCCGGATTCGATCCGGCCCTGCCAATGGTACTGCGAGTGCACCGGGCCAAGGCGCGTCACGCAGGCCGCAAGACGTGCTTCGAGCGCCGTCGACGACAGCGCTTCGGCGGCATCCTCATCGGGCACCGTGGTCAACATCAGGGTTACATTGAGGGTCACGACAAGCTCCGTCATGGCGCCCCGCGCTCGCGGCGCGAGAGCCGGGAGCGCCTGAGGCAGAACGTTATCGTACCACCGGCATCGATTGGCTTCGTTCATGCGCCATCGGCCTGCTTGAGAGCGACGCCGTGACGACGCAGCGGCGACAGACAGCAAACGCTTGAGCACGCCGTTTAATCCGCCGCCGAAAACAAAAAAGCCAGGCTAGGCCTGGCTTTTTCGCGCGCCGCTCAGTGCAGGACCGAGCGACTGAAAGCTTATTCCGCTTCCTGGACGTTCTCTTCCGCGATTTCCGGACGGTCGAGCAGTTCGACCAGTGCCATCGGTGCGTTGTCGCCAACACGGAAACCGAACTTCAGGATACGCAGGTAGCCGCCCGGACGGTTCGCGAAACGCGGACCGAGCACGTCGAACAGCTTCGTGACCGAGTCACGATCGCGCAGGCGGTTGAACGCCAGACGACGGTTTGCGAGCGACGGCTTCTTGCCCAGCGTGATGAGGGGCTCGACAACCTTACGGAGTTCCTTCGCCTTCGGCAGCGTGGTCTTGATGACTTCGTGCTCGATCAGCGAGTTGGACATGTTACGGAGCATTGCCAGACGGTGGCTGCTCGTGCGGTTCAGTTTCCGCAGACCATGACGGTGACGCATTTCAATTTCCTTGAAACAAAGTTTTGGTCCAGCTCTTCTATCGCCAGAGCACGAAGTTTAGCTTCCGCTCGGGCACGGGCCGGTATGTGAAAAAGGCAAGACGCGGATTTTAAAGGAAAATCCGCGTCTGTGCCAGACTTCTTACTTGTCGAGACCAGCCGGCGGCCAGTTTTCGAGCTTCATGCCAAGCGTGAGACCGCGCGAAGCAAGCACTTCCTTGATCTCGTTGAGCGACTTGCGACCCAGGTTCGGGGTCTTGAGCAACTCGTTCTCGGTGCGCTGGATCAGGTCGCCGATGTAGTAGATGTTCTCGGCCTTCAGGCAGTTCGCCGAGCGAACCGTGAGTTCGAGATCGTCCACCGGACGCAGCAGGATCGGGTCGATCTGCGGTGCGCGCGAGGGCGCTTCCGCGGCCGTTTCCGTGCCTTCCAGAGCAGCGAACACCGACAGCTGATCCACGAGGATGCGCGCCGACTGGCGGATCGCTTCCTCAGGCGAGATCACGCCATTGGTTTCGATGTTCATCACGAGCTTGTCGAGGTCGGTACGCTGTTCGACACGCGCGCTTTCCACGGCGTAGCTCACGCGGCGAACCGGCGAGAACGACGCGTCCAGCACGATGCGGCCGATGATCTTGGCCGACTCGTCGCCATAGCGGCGCACGTTGCCCGGCACGTAGCCACGGCCCTTCTCGATCTTGATCTGCACGTCGAGCTTGCCGCCCTTCGTCAGATGCGCAACCACGTGTTCCGGGTTGATGACTTCGCAGTCGTGCGAGAGCTCGATGTCGCCAGCGGTGACAACGCCTTCACCTTCCTTGCGCAGCGTAACCGTCACTTCGTCACGGTTATGCAGCTTGAACACCACACCCTTCAGGTTCAGCAGCAGGTTGACCACGTCCTCTTGCACACCATCGAGCGTCGAGTATTCGTGCACGACGCCTGCGATCGTCACTTCGGTCGGCGCATAGCCCACCATCGACGACAGCAGCACGCGCCGGAGCGCGTTACCCAAGGTATGGCCATAACCGCGTTCAAACGGCTCCATGACCACCTTCGCATGGTTCTCGCCGAGCGATTCCACAGCGATGATCTTGGGTTTCAACAAACTGGTTTGCATAGGTTTTCCTTTTCAATACCCTCGGCTCGTTACACCGATAAGGCTGAGATGGCAACAACCTGAAAAAAACAGCCGAGGCCACCTCCTGCGCGAAGCACAGAGGCTACCCCGGCCGTCAATCCGATTAACGCGAATACAATTCGACGATCAGGCTTTCGTTGATGTCGCCAGCGATGTCGCTGCGCTCCGGCATGCCCTTGAACGTGCCTTCGAACTTCTTCGCATCGACCGCGACCCAACCCGGCATGCCGCCTTGCTCGGCCAGCGACAGCGCTTCGACGATACGCGCCTGCTTCTTCGCCTTTTCGCGAATCGCAACCACGTCGCCTGCCTTCACTTGCATCGACGGGACGTTCGCAACGACGCCGTTCAGCGTGAGAGCCTTGTGGCTCACGAGCTGACGCGCTTCAGCGCGGGTCGATGCAAAGCCCATGCGGTACACGACGTTGTCGAGGCGCGACTCGAGCAGTTGCAGCAGGTTTTCGCCGGTGTTGCCCTTGCGACGGTCCGCTTCCGCGAAGTAGCGGCGGAACTGACGCTCGAGCACGCCGTAGATGCGCTTCACTTTTTGCTTTTCGCGAAGCTGCGTGCCGTAGTCGGACGTGCGGGCGCCCGAGGTGCGGCCGTGCTGACCCGGCTTGCTGTCGAGCTTGCACTTGTCGGCGAGCGAGCGGCGTGCGCTCTTCAGGAAGAGGTCGGTGCCTTCACGGCGGGACAGCTTGGCCTTCGGGCCGATATAACGTGCCACGTTGCTTTCCTTCGATAATTGATCACGCGAGAGCTTGCTGCCTTCGCGCTAGTCCGGCTCTTTGAACCGAACGGTGGGCTTAGTCAATTCAATAACGCCGAGAGCCTGGGACGCCGAAACCGGCGGCTCAGGCGATCGGCTAAAGCGACGCCTTAGATGCGGCGGCGCTTCGGCGGACGGCAGCCGTTGTGCGGGACCGGCGTCACGTCGGAGATCGCGGTGATCTTGATGCCAAGACCATGCAGCGCGCGCACCGCCGATTCGCGACCCGGGCCGGGGCCCTTGATACGCACTTCGAGGTTCTTGACGCCGTATTCCATCGCGACACGGCCAGCCGACTCGGCTGCGACCTGAGCTGCGAAGGGAGTCGATTTACGCGAACCCTTGAAGCCCTGACCGCCCGAGGTTGCCCAGGCAAGCGCGTTGCCTTGACGATCGGTGATCGTGATGATGGTGTTGTTGAACGACGCGTGAACGTGAACCACGCCCTCGGCGACGTTCTTCTTGACCTTCTTGCGAACGCGTTGCGCCGCGGAGTTGTTCGAAGCCTTAGCCATTACGTTTTCCTGTAACTGTCAGATCCGCTTACTTCTTCAGCGACTGTGCTGCGCGGCGCGGACCCTTGCGCGTACGTGCGTTGGTGCGCGTACGTTGGCCACGCAGGGGCAGGCCCTTGCGATGGCGCACGCCGCGGTAGCAGCCGAGGTCCATCAGGCGCTTGATGTTCATCGTCACTTCACGGCGGAGATCGCCTTCGACGACAAACTTGCCCACTTCCTCACGCAGCTTTTCCAGATCCGCGTCGTTCAGGTCCTTGACCTTCTTGTCAAACGGCACACCAGAGGACACGCAGATGTTGCGCGAACGCGTGCGGCCGATACCGAAAATTGCCGTCAGGCCGATTTCGGTGTGCTGGTGATTCGGGATGTTAACCCCTGCGATACGAGCCATTGTTTTTCCTCAAACAAAAAGCGCAAGCGCGCTAATCAGCCTTGACGCTGCTTGTGGCGCGGGTCCGAGCTGCAGATCACGCGAACGACGCCGTTGCGCTTGATGATTTTGCAGTTGCGGCAAATGCGCTTTACCGATGCCATCACTTTCATGATATTACCCTTTTTCTAAATCACTTCGCCCGGAACACGATCCGCGCACGCGACAGATCGTAAGGCGTCAATTCAACCGTCACCTTGTCGCCCGGGAGAATGCGGATGTAGTGCATCCGCATTTTTCCGGAAATATGCCCCAGAACAACATGGCCGTTTTCCAGCTTCACCCGAAAGGTCGCGTTGGGGAGGTTTTCAATGACCTCACCCTGCATCTGGATTACATCGTCTTTGGCCATAGGTCCTTTACCGCATCGGGACTCCGCCGCCCTTGAAGTTAGCCTTCTTGAGCAGCGATTCATATTGTTGCGACATCACGTACGACTGCACCTGCGCCATGAAGTCCATTGTGACGACGACAATGATCAGCAGCGACGTTCCACCAAAATAAAACGGCACATTCCAGCGCAGCACCAGAAACTCGGGCAGCAGGCAGACGAACACGATATAGATCGCACCGGCCAGCGTCAGACGCGTGAGGATGCGGTCGATATAGCGAGCCGTCTGATCGCCCGGGCGGATGCCAGGTACGAACGCGCCACTCTTTTTCAGGTTGTCGGCCGTTTCCCTGCTGTTGAACACCAGAGCGGTGTAGAAGAAGCAGAAGAAGACGATCGCCAACGCGTACAGCAACACGTACACGGGTTGGCCAGGCTTGAGGGCTTCGGCCACGTTGTGCAACGTGTCTGCGAACCAACCGGATCGCGACCCCGAACTGAACCAGTTCAGGATGGTTGCCGGGAACAGGATGATCGACGATGCGAAGATCGGCGGAATCACGCCCGACATGTTCAGCTTGAGCGGCAGGTGCGACGACTGACCACCGTAAATCTTGTTGCCAACCTGACGCTTCGCATAGTTCACGAGGATCTTGCGCTGGCCGCGTTCGATGAACACCACCAGATACGTCACGGCCGCAATCAGCACCACGATGATAATCGCCGAGACGGGGCCCATCGAACCGGTGCGGACCAGTTCAAAGAGACCGCCGATCGCGTTCGGGAAGCCCGCTGCGATCCCGCCGAAGATGATGATCGAAATGCCGTTGCCAAGCCCGCGTTCCGTGATCTGCTCACCGAGCCACATCAGGAACATCGTGCCAGTCACGAGCGTCACGACCGTCGTCAGGCGGAACACCATGCCCGGATCAATCACGAGGCCAGGCTGGTTTTCCAGCGCGACCGCGATGCCGAAAGCCTGAAAGGTTGCCAGCACCACCGTGAAGACCCGCGTGTACTGCGTGATCTTGCGTTGTCCGGCCTGCCCTTCCTTCTTCAGCGCCTCGAGCTGCGGCGAGACGATCGCCATCAGCTGCAGGATGATCGACGCCGAGATATACGGCATCACACCCAGCGCGAAGATCGTGAAGCGAGACAGTGCGCCACCCGAGAACATGTTGAACATGCCAAGGATGCCGCCTGACTGGCTCTGGAAGAGCTTCGCCAGTTGGTCCGGGTCAATGCCCGGAACCGGAATATGCGCACCGATGCGATAAACGACCAACGCCAGCAGCAAGAAAATTGCACGCCGGCGCAGGTCGCCGAACTTCGGAGCGCTGCGACCGGTTTTTGCGAGACTCGGGCTGTTAGCCAAGTAGCTTCTCCGATGCAGATGTTAGTGACGGCGGGCAAGCCCGCACGCACCACTCACAATCACTCGGCAAAAGAACCGCCCGCTGCTTCGATCGCAGCACGCGCGTTCTTCGTCGCACCCAGGCCCTTGACCACAACCTTGCGCTTGATTTCGCCAGTGGCGATGATCTTCGCGCTCTTGGTCATTTCGCCAACGAGGCCTGCCTGCTTGAGAGCCAGCAGATCGATTTCGTCGACCGGCAGCTTCTCGATATCGGCGAGACGCACTTCACCAACGAATTCCTTCGTCAGCGAGGTGAAGCCACGCTTCGGCAGACGACGCTGCAGAGGCATCTGACCGCCTTCGAAGCCGACCTTGTGAAAGCCGCCCGAACGCGATTTCTGACCCTTGTGACCACGGCCAGCGGTCTTGCCGAGGCCGGAGCCGATGCCGCGACCAACGCGACGCTTTGCGTGCTTCGCGCCTTCTGCCGGCTTCAGGTTATTCAATTCCATTTTCAACTCCTGGAGACTGGTCGACCGCTTAGCCGATGACCTTGACGAGGTACGAGACCTTGTTGATCATGCCGCGCACAGCCGGCGTGTCCTGCAGCTCGGAAACCGAGTTGAGGCGGCGCAGGCCGAGACCGCGCACGGTGGCACGGTGCGATTCGCGGGTCCCAATCAGGCTCTTGACGAGCTGAACCTTGACAGTTTTATCAGACATGGTGCCCACCCTTAGCCCAGAATGTCTTCGACGGACTTGCCGCGCTTCGCCGCGATGTCAGCCGGGGTCGACTGCTTGCGCAGGCCGTCCAGCGTGGCACGAACGAGGTTGTACGGATTCGTCGAACCGTGGCTCTTGGCCACGACGTTCTGCACGCCCATCACGTCGAAAACCGCGCGCATCGGGCCGCCGGCGATCACGCCCGTACCTGCCTTCGCCGGAGCGAGGAGGACGACCGATGCGCCATGCTTGCCGTGCACTTCGTGTTGCAGCGTGCCGTTCTTCAGCGGCAC
>JAITTX010000532.1 GCA_031286755.1 Paraburkholderia sp.
CTGCTGCAATTGCGTGAGGCCGCGCGCGAACGGCACGATGTCGCATTCCGCGGCGCCGGGCAGGATCTGCATAAGCACGAGATGACACAGGTGTGCGGCGAGCGCTTGCGGAAACGGCGCGAGGGCCGCGAGGCCGCGTCTCTCCTGCTCGCCATTCAGCCCCTCGCGCGAGTTGTCGCTCACGAGCAGCACACGCCAGCTATCCGGAAACGCCTGGCGCGCGAGCAGGGGCGGTAAGCCCTGGTGCAGGTCTCGGGAGGGGCCGCCGTCCACCAGCAGGCCGCCGGCTTCGAAGCCGCGCACGCCGATGCCGGAACGCGCACCGCGTCCCAACAGGAGGGCGAGTTCCGCGCTGGTTGCGGCATGATCGAGCAGGCGTACGAATGCGCTGCCAACCGCCAGCGCGAGCTGCGTGCCCGATCCCAGTCCGCTATGCGCGCGCGGCGTGTGGATCACGTTGATCGCCACGGGCGCCGGGTCGTAGGCGGCGTGCAGGCGCGCGAGGCAGATGGCGATGCGCTCGCGCTCCGCCTCGGTCACCACACCCTCGATGCGGTCGCGCTCGGCGAGCCGCGCTTCAATGCGGGTGCCGCCGCTATCGATCACGAGCCCGAGGCTGCCGAACGCACGTCCGAGCGAGGCATTCGGATCGAGGAAGCCCAGGTGCAGGCGCGCGGGGGCGTCGACTGTCACGGCGGCATCGGGTGGAAGGCGGCGAACGTGAAGCTGCATCGCGAGAGTCCTCGTGCTGGCGTGTCCCGAAGGGCCGCCGCAGCGCCGGCGTATGCCGTGGCGCGGCGGCGAGGCGTCCGATCTCACGCAAAAGCTGTACCAGGCGGGCGGCGCGGCGCATGACGTCAGCCGCTGCGCATGGTGCTTCACGTGTTCATGCGTCGTACTTGATGTAGCGAAAGCGCGGGTCGTCCGTGGGCGTGCCTTCCAGCGCGCCGCCTTCGGCGCCAGGCCGCCACTGGATCACCGACTCGATCTTCTCGGCGAGCGCGAAGTCCTTCCCGGTGATGCCCTTCGCGGAATGCGTCTTGAGCTTCACGATCACGAATGCGTAGGAAACCGTGAGATCGGGGTGGTGCCACGCCGCTTCCGCGAGGTGGCCCACCGTGTTCACCACCATCAGCGTGCCTTTCCAGCCTTCTGTGCGGTATTTGCGCCGCAGCCAGCCATCCTCCAGATACCAGTGCTGAAGCGGGCCGACAAGGCGCTGCCGGATCTCATCTTCGGAATAGACCTGCTCTGCATTCGACATGACCGTTGCTCCGCGCGTGTTGGAACGCCCAGTGCGGCCAGGACCAGGCGATGTCATCGACGATGTTGCGTCGTTCCTTGCGTTGCTCCCTGCGTTGCCTGTTGCGCTGCAATTGGCGGGCCAGCCGGCCGGTCCGCAATGGGCGAAGCGCTGCGCGTGCGCCATGCGTCGCGAGGGGCACGGTTCGTTCCGGTGGGTGACACAGTATGTCCCACCCCAAACGCGCAACGGTTCACACGCGTGACACCGGGGCGCCGCATCTCGCGAGAGGCCTCGCGCGTGCGTTGGCGGCGCGGCGCAGCCCGATGCGCGCGGCGGGGCTCGCGCTCGCGCTCGCGCCCCCGCAGGTGCGGACAACACACGATGAACCCAGCATTGCTTTTGATTCCGGCATGAAACGTGCATTGGGCACCGTGCGCCGAGCAAAGCCCGACAACGATCGGGAACGTGCGCGGGTCGTTACCCTGCATGCGAGAAGGCGCGCTCGATGCGACGAGGTAGCGTGGGTCATTTGTGAGTTGCACTGCAAGACCATTCTGGAGGAGACATGAACTTACGCACCGCGGTTCTTGGGCTCGCGATCCTCGCGTCGGCAGCCCTGAGCGCTATCGTTGCACAAGCCGATCCTCAGCTCGACGGGTTTATGAAAAATCCGTCTAACTGGGCATCGCAGGCGGGTGACTATGCGAATCACCGCTATAGTCCGCTCAAGCAGATCAATGAAAACAACGTCGGAAAACTGCAGGTCGCATGGACCATGTCGACCGGTGTGCTGCGCGGCCACGAAGGCTCGCCGCTCGTGATCGGCGACACCATGTATATTCACTCGCCATTTCCCAACAAGGTCATCGCGGTCAACCTGAAGGACCAGACGTTCCTCTGGCAGTACCAGCCGAAGCAGGATGACGCCGTGATCTCCGTGATGTGCTGCGACACGGTCAATCGCGGGCTCGCGTACGGCGACGGCAAGATCTTCCTGCAACAGGCCGACACCAAGCTGGTCGCGCTGAACGCAAAAACCGGCGACGTGGTCTGGACCGCGCAGAACGGCAATCCGAAAGCGGGCGAAACCAACACCAACGCGCCGCACGTATTCGGCGACAAGGTGCTGACCGGCATCTCCGGCGGCGAGTTCGGCGTGCGCGGACGTCTCATCGCGTACGACATCAAGACCGGGAAACCTGTCTGGACGGCTTATAGCACCGGGCCCGACAAGGAAATGCTGATGGACCCGGACAAAACGATGACCTACGCCGACGGCAAGATGGTGCCGGTGGGCGCGAACTCGTCCTTGAACTCCTGGAAGGGGGACCAATGGAAGCTGGGCGGCGGCACCACATGGGGTTGGTATGCATGGGATCCCAAGCTCAACCTTGTCTACTACGGCACGGGCAATCCGGGAACGTGGAATCCGACGCAACGGCCGGGCGACAACAAGTGGTCGCTCTCGATCTTCGCGCGTGACCTCAATACCGGCGAGGCCAAGTGGGTCTATCAGATGACGCCGCACGACGAGTGGGACTACGACGGCGTGAACGAAATGATCCTCACGGACCTGACGATCGACGGCAAGAGCGTGCCGGCCATCGTTCACTTCGACCGCAATGGCTTTGGCTACACGCTCAATCGTGCAACCGGGCAACTGCTGGTGGCCCAGAAGTTCGATCCGGCGGTGAACTGGGCCGACCGCGTCGACATGCATACCGGCAAGCCAATTCGCAACGCAGCCTATTCGACCCAGGCCGCGGGCGCGGACCACAACGTGAAGGGGATTTGCCCGGCGGCACTCGGATCGAAGGATCAGCAGCCGGCGGCATACGATCCGAAGTCGCACCTCTTCCTCGTGCCGACCAACCACGTTTGTATGGATTACGAACCGTTCGATGTCGACTATGTGTCGGGCCAGCCGTACGTGGGCGCCACACTCTCGATGTATCCGGGTCCGAACGACAACAATTCGATGGGTAACTTCATCGCGTGGGACGCCTCGAAGGGCAAGATCGTCTGGTCCAAGCCGGAGCGCTTCTCGGTGTGGTCGGGTGCGTTGGCCACCGCTGGCGGCATCGCGTTCTACGGCACGCTCGAAGGCTACATCAAGGCGGTTCGCATCAGCGACGGCAAAGAGCTGTGGCGCTTCAAGACCCCGTCGGGGATCATCGGCAACGTGTTCACCTACGAGTATCAGGGCAAGCAGTTCATCGGCGTGTACTCGGGCATTGGCGGCTGGGCCGGCATCGGCATGGCGGCCGGGCTCCAGAAGTCGACCGAAGGCCTCGGCGCCGTGGGTGGGTATCGCGAGCTCGCCAAGTATACGGCGCTGGGCGGCACGCTGTTCGTCTTCGCCATTCCCGATAGCCACAGCTGAATCGGCGGGTCCGACTAAAGCACGCGAGCTGTCCGCCGGGAGCTTCATGCTGGCGGGCGGCCGCGCTTTCGGCTCGACGAGGTATTGACGAATCATCTAGTTCTTGCATTGCGCGCCGGCTCACGCATATGTCGATGCAACGCATCGCGGCGCAGCCTTATTTTCAGGGAGACATCTGCAAATGAAATACCCATCCATCGTGTTGCGTGCGGTGCTGCCCGCCGCTTTCTTCGTGCTGCCGGTTGCATATGCTCAGACCAATCCCGCGATTGCCCAGGTGACGTACAAGGTGGTCGAAGGCAACAAGGTCGACGGCAATACGTTTCAGGGCTGGAAGACCTGGCGCGCGCTCGACTGCGAACGCTGCCACGGCGCGCAGCAGCAGGGACTGGTGGGGCCTTCGCTCGTCGACGCGTTCAAGACGCTCGACAAGAACGAGTTTCATCGCACGGTGTTTGGCGGCCGTGTCGGCAAGGGCATGCCTGACTTCAGTTCGAGCCAGATGATGCAGAAGAATTGGGAAAATCTGTATGCCTATCTAAAGGGTCGCTCGGACGGCCAGATCAAGCCAGGCGATCTCCAGTCCATCGATGCAAAATAGGTACGCTGGCCGACTTGAGGAGGTGATCGATGCGTCATGGCAACCGAATGCACATGTATGTCGCGCTCGTGGCCGCCGCGCTGGGTTACGCGGCGCTCTCCTTTAGCGCGGTGCGCGCCCAGGGCGAGGCGGCGCTGCCCAACAACGACGGCGCTGACGGTGTGCTGCGAGTCTGCGCCGACCCGAACAACATGCCCCTGTCCAACCAGAAGGGCGAAGGCTACGAGAACCGCATCGCCAGCCAGATGGCAAGCGATTTCGGCTACAAGCTCGAGTACACCTGGTTTCCGCAGCGCATGGGCTTCGTGCGCCACACGCTGCGCGAGAAGGAGGCGGACACGGAACGCTACAAGTGCGATCTGGTCATCGGCGTGCCCAAGGGCTATGACATGACCTCGACCACCCAGCCCTACTTGCGCTCGACCTATGCCATGGTGTTTACGAAGCGGCCCGAGTTCGCGGGCATCAACACGCCCGACGACCTGCTCAAGCTGCCGCCCGACCAGCTTCACAAGCTGCGCTTCGGCATCTTTTCGCAAACGCCTGCCGTGGACTGGCTGCTCAGCCACGACCTCATCGATCAGGCGGTCTCATATAAGGTGCAAAGCGGCGACCCGCAGGAATATCCCGGCCAGATGATCGAAAAGGATCTGCAGGCAGGCAATGTCGATGTCGTGTTTCTTTGGGGGCCGATTGCCGGCTACTTTGCCAGGCGTTCCGGCGACAACGTGAAACTGGTGCCGTTCCCGAGCACGCCAGGCATCCGTTTCGACTACACGATTTCGATGGGCGTGCGCTACGGGGAGAAAGCGTGGAAGGACAAGATCGACCAGTGGATCGGCACCAACCACGACAAGATCGACAGCATTCTCACGAGCTACCAGGTGCCGCTTCTCAAGCCCGTCGACGCGCCAGCCGCGAAGCCCGCGGACGGGGCGCCATGAGGCGGACCCCAACCGTTGCGCGCCTGCGCTGGCCGCGTGCATGGCGGCACACGCTCGCCGCGTGCCTCGCGTGCTGCGCGTGCGCGCTGCAAGGCCCGGCGCACGCCACGGGCACCGACGATATTTCGTCCGCCGAGCGGCTCATCTTCATGACGGATCATCTGCACGGCGTCGCGCAGCAAACCGAACTCGACTACGCGCTGCACAGCTCACAACCGCTGGAGCCAGGCTCGGACACCGTGCGCGTGCTCGTGGCAAGCCCCGGCAACACCAAGGGCGACGCACAGGTTTCCGATCACAGCGGGGCCGTGCCGTTGCCGAACGCCGGCCTCGCGTGCAACCCCGTCATCATCTATTTTCTCGAACGCGACATCGCGGAGATGGAGCGCCTGACCGGCGGTAAGCGCCGGTATTTCCAGCAGCGCGTGCGCCTCGCGCTCGCCGCAGGCCCGAAGGTCGAAACGGTGACGAGCCAGATCGGCGGCAAGCCCGTGAAGGCGCAACAGATCGTCATTCAACCGTACAAAGACGACCCCAACGCGGAACGCTTCGCGCAATACACCGGCAAGCGCTACACGTTTCTGATCGCCGACACCGTGCCGGGCCGGGTTGTAATGATCCGCACCGACGTGCCAGGCGCAAATGACGACTTCGCACATCCGCTGCAAACCCAGACCTTGCGCTTCGAGACAGCGGTGCGCAAACTCCCGGCGCCGCAGAACACCCCGAATGGCCCGGCTGCGCCCGCGAAGCCCCCGAATGCGCCGCGCGCGAACCGTTGAACGGGCGGGATCGACGTGAATTTCGTCCGTTCGCTGACCCTGCGCCAATTGCAGATTTTCGTCGTGGCGAGCCGCTACACAAGTTTCGCGCGCGCGGCGGAGGAATTGCATCTGACTCAGCCGGCCGTTTCGATGCAGATTCACCAGCTCGAAGACGCAGTCGGCCTGCAGCTTTTCGAGCGCATTGCGCGCAAGCTCGCCTTGACTGAGGCCGGCGAAAAGCTGACCCATCACGCGAGCCGCATTCTCGGCGA
>JAITTX010000228.1 GCA_031286755.1 Paraburkholderia sp.
CCCCCACACAGAAACCGCAAACCCACCGGAAGCACAGGAATCCCATGGCCCCACTGGTTGCCACCGTCGCGCTATTGATCGTCGTCTTCGTTCACGTGAGCCTGCCGCGCTTCACGCCCGCGGGGTCGAAGCGGCTCATCGCGCACGCGTCGCTGCTGCTCGTGGGGCTTGGGTTCGGCGTGGTGAGCGCCATGCTGACCGGCCCGGCCGCGCCGCCGTGGGCCGTGATCGCGTGCGGCATCGGCATCGTTCACGTGCCGGCGCTGTGCCTGCTGGTAATCAAGCGCGTGAAGCATTCGAAGCGAAGCTGATGGCGCGCGCCGTGCCGGCGCGCCAATGCGCCGGTGCGCTCGAGAACGCTGCGTTGCGCAGGCGTTAAATCCGATCCGAGCCCGCCACTTCCACGGGCTCGCCGGACATCTCCGGCATCAAGTCCGCTTCCCCCGCCGCGGGCGTATTCGCGGGTGTGCCAGCCGGTGCCTTGACACGCGCGCGATGCAGCACGGCCAGCACTTCGCGGGCCGTATTCTCGGAGTGCGCGCGCAGGATCTGCGGCAGGTTCGCGTGGGCGGGGTCTTCGAGCGCGGCGAGAATCTCTTCGTGCTCGTCCATGGATTCGGACCAGCGCAGTATGTCGGTATTGGCGGCGCCGCGCCCGCGATGCACTTTCGACATCAGCGTCGCGTAGATATTCGAAAGAACCGGATTGCCGGCCGCGTCCACGATCATCTGATGGATCTGCTGGTTGAGCCGGAAATACTCGAGCCGCTTGCCCGCGTTGTGGCACTCCATCATGCGCCGATGCTGCGCGCCAATGGCCGCCACCTGCGCGGCGCTCACGCGTTTTTGCAGCAGCTCTCCCGCCATGGCTTCGAGCCCGTGCAGGATCTCGAAGGTGCTCGCGAGGTCGTCGAGGTCGATGGCCGCCACGCGGTAGCCGATGTATTGCCGGTGCGTCATGCGCCCTTCCGCCACCAGCACCTTGAGCGCCTCGCGCAAAGGCGTTTTCGACACGTCGAACGCCATGCACATTTCCTTCTCGTCGATGCGCGCCCCCGGGGGCAGCTCGCCTTCGTCGATCATGACGCGCAGGCGCGCGGCAATCTCCGCAGCCATGCCGCGAGTACGTAACAACAGTGGGGTGCTATTGGGCTGGTTCATCGTAGCGCAAGCTTAACACGATCCTGGTATATACCCTGAATTTCTTGGTGTTTTCATAAAAATCAATAAGTTACGTTGTTTGTAATTATAGATTCTTAATTCTATACTCTGTCCAGCGTTGCGCAACGCCATGAAAACACCCGCCCACCCCAGGAGCTGTTCATGTCATCAACATCCGGTGTGGCCGCCATGGCGGTTCACAAGTCCAGCGTCCGCTGGAAGATTTTTCTGGTCATGCTGAGCCTCATTGCGATCAACTACATCGACCGCGCGTCGCTGTCGGTCGCCATGCCGCTCATTTCAAAGGAGTTCGATGTCGGCCCGGCGATGGAGGGGCTCATCCTCAGCTCGTTCTTCTGGACCTATGCGCTCATGCAGATTCCGGGCGGCATGCTGGCCGACCGCTTCAAGCCGCGCATCGTGATTGCCTGCGCCACGGTCTTCTGGGGCTTCTTCCAGGCCATCGCCGCGCTGTGCACGAGCGCGCCTTCGCTGCTGCTCACGCGCCTCGGCCTGGGCGCTTCCGAGGCGCCCATCATGCCCGCGGGCGGCAAGCTCAACTCGATCTGGATGACGCAGACCGAGCGCGGCCGCGGCGCCACCCTGCTCGACGGCGGCGCGCCGCTCGGCGCGGCGCTGGGCGCGATTCTCATCACCGGCCTCATCGCCCTGCTCGGCTCGTGGCGCCTCGCCTTCGCGGTCGCGGGCATCGGCACCGTGCTGGCCGGCATTCTCGCGTGGTTCTACGTGCGCAATACGCCGCGCGAGCACCCGGGCGTGAACGACATGGAAGCCGAGTACATCGAGGAATCGCACGCGCGCGACGCCGCGCTCGAACCGGCCTCGCTCTCGGGCCGCACGAGCGACTTCTTCAAGTACCGCTCGGTATGGGGCATGTTCTTCGGCTGGATGTGCTTCAACACCGTGTTCTACGGCCTGCTCACCTGGATGCCGAACTACCTGCACATGGTGCACGGCTTCGACATCAAGGAGATGGGCGGCTCGAGCTTCATCATCTTTTTCAGCGGCTTCATCGGCGAGCTGATCGGCGGCTGGATCGCCGACAAGTGGAAGGCCGCGGGCGGCCGTCCGAACGTGGTGATGCGCACGCTCTTCGGCATCGCCGCCGTGGTGTCCACCGTGTCGATCTTCTCGGTCGCCTATGTGACCAACGCGGTCGCCGTGGTCGCGCTGCTCTCGACCACGCTCTTTTTCCTGCGCTGGTGCGGCCTCTACTGGTGCATTCCGTCCTCGCTCGGCACCCGCAACAAGGTGGGCTTTCTCGGCGGCTTCATGAATCTCGGCGGCAATATCGGCGGCATCTCGGTGCCGATCATCGTCGGCGCGATCGTGCAGATCACGCACTCGTACTTCCTCGCGCTGATGTTCTTCGCGGCGGCCGGTGTCGGCCTGCTGGTGTGCTCGAGCGTGATCGACTACGAAAAGAAGATTCCCGTCTGACGCGCGCCGCCGCATCGCGCCCCGGTCAACTTATTCAATACCCCGTACCAGAGATAGCATCATGAAAAAGCGCACCCTCCTCGGCATGCTCACGCCGTCGTCCAACACCTCGCTCGAGCCGCTCACGAGCGCGATGGTCGCGGGCCTGCCCGATGTCTCCGCGCACTTCGCCCGCTTCCCCGTGACGGAGATCTCGCTCTCGGATCAGGCGCTCGGCCAGTTCGACGACACCAAGATCCTGCAGGCCGCCGAGTTGCTGGCCGACGCGAAAGTCGATGTCATCTGCTGGAACGGCACCTCCTCGGGCTGGCTCGGCTTCGAGGCCGACGAGCGCCTGTGCCGCCGCATCACCGAGGCAACCGGCATTCCGGCCACGACCTCCGTGCTCGCGCTCAACGAAATCCTGAAGAAGACCGGCGCCGACGAGTTCGGCCTCGTCACGCCCTACCTCGCGGACGTGCAGGACAAGATCGTCGCCAACTACCGCAGCGAAGGCCTGAACTGCGTCGCCGAGCGGCACCTGGACCTGAAGGTCAACTTCGCGTTCGCCGAAGTCACGGCCGACCAGATCCGCGAGATGGTGCTCGAAGTGGCCGCCGCCAAGCCGCGCGCGATCACGACCTTCTGCACGAACCTGCGGGCCGCGCATCTCGTGAAGGCGCTCGAGGAAGAAACCGGCATTCCCGTCTACGACACCATCTCCACGGTGGTGTGGAAGTCGCTCCAGCTCGCCGGCTACGACACGCGCAAGGTGAAAGGCTGGGGCCGTCTCTTCAGCGAAGTCGTATAAGGACGCCGCCATGTCGAACGATCTCGATTTCGTGATCCGTCACGCCGACGTGGTCACCGCGTCGGACCGGTTTTCGTGCGACATCGGCATCCGCGATGGCCGCGTGGCGATGCTCGGGCAAGGTCTGCCGCGCGCGCCGCGCGAGCTGGACGCAAGCGGAATGCTGGTGCTGCCGGGCGGCGTGGACGCGCATTGCCATCTCGACCAGCCGATGCCCGACGGGCTGCGCATGGCCGACGACTTTCTCACCGGCACGCGCTCGGCCATTTGCGGCGGCACCACCACGGTGATCCCGTTCGCCGCGCAGGAGAAGGGCCAGTCGCTGCAGGCAGCCGTGGACGACTACCACCGGCGCGCCGAAGGCCGCGCGCTGATCGACTACGGCTTTCACCTGATCGTGGCCGACCCCACGCCGCATGTGCTCGCCGAGGAATTGCCGCGCCTCATCGCCAGCGGCTACACGTCGTTCAAGGTCTACATGACCTACGACGACCTCAAGCTCAACGACCGCGAGATGCTCGAAGTGCTCTCGGTCGCGCGCGAGCACGGCGCGCTGGTGATGGTGCATGCCGAGAACTCGGACTGCATCGGCTGGCTCACCGAGCGGCTGCTCGGCAAGGGTCTGCATGCGCCGCACGCGCATGCGCTCGCGCGGCCCGCCGTGGTCGAGCGCGAGGCCACGCATCGCGCGATCGCCTTCGCGGAACTCGTCGATGTGCCGATTCTCATCGTGCACGTCTCGGGCGCCGACGCGATCGAGCAGATCCGCTGGGCCCAGTCGCGCGGCTTGCCGATTCACGCCGAGACCTGCCCGCAATATCTGTATCTCACGGCCGGGCACCTGGGCCAGGACGGCTACGAAGGCGCGAAGTGCGTATGCAGCCCGCCGCCGCGCGACCCGGCGAACCAGCAGGCCGTGTGGAAGGCGCTGCGCCAGGGGGTGTTCTCGGTCGTGTCGTCGGACCACGCGCCCTTCTCTTACGACGATCCGCAAGGCAAGAAGCCAGGCGGCAAGGAAGTCTCGTTCGAGCACATTCCGAACGGCATTCCGGGGCTCGAAACGCGCCTGCCGCTGCTCTTCGACGGCGTGCGCAAAGGCCATCTCTCGCTGCACCAGTTCGTCGAACTGACTGCGCTGCGGCCCGCGAAGCTCTACGGCCTCTACCCGCGCAAAGGCACGATCGCGGTGGGCGCCGACGCCGATATCGTCGTCTGGGATCCGGAGAAGCGCGTGACGATCGCCAACGAAGCGCTGCATCATGCGGTCGATTACACGCCGTACGAGGGCATCGACGTGACGGGCTGGCCGCGCCATTGCCTCTCGCGCGGCGAAGTGCTCGTGGAGGACGGCAAGCTCGTGGCCACCCAGGCCGGGCGCGGCCGCTTCCTGCCGGCGGGCAAGCCCTGCCTCGACTGAAACGGCGTGCCGCCGTGATGGACAATCCCGTGGGTAACCCCGCGGGCACTCCGGCGAGCGAGCGTCAGCAAGCAATACCAAGAAGGAGCAATCGATGAGAATGCCTCACACGTTGTGCAAGATGGCTGCCACGGCGGCGATCGTCGCCGGCTCGGCTGGGCACGCCGCCCACGCGGCCGGCGCGGCGTCGCAGGACATGCCCACGGTGGTGCCCGAATCGATCGGTGTCGATTCGGCACCGCTCGTGCGCCTGTCGCAATGGCTGCGCAACGACAAGATGGACGTGCGCAGCCTCGTGGTCGTGAAGGACGGCAAGATCGTGTTCGAGCGCTACAGCGACGGCCTCACGCGCGATAACAACTACGAACTCTATTCGGTCACGAAGACGATCACCGCGCTGCTCACCGGCATCCTGGTGGGCGAAGGCAAGCTGAGCCCGTCCACCCAGGTCGCGCCCATGATCGCGCAGGCGCGGCCCGACCTCGCGAGCGAACTCGCCGACAAGCAGAACATCGAGCTGCGCCACCTGATGTCGATGTCGAGCGGCCTCAGCTACCAGACGCGCGAAGGCACCGATCCGCTCTACTACGAAGCGCCCGACCGGCTGCGCGTGGCGGTCACGAGCCGCGCCACGGGCACGGCGCCCGGCACGCACTTCGACTATATCGACGTGAATCCGGTGCTCACGGGCACGGCCGTCGCGATCGCGGCGCAAAAACCCGAGGACCAGTTCGCGCGCGAGAAGCTGTTCGGGCCGCTCGGCATGTCGCATTACCGCTGGAGCGGCGCCGACAAGACCGGCGCGGTGTCGGGCGGCTGGGGCCTGCGCCTGCGCGCCGTGGACATGGCGAAAATCGGCATGCTGCTGCTCGACGGCGGACGCTGGCATGGCAAGCAGGTGGTGCCCGCCGCGTGGGTCAAGCAGATGGCCACGCCCTCGCCCGCCGCCGCCGACTACGGCTACTACTGCTGGATCCAGCACGTGGTCGAGAAGGGGCAGCCCGAGTACGGCGCCATGGGCTTCAAGGGGCAATTCATCACCGTGCTGCCCGCGCAGCACGCCGTGGTCGTGATGACGAGCCTGCTGCCCACCGATGGCGGGCTGCGCGACGCGACCTATCTGCAGCAGTATCGGCGCATGGTCAACGAGTACATTCTTCCGGCGCTCGCGCCGGCGAGCAAACCCGCGCAAACGGCCGCGAAAGCGCAGGCGCTGCGCGAGGAACTCGAAAAGAGCCGCCAGAGCCAGGGCGTTCCCGGCACGGCGGCCGCATTCAACGACGCCCCCGAAACCTGAAGGAAACCGCGACGATGACAACCCAGCCGGTCCCGCTGCTCCATTCGCGACGCGCGTCGCGTGCATCAAGCGCGTCGATGGCGTCGCGCGCACCAGACGCGCCGCGCGCATCGTCGGTCGTGCGCGCGCTGCTCGCGCGCGTGGCGCCGCTCGTGCTCGGCGCGAGCGCGCTCGTGCCGTTCGCGGCCTGCGCGCAGCAGGCGAGCGCCACGCCCGCCCCGCTGCACGAAACCGGCTTCGAAGCCGCTTCACCCGAGGACGTGGGCGTCGATTCGAACGAGCTCGTGCGGCTCTCGCAATGGATACGCGAGCAGAAGCTCGACGTCTACAGCCTGCTCGTGGTGAAAGACGGCAAGCTGATTTTCGAGCGCTATGGCGCGGGCGCCTCGCGCAACGCCAACTACGAACTGTATTCCGTGACCAAGTCGGTGACCTCGCTGGTCGCGGGCATCCTGATCGGCGAAGGCGCTGCTGGCCTGAACGATTCGGTGGCGGACAAGCTCGGCGCGTGGCGTCCCGATCTGCGCGCGGACCTTGCCGACAAGCGCGACATCGAACTGCGCCACGTGCTGTCGATGTCGAGCGGCCTGCACTACGACTTCCGGCCCAAGGACGATCCCATTTACTACACGGCGCCCGACCGCCTGAAGCTTGCGGCCGCAACCAAACCGAAGGCCGCGCCCGGCACGACGTTCGAATACACGGACATCAATCCGATCCTGACTGCGGCCATGCTGAGCGCGGCGGCGCGCGAGCCGGTCGAAAAGTACGCGCGCGCGCATCTGTTCGAGCCGCTCGGCATGAAGCACGCCGCCTGGGAACGCGCCGACCAGAAGGGGCTGGTCTCGGCGGGCTGGGGCCTGCGGCTGCGCGCGGTGGACATGGCGAAGATCGGCATGCTCGTGCTCGATCACGGCCGCTGGCAAGGCCGCCAGGTGGTGCCGCAGCAATGGATCGCGCAGATGACGACACCGGCGGTGTCGCCCCACTTCGGCTACTACTGGTGGGTCAACAACATCGTGGAGAGCGAGCCCGAGTATGACGCGATGGGCTTCAAGGGGCAGTTCATCACGGTGCTGCCCAAGCGCAACACGGTGATCGTGATGACGAGCATGCTGCCGATCGAAGGCGGCCTGCGCGACGCGAAGAACGTGCAGATGTTCCGGCAGATGGTGAGCGGCTATATCGTTCCGGCGCTCGACAATGCGCAGCATGCGACGCCCACCGGCGAACGCCGCGCGGCGCTCGCGCAGGAGCTGGAGGTGAGCGCGCGCACGCAAGGCATTCCGGGCACGTCGATGGACCCGACCGACAAGCCGAAGCTTTGAAGCGCTGGCCGCGCGACGCGCACGCGCGGCCAGCGTCGCGCACGCGTGATCACCTGCCAGCGACGGCCGCCCTGCAATGCAAAAGCGGCGCCAGGGCGGTCCCGCTACAGCCAGCGCCAGATGCCTGCGGCCATGCCAGCGATCGGCGCGTGCGCCCAGGTGGCGACGAGCCAGACCACGAGCCCGCCCGCCAGCGCATGCATGCCGAAGCCGCCGAATCGCGCGCGCCCCGAGGCGATGGCCGCGAACGGCAGATAGCTCGTTTTCGCTTCCCACGCAGGCCACTCCTCGGGTTGCAGGCGCTCCTTCTTGTGGTCCTGCAAGGCGGCGCCGACGAGCGCGAGCACGATTATCGCCACGGCAACCACGATGTTCTTCGCAACCGGATACACCGCGATATGGCACAGCCCCCAGAGCGCGAAGGCCCACATCATCGGATGGCGCGTGACCGCGTACACGCCGAGCGCCGCTTGCGGAAACGCGCTGGGCCGCCCGCCCGTGGGCAGCGCGGGATTGCGGATCAGCGAGCCCATCAGCAGGATGGACGCGACCAGCATCACCACGGTGACGAGCGCCCAGAGGCCGCTGCCAACGGCCCAGAGCGACTCGGTCAGCGGCGCGCGCCGATAGGCCACGAACATCCAGCCGAGCGTCGCGAACGAGACCAGCGAGTAGATGCCCTGGAAGGCGCGCTCGCCGATCGCGCCCACGAGGGGCTTGCGCAAGGGATGGGACAAGATGAAGTGACTGCCCACGAAGGCGACTGCCGCCACCGCCACGGTGTTGATGCTTCCGTCAAGGTTTGCCATCGGCCAGGCTCCTCAGGTCATATCGTCAGCAATTCGTCAGGGGATCGTGCGCGAAAACGCGAGCGCAGAGACAACAAGGCCCGCGTCATGCGCGGCGTATCGAAGATTACTCCTTTACTACGCCTGTACGGGCCGGGACCGTACCGCGCGGCCGCGGGCGGCGCGGTCACGCTCTCGCCATCAAACGCGGGTTCGTTTTTCACCAGGCAAATTTTGACTTCCGCCCGTCCGCCACGGACCAGCGGCCCTTCCATCCACACTCGAGATTCAGAGGCAACATGAAAAAGATCATTGTGAACGCCGGCCCCTTCCGCTTCGTCGGCCGGCTGGAAGAAGAAAAGGCGCCGCGCACCTGCCAGCGCTTCCTCGACTTGCTGCCGTTCAGGAACAAGGTGATCCATTCCCGCTGGAGCGGCGAAGCCGTGTGGATCCCGCTGGGCGACTTCGACACCGGCCTGCCGTTTGAAAATCACACCAGTCACGGGTCGCGCGGCGACATCCTGCTGTACCCGGGCGGATTCAGCGAAACGGAATTCCTGTTCGTCTATGGCAGTTCGAGCTTTGCGAGCAAAATGGGCCAGCTCGCCGGCAACCACTTCTTCACCTTGCTCGAAGGCCACGAGCATCTCGAAGCGCTCGGCAAACGCGTGCTCTGGGAAGGTGCTCAGGATATCGAATTTTCTCTGGCGGACGACCAAGTAGACGACTAAGTGGACGACTAAGTGGACGACTGAGCGCCCGCCAGCGGCCGGTTCATCGCGCGCTCGCGACCTCGCCCGTGGCCTGCAGCACTTTCATGACTTCCGCTGCGGTGTGCTCGGAATGCTCGCGCAGCAAACGGGCGAGGCGCGGGCCGTCGCGCCGGCCCAGCGCGTCCAGGATTTCACCGTGCTCGCCCAGCGATTCGGCCCAGCGCAGCACATCCGCGTTGGCCGCCCCTCTCGCACGGTGGATCTTGCTCATCAGCGAGGCGTACATGTCGGATAGCACGGGATTGCTGGCGATATCGACGATCTGCTGGTGCACCTTCTGGTTGGCGCGATAGTAGGCCGTGCGCTTGCCGTCGCGATGATAGGTTTCCATGGCGTGATGGCGCTCCAGCAGAAGCTTCATCTGCCTGTCGTCGATCCGCTGCGCGGCGAGCCGCCCCGCGGTTTCCTCCAGCCCGTGCAGGACTTCGAAGATGGCGGCGATCTCGTCCTTGTTGATCGGCGCCACCTGAAAGCCCATGTGCTGCCGGTGCGTCACGTGCCCCTCGGTCACCAGCGTCTTGAGCGCTTCGCGCAAAGGCGTTCTGGAGATGTCGAATTGCTCGCACAGCGCTTTCTCGTCGATATGCTCGCCGGGCGGCAACTCCCCTTCGAGAATCATCTCGCGCAAGCGCTCCGCGATGGCCGCGTACATGCCCGTGCCGCGCAGGCTGATGCGCTTGCGGGCTTCCGCAGGTAGTGACTTCGTGTCCATGTGGCTGGCTTCCCGCTGGTTTGCTGCTGTTTGCCGTCGTTCGCGTTGGCATGTTCCGTCTTTGCTTAATTTTCCTACACTCCCCCGCACTCGTCACAAAAATAAAAATCTCATAAAATCAATAATTTACACAACTTGTAATTTATAATTAGAAATCATATACTGCCTCGGCGCATGCAGCGCGCCGGGCCGGCAGCGGTCCCGGTCACAGACATGAAACCCGAAGGCCAAGAACAGGCGAACGGAGGAGACATCGATGCGAACCGTCAATACGGCCGTGCAGGCCGAAACCAGGACCGGCGTACGCTGGCGAATTTTTCTGATCATGTTGATGCTGATTTCCATCAACTACGTGGACCGGGCCTCGCTGTCCGTGGCCATGCCGCTGATCGCCAGGGAATTCGATATCGCCCCTGGCGTGCAGGGGCTGATTCTCAGCTCGTTCTTCTGGACCTATGCGCTCATGCAGATCCCGGGCGGCATGCTGGCCGACCGCTTCAAGCCGCGCATCGTGATTGCCTGCGCCACGTTGTTCTGGGGCTTTTTCCAGGGCATTGCCGCCGTCTGCACGACGGCCACCGCGCTGATCATCACGCGCCTCGGCCTGGGCGCCGCGGAAGCGCCGATCTACCCGGCAGGCGGCAAGCTCAACACCCTGTGGATGACGCGGCACGAACGCGGCCGCGGCGCCACGCTGCTCGACGGCGGCGCGCCGCTGGGCGCGGCGCTCGGTGCCGTGATCATTTCCGGGCTGATCAGCGAGTTCGGGTCGTGGCGCACGTCCTTCGTGGTGGCGGGCGTGGGCACCATGCTGGCCGGCCTGTTTGCCTGGTACTACATCCGCAACCACCCGCGCGAGCATCCGGGCGTGAACGAGGCCGAAGCGAGCTATCTCGAAGCGGCCCTGCAGGAAGAGCACCAGAGCGAGCCGGCCAATGCCAGCGGCCGTAGCCTGGACTTCTTCCGCTACCGCTCGGTGTGGGGCATGTTCTTCGGCTGGATGTGCTTCAACTCGCTGTTCTACGGCTTGCTCACGTGGATGCCGAACTATCTGAACAAGACCTATGGCTTCAACATCCAGCAGATGGGCGGCGCCAGCTTCGCGATCTTCTTCAGCGGTTTCGTGGGCGAGCTAGTTGGCGGATGGATCGCCGACAAGTGGAAGGCCGCGGGCGGTTCGCCCAATCTCGTGATGCGCACGCTGTTCGGCATCGCCGCCGTGGCGGCCACGGCATCGATCTTCTCGGTCGCCTATGTCGGCAATCCCGCGACGGTGGTGGTATTGCTCGCCTCCACGCTGTTTTTCCTGCGCTGGTGCGGCCTGTACTGGTGCCTGCCCGCCAGTCTCGGCACCCGCAACAAGGTGGGCTTTCTCGGCGGCTTCATGAATCTCGGCGGCAATATCGGCGGCGTGCTCGTGCCGATCATCGTTGGCCTGATCGTGCAAACTACCGGCTCGTATTTTCTGGCCCTGATGTTTTTCGCGGCAGCGGGCGTCGGTCTCTTCATCTGTTCGACGATGATCGACTACGAACGCAAGCTGCCCGTCTGATTTTTCTTTACCTCTAGCTACTGATTGCTGACTTCATCATGAGCAAACGCGTCCTGCTCGGCATGCTTACCCCGTCATCCAACACCGCGCTCGAACCCATCACGAGCGCGATGGTGGCCCAATTGCCCGGTGTCAGCGCCCATTTCTCGCGCTTCACGGTCACGGAGATCTCGCTGTCCGAGCAGGCGCTCGGGCAGTTCGACACCACCAACATCATCCAGGCCGCGCGCTTGCTGGCCGATGCGAAGGTGGACGTGATCGCGTGGAACGGCACGTCGTCCGGCTGGCTCGGCTTCGAGAGCGACCGCCGCCTGTGCCGCGAAATCGAAGAAGCCACGGGCATTCCCGCGACCACATCGATTCTGGCGCTGAACGAGATTCTGGTGCAGACCGGGGTGAACAAGTTCGGCCTCGTCAGCCCGTATATCGAGGAAGTCCAGCGGAAGATCGTGGCCAATTACCGCGAGAACGGCATCGACTGCTCATCCGAAAACCATCTGGGCTTGAAGGTGAATTTCCAGTTCTCCGAAGTAACCGAAGACACGCTGCTCGCGCAGATTCGCGAAGTGGCGGCGCACGGCCCCGATGCGATCGTCACCTACTGCACCAACCTGCATGCCGCGCATCTGGCCGAGGAAGTGGAGCGGCGACACGGCATCCCGCTCTACGACACCATCTCCACCGTGGTGTGGAAATCGCTGAAGCTCGCGGGCTACGATACGACCCGGCTCGAAGGCTGGGGCCGCCTGTTCACCGAAGTTGCGTGAGGATCCGCCATGACAACAACAACACCGACAAACATCTCCACGAACGCAACGACGGCCGCATACGACTTCGTGATCCGCAATGCCGAAGTGGTCACCGCGGCCGAGCGCTTTAACTGCGATATCGGCGTGCAGGACGGCGTCGTCGTGGCGCTGGCCCGCGATCTTCCCAAAGGCGCGCGCGAGATCGACGCCACCGGCCTGCTGGCATTGCCGGGCGGCATCGACGCGCACTGCCATCTCGACCAGCCCATGCCCGAAGGCCTGAAAATGGCCGACGACTTCCTGAGCGGCACGCGCGCCGCCGCGTGCGGCGGCACCACCACGGTGATCCCGTTCGCCGCGCAGGAAAAGGGCCAGTCGCTGAAGGCCGCGGTGGCCGACTACCATCGCCGCGCCGACGGCCGCGCGGTCACCGACTACGCGTTCCACCTGATCGTCTCCGATCCCACGCCCGAAGTGCTTGAGCGCGAACTGCCGGAGCTGATCGCGGCCGGCTATACGTCGTTCAAGATCTACATGACTTACGACGATCTCAAGCTCAGCGACCGCGAGATCCTCGAAGTGATGGACGTGGCGCGCCGCAACCAGGCGCTGGTCATGGTGCACGCCGAGAACTCGGACTGCATCGCGTGGCTCACCGACAAGCTCACCGAAGCCGGCAATCACGCGCCGAAGTATCACGCGCTGTCGCGCCCGGCCGTGGTCGAGCGCGAGGCGACGCACCGCGCGATTGCCTTCTCCGAGCTCGTCGACGTGCCTATCCTGATCGTTCACGTGTCGGGCCAGGAGGCGATCGAGCAGATCGAATGGGCGCAGCGGCGCGGCCTCAACATCTACGCCGAGACCTGCCCGCAATATCTGTATCTGACCGCCGAAGACCTCGGCCACGAAGACGGCTATCACGGCGCCAAGTGCGTGTGCAGCCCGCCGCCGCGCGACTCGTCGAACCAGAAGGCGGTGTGGAGCGCACTGAAGCGCGGTACGTTCAGCGTGTTCTCGTCCGATCACGCGCCGTTCTCGTTCGACGATCCGCAGGGCAAGAAGCCCGGTGGCGAGGAAGTCTCGTTCGAGCACATCCCGAACGGCATCCCCGGCATCGAGACGCGGCTGCCGCTGCTGTTCGACGGCGTGAGCCAGGGCAAGCTGTCGTTGCACAAGTTCGTCGAGCTGACCGCCCTGAATCCCGCGAAGCTGTACGGCCTGTATCCGCGCAAGGGCACCATCGCGGTGGGCGCCGACGCCGACATCGTGCTGTGGGACCCGGCGAAGCAAGTCGCCATCGCGAACGCGGCCCTGCACCACAACGTCGACTACACGCCGTACGAGGGCCGCACTGTCCAGGGCTGGCCGCAGCACTGCCTGTCGCGCGGCGAACTGCTGGTCGAGAACGGCCGCTATCTCGAACCGCAAGCGGGCCGCGGCCAATTTCTCGCGGCCGGCAAGCCGCAATATCTCGACCGCTGAAACAGGAGCACAGCATGAAGATCCTGGTGATCAACCCCAATATCTCCGAGAGCGTTTCGGCGCTGATCCAGGCGGAAGCGCAGCGCAGCGCTTCGCCCGGCACCGAGATCGAAATCGCGACCGCGCCGTTCGGCGTGGCGTACATCGAGACGCGCTTCGAAGCGCTGGTCGGTGGCTACGCGAGCGCATGCGTGGCGGCCGAGCGCCAGGGCACCTACGACGGTGTCGTGGTGGCCGCATTCGGCGACCCGGGCCTGCAGGGCATCAAGGAACTGCTCGACGTGCCGGTGGTTGGGCTGACCGAGGCCTCGTTGATGACCGCCGCGACGCTGGGGCAGCGCTTCTCGATCATCGCGATCTCGCCGCGCATCAAGGCGTGGTATCGCGAGACGGTCGAACGCAGCCATCTGGCGAGCCGGCTCGCCAGCATTCGCTCGCTCGAGGAGCCGCTGCGCGATATCGGCAGCGTGCAGCAGGACTATTCGGCACGACTGAAGACGCTGTGTAACGAGGTGGTCGAGAACGATGGCGCCGACGTCATCATCATCGCGGGCGCGCCGCTCGCGGGGCTCGCGCGCGAGATCCGTCACGAACTGCCGGTGCCGGTGGTCGATGGCGTGTCGAGCGCGGTGACCCAGCTCGAAGGCCTGATCCGCCTGAATCCGAAGAAGGCCACGAAAGGCAGCTTCGCGCAGCCGCCGGTCAAGCCGAACCGCGGCCTGCCTGAAGCGCTGGAACGGTTGCTCACCACCCGTAGCGCCGATTAAGTCCGACCCGGGTGCAAAAAAAGCGGGCCTCGAAATTCGAGGCCCGCTTTTCGTTGACTGGCGCGCGCAGCGCCCAAAACATCGTTTAGTGCGACGCCTGCCGCAGCGCCTTCACATCCGCCGCGCTCACGTTCGCACTCTGGCCGCCCCACGTCGCGCGCAGGTAGTTCGCCAGTTGCGAAAGCTCGTCGTCGTTCAGCGTGGACGCGAACGCCGGCATCGCCTGCATGCTTTCCAGACCCGCGAAGTGCTGCGTGTCGATGCCGTCGAGCATCGCCACGAGCAGATTGTGCGGATCGGCCTGGCGCACCGTGGAGTTGCCGTTCATCGGCACCGCCACGTGCGGCTTGCCCTCGCCCGCCAGCCCGTGACAGCCCGCGCACACGGCCAGATAGACCGAGCGGCCCGCCGCGAGTTGCGCCGCGTCGGCATCCACAGCCTTCACCGGCTGCGGCGCGGGCGGCGTGTCGCCGAGCAGATAGACGGAGAGCGCGCGCACGTCGTCCTTGTCCAGGTACTGCGTGCTCAGGTGCACGACCGGATACATCTCGCCGAACGCCGAGCCCTGCGGCGCGATGCCGACGCTGAAGAACGTCTGCAGATCGGCGCCGTTCCAGCCACGGCCGGCGAGTCCCGCAGGCGTGATGTCCGGCGCGACCACGCGGCCGAGCGCGGCGCCCGAGAGCGGCTTCGCATCCACGAGGCGGCCGAACACATCGCGCGGCGTATGGCATTCGGCGCAGTGGCCGAGCGCGTTCGCGAGATAGCGGCCGCGCTGCCAGTCGGCGGACTGCCCCGCCGACGCGTCCGGCAACGCATCCGTCAGGAACAGCACGTCCCACAGCGCCATGCCGAAGCGCATGCTGTACGGGAACTTCAGGTCGTTCGCCGGAGCGTCCACCGCGACCGGCTTCACCGTCATCAGATAAGCGTAGATCGCGTCACTGTCGGCGCGCGAAAGCTGCCGGTACGACGTATAGGGCATCGACGGATAGAGCCGCTTGCCGCGCGCGTTGCCGTCGTGCAGCGCGGCGTAGAAGTCGTCGGCGCTCCACTTGCCGATGCCGTGCTCCTTGTCGGGCGTGATGTTCGAGCCGTAGAAGGTGCCATACGGCGAGGCAAGCGGCGCGCCGCCCGCGAACGGGGCGCCGTCCTTCGAGGTGTGGCACGCGGCGCAGTCGGCGGCACGGGTCAGATAGCGGCCGCGCGCGACCTGCTCGGGCGTGGACGTGAACGCCGCGCCCGAAGTGGACGACTCTTCACGGCCGCAGGCCGCGAGCGTGAGCGCACAGGCGGCGAGCAACACGCCGTGCGCGAAACGGTTGAGGAGCGCGCGCTTCATGCCGCGTCCTTCACGAGCCCGGGCGTGCTCATCACCACGTCCTTGACTGCCTCGTAGTAGCGCACGTAGCCCGTGCAGCGGCAGATGTGGCCGTCGAGCGCGGCCATGATCGTGCTTTCCACATCGGCCTTCTTGATCGGCTCGCGCTTGAGGCGCTCGAGCAGCACCGTGGCCGCGTTGACGAAGCCCGGCGTGCAGTAGCCGCACTGGAAGCTGAAGTGATCGAGAAACTTCTGCTGGATGGGCGAGAGCTCGACCACCTCGCCGGCCTCGTTGCGCTTCGCGTGACCTTCGATCGTGCGGATCGAGCGGCCATTGAAGAAGTGCGCGCCGGTGATGCAGGTGCGCATTTCCTCGCTCGTGCCGTCCGGCTTGTCGAGGATCACCACGCACGCGTGGCACACGCCCTGCCCGCAGCCGAGGCGCGAGCCGGTCAGGCCCGCGTACTCGTGCAGGAACTCGATCATCATGAGGCCCTCGGGCACCTGCATCGGGCCCACGGACTTGCCGTTGATGGTGAGCGAGAGCGCCTTCGGCTTGTACTGCACGAGCGGACGCTCGACCGGCGCGGCCGGCTGTTGGGCCGATTGTTGTGCCGGCTGTGCGGCAGGCTGGCTTGCCGCCTGGGAAGCAGACTGAGAAGCAGGCTCAGAAGCAGACTGGGAAGCCACCGCGGCGGCGCTGGCGCTGGCCGCGGAAGCAGCGGATTGGGCGAGCGTCATGCGAGCACCTCCAGGATTTTTTGCGGGGTCACCGGCAAGTCGGTGAAGCGATGGCCGATGGCGTGCGCGACGCCGTTCACGACCGCGCCCACCACCGGAATCATCACCACTTCGGCAATGCCCTTGGGCGGATCGGTTTCGGAGAGCGCCGGCAGCACTTCGCCGGTTTGCGTCCAGACGGCGACGTCCGAAGCGCGCGGCAAGTGGTAACGGTTGAAGTTCCAGGTGCCGTTGCCGGGGCCATCCTCGTAGAGCGGCAGATATTCGTGCAGCGCATGGCCGATGCCCATCGCCAGACCGCCCTGCAGCTGGCCCGAGACCAGTTGCGGCGAAATCTGGTTGCCGCACTCCATGATCGAGTGGTGCGTGAGCAGTTCCACCTTGCCCGTGGACTCGTGCACGGCCAGCTCGACGAGCGTGCCGACCGCGCTGTAATAGGTCACCGCCGCGTTGTTGCGGCTCATCGGCGGGATGAACACGCGCTTGCGGTCCAGCACGCGATAGCCGTTCGCCGTGGGCGGCAGCGTGGCGTGCGCCGTTGCAGCGGGCGCGCCCTTGCGCGCCGACGCGTCCGTGGCGGCTGCGGGCTTGCCGCTCTCGCCCGCGCCGGCATGGCCGTAGCGCAGCGAGAGACCGTCGATCGGCAGGCGCTCGAGCGTGCCGCCGACGTCGAATTCGGCTTCGGCCCATTGCCAGCGATTGAACACGTGCACGACCGCGCCGGTGGCGAAGCCCAGCGCGTGCGCCTGTTTCGCGAGCCGTTCGAGCGACAGTGGCTCGAGGCCCGCGGCCGTCAGCTTGCCGTCCACCCAGCGCGCGTCTTCGATGCGCACGACGAGCGGCGCGGCCTGCCCGCCGCCCAGACCGTGCGTCCAGATCGACATGGCCGCCGG
>JAITTX010000242.1 GCA_031286755.1 Paraburkholderia sp.
CCCGACTCACACGGTCCGTCCGTTCCTCCGGCCGCCGCGGCGGCTCCCGCAGCGCCGGCCGGCGATGCCCACGAGCCGCTGCGCGGCGGCTTCACCTCCACGCGCTTCGTGCTGGTCGAGCCGAGCCATCCGGGCAACGTGGGCGCCGCTGCGCGCGCGCTGAAGACCATGGGCTTCTCGCGGCTCGTGCTGGTCGCGCCGCGGGTGCCGCAGGTCCATTGCGACCCGGAGGCCGTGGCGATGGCGAGCGGCGCCGACGACGTGCTTGCCGCCGCCCACATCGTCCCGACGCTGGCCGATGCGCTCGCGGGCGCCCAATGGTCGCTGGCGCTCACGGCGCGCACGCGCGAATACGGGCCGCCACCGGGCGCGCCGCGCCAGGCGGTGCAGGATGCCAGCCGCCAGGTCGCGCACGGCGACATCGCGCTCGTGTTCGGCAACGAGCGCACGGGGCTTTCGAACGACGATGTCGAGCGTTGCAGCGCGCTGGCCCATATACCGGCGAATCCGGCCTATAGCTCGCTCAACCTCGCGCAGGCGGTGCAGGTGCTTGCCTACGAACTGCGGCTCGCCTACCTCGGCGAGGGCGAGCGCGGCGCGGTGCTGCCGGCCACAGGGGCGCCGCCGGGAGGGCTGCCCACGGGCACGCCGCTCGCCACGAGCGACGACATCGAGCGCATGTACGTGCATCTGGAGAACGCCCTGATCGCGCTCGATTTCCTGGATCCCGCCAATCCGAAGAAGCTGATGTCGCGCCTGCGCCGGCTCTTCGCGCGCTCCGGGCTCGAGCGCGAGGAAGTCAACATCGTGCGCGGCATCGCCAAGCACATCCTGATGCTCAAGGGCAAGGAAGGCGGGAAGTAGCCCAATAGGGGCAATAGCGGCCACGGCGCGTCCAACCTTGATGTCCGCGGGGGCTTCCCGGCTTGCGCGCGCCTTTCGCCTACAATCGACTCCTGATCATAAGCAAATCAGCGTGACCGATAAGGCCGTGCACGAGCCGCGCGCCATGTGCGATGCACGGCCGTTCCCCCATGTTTCTTACATCCAGCGTGTGACAGCCATGTTCGAGAGACTTCGCGAAGACATCGCCACGATCCGCGAGCGCGATCCCGCCGCCCGCAGCGCCTGGGAAGTCCTGACCTGTTATCCGGGTCTGCATGCACTCGTCCTCCATCGCTTCGCGCATGCGTGCTGGCGCGCGAAGCGGCGCTGGCTCGCGCGCTACGTCTCGCAGGTCGCGCGCTTTTTGACTGGCATCGAAATTCATCCGGGCGCGACCATCGGCCGGCGCGTGTTCATCGATCACGGCATGGGCGTGGTGATTGGCGAGACCGCGGAGGTTGGCGACGACTGCACGATCTACCAGGGCGTGACGCTCGGCGGCACGTCGCTCACGCGTGGTGCGAAGCGCCATCCGACGCTCGGCCCCGGGGTGATCGTGGGCGCGGGCGCCAAAGTGCTGGGCGGCTTCACGGTGGGCGCGCAGGCGAAGATCGGCTCGAACGCGGTGGTCGTGAAGCCGGTGCCGGCGGGCGGTACCGCGGTGGGCAATCCGGCGCGAGTCATCGCACCCGCGAAGAGTACGTCCGAACAGGCGAAGCCGGCGAGCGCGCGCGAGGGTTTTTGCGCCTACGGCATCACGCCGAATGCCGACGATCCCGTGTCGCTCGCCATCCATGGCCTGATCGATCATGCCGCCACGCAGACGCAGCGCGTGGATGCGATCGTTGCCGCGCTCGAGCGGCTGGGTGCGAGGCTCGAAGCGCTGCATGGCGCCGATGCGACGCTCGCGGAGTTGCGCAGGCTCTCGGAAGGGCTGGAGGGCGGGGCGGTGCCGCGCGAGTCCGAAAGCGCACAAGAAAAAGCGGCCGCGCGCGTCTGAACTTCTTGATCCATCCCGTACTCGCTGAACGAGCGACGGCTTGGTGGGCCGGCCAGTGCGCCGCTGCCCGCCTGGCATCGGCTCGATGCATTCTCTTCACGCCATTGGCGTGCGTTTCGCTACCGCTCAATCGAGCGACAACATCCTGAACCCTTCGGCGTCCACGCGCAGATAACCGCCGCGCGGCTTGCCATGATCGAGCTCCCAGTCGGGCAGCACCCAGCGCGTGCCGCCGGGTTCCTGATGGCGCGCGGGGCGATGCGTGTGCCCGTGAATGATGGCGTTCGCGCGGGCGCGCTTGAAGAGCGTCGCAACGCCCTTGGCGGTGACGTCGTATTTCGGCAGGGCGGGCCGCTCGCGGCCCGCTTCGCTCTTGTGGCGCATGCGCTCGGCTAGCGCGCGGCGCCAGCGGAACGGCCATGCGAGAAAGAGCAGTTGCGCGAGACGGTTGCGCGCGAAACGACGGAAGAACTGATAGCCGTGGTCATCGGTGCACAGCGCGTCGCCGTGGGCGAGCGCGATGCGCGTGCCGAACGCGGTGATGGCGATGGGGTCGGGCAGCCAGATGGCGCCCGCGGCCTGCATGAAGCGCTTGCCCAGCAGGAAGTCGCGGTTGCCGTGCATGATGTAGAGCGCGATGCCGCGCTCGGAGAGCGTGTGCAGTAGCTCGGTCATGCGTGCAAAGAACGGTTCGGCGAGCATGTCGTCGCCGATCCAGTATTCGAAGAGGTCGCCGAGAATGAACACCGAGTCGGCCTGATCGGCCGTGATAGTGATGAAGTGCTCGAACGCGGCGACCGTGCGCGGAATCGCTTCGCTCAGGTGCAGGTCGGAGATGAAGAAAAACGGGCGCGCCGCGTGCGGGCGCTTGCCCTCGCCGGGCACGCCCGCAGCAGCGTGTCGTAGTGCCTTTTCCTGCAGCATGAATGAAGCACGCGTCCTGTGACTTTATTCGACGACGACGGCTTTTTCGATCACGACGTCGTCAACCGGCACGTCCTGATGAAAGCCCTTCGAACCGGTCTTGACCGACTTGATCTTGTCGACCACGTCCTGGCCTTCGACGACCTTGCCGAACACGGCGTAGCCCCAGCCTTGCGGCGTCGGCGACGAGTGATTCAGGAAGTCGTTGTCGGCGACGTTGATGAAGAACTGTGCCGATGCCGAGTGCGGATCGTTGGTGCGCGCCATGGCGATCGAGCCGCGCTCGTTTTTCAGGCCGTTGTTCGCTTCGTTCTCGATCGGTGCCTGAGTGGGCTTTTGCTGCATGCCGGCTTCGAAGCCGCCGCCCTGGATCATGAAGCCGTCGATGACGCGGTGAAACACCGTGCCGTCGTAGTGGCCGCTCTTCACGTAGTTGAGGAAGTTGGCGACCGTCTTCGGTGCCTTCTCGGCGTTCAGTTCGAGCTTGATGACGCCGTGGTTCGTGTGCAGTTCGACCATGATGGATCCTTGAGTCTGTGGCTGGGGGAAAGGGCGGCGCCGTGGCGGTACGAGGCGGAGCGCGTGGCCGCTCGCGTGTACCGTTGCAGCGCCGCGTGGCGAATCGCGAGGCAGCTTTGCGACGAATGGATTGCGTTATTTGCCGACGACGGTGGCCGACTGGATCACGATTTCCTTCTGCGGCACGTCGGCCATCGGGCCGCGCGTGGTGGTGGGCGCCGCTTCGATCTTCTTCACGACGTCCATGCCCTGGGTGACCTTGCCGAACACGGCGTAGCCGTTGCCGTCCGGGTTCGGATAGTCGAGGTTCGCGTTGTCCACCGTGTTGATGAAGAACTGCGCCGTGGCCGAGTTCGGATCGCTCGTGCGCGCCATCGCGAGCGTGCCGGTGAGGTTCTTCAGGCCGTTCTTGCTCTCGAGCGGGATGGGCGCGCGCGTGGGTTTCTCGACGAAGCTCGTGGTGTCGCCGCCGCCCTGGATCATGAAGCCGCGAATCACGCGCTGGAAGATCGTGCCGTTGTACTGACCGGCCTTCACGTACTGGAGGAAGTTGTCGACGGTCTTGGGCGCCTTCTCGGGATAGAGCTCGACGCGGATGTCGCCTTCGCTGGTCTTGATGAGCACCTGCGGATGCGCGGCCTGCTGGCCGGTTTGCGCAAAGGCGGGTGCGTTCGCGATCAGGGCGGCGCTGCCGAGCGCCAAGATCAACCGTTTCATGAGTGTCCTCGGAAGTACGGAGAAAAACGTGGTTGCAGCGCGCCGCCGAAGGTGCCCGGAGCGCGCCGCGGTTTAGTGCGAAGGCGCCACGAAGGGCGGCGTCGCGAGCGACCCGGTCGGGCCGCCGAACTGGTACACCGGTTGGTCGAGCATCGGGCCCACGCGCGTCGTGCTGGTTTCCGATGCGGCCGCGGCCGCGGTGTTGCGAGCCCGCTTTTGCGCGGCCGGCGGATTGACGATTTTCTCGATGTCGACGAGGCGCTGCTGCGTTGCGCCGCTCGTGCGGCCGAGCTTGCTTGCGCGGCGGTACGACGCGTCGGCCATGCGCAGGTACAGATCGCCCAAGTTTTCCCATGCGAGGCTGTACGACGGGTTGGCCTTCGTGGCCGTCTCGAGCGCGACGCGTGCCTCGTCGTAGCGGCCATGTTTCGCATAGAGCGCCGCGAGATTGTTATAGGGCTCGGGCAGCTCGGGGTAGGCCTGGGTGAGCTCGGTGAAGGCTTCGATGGCGTCGTCGTCGCGGCCCACGCGCGCGAGGATGGTTGCGCGCTTGAACTTCGCCTGCACGTCGCGCGGGTTCGACTTGATGCGCGCGTCCAGCTCCGTGAGCGCCGTCGCCCAGTTGTGCTGGGCGATTGCCGCGTCGGCGCCGGGCGTGCCGTCGGCCGTGGCGGGCGGCGCAGCATGCGCTGCAAACGTGCCGCCGAAGACGAAGGCGACGCTCGCGAGAGCCGCCGCCGCAAAGGTCGCAGCGCGGGGCGCGCAGCCGCTGGAAGATTTCATAGGGGAAGGTCGCGGTGTTATACTCCGAGCCATTCTAACAAAAGGTCTGTGCGTTTTCGTCGCGCGCTTTGGCCGCGCGCCGGGCGAGTGCCTGTCGAGCGCCTGCTCCGGTTCATCGCGGCTCGTGGCGAGCGGCCCGGAGCGCTGCTTCCGGACGGCTTTCGCGACACGCCAGGCTTTCTTTCGCTACTCGTGGTCGTCCCCGCCCTGATGACTGATTGAGCGCGACTGTACGCAGCCTCGAGCAACGCGGTGCTTTCCTCGCGGGCTGTTGTCGGCGCTGTCGCGGACTTCTTTCGACCCACGTATCCATCGCCTCTATGGAATCACTGCGCATCTACAACACGCTCGCGCGTGACAAGCAAAATTTCGTGCCAATCGAGCCCGGTGTCGTACGCATGTACGTTTGCGGGATGACGGTGTACGACTATTGTCATGTGGGCCACGCGCGTGTGATGGTAGTGTTCGATGTGGTGCAGCGCTGGCTGCGCACGCTCGGCTACAAAGTGACCTACGTGCGCAATATCACCGACATCGACGACAAAATCATTCGCCGCGCGGTGGAAAATGGCGAGACGATCAAGGCGCTCACGGACCGTTTCATCGACGCGCTGCACGAAGACGCGGACGCGCTCGGCGTCGAGCGCCCCGATCTCGAGCCGCGCGCGACGCAGTACATCCCGCAGATGCTCGACATGATCGGCCTGCTGGAAAGCAATGGTTACGCCTACCAGGGCACGGACGGCGACGTGAACTACGCGGTGCGCAAGTTCGCGAGCTACGGTGCGCTTTCGGGCAAGTCGATCGAAGACCTGCGCGCGGGCGAACGTGTGGCGGCGAACGATGCCAAGCAGGATCCGCTTGACTTCGTGCTGTGGAAGCAGGCAAAACCCGAAGAGCCCGCCGACACGAGCTGGGATTCGAAATACGGGCGCGGCCGTCCGGGCTGGCACATCGAATGTTCGGCGATGGGTTGCACGCTGCTCGGCAAGCATTTCGATATTCATGGCGGCGGCCAGGACCTGCAGTTTCCGCACCATGAGAACGAGATTGCGCAAAGCGAAGGCGCGACCGGCGAGAAGTTCGTCAATTACTGGATGCACAACGGTTTCGTGCAGATCGACAACGAGAAGATGTCGAAGTCGCTCGGCAACTTCTTCACGATCCGCGAAGTGCTGGCGAAGTACGACGCGGAGGTGGTGCGCTTTTTCATGGCGCGCGCCCATTACCGCTCGCCGCTGAACTACAGCGACGTGCATCTCGACGATGCGCGCAACGCGCTCACGCGCTTGTACACGGCGCTCAAGGATGTGACGCCCGATGCGGGCGAGCTCGACTGGAACGAGGCGCACGCGCAGCGTTTCCAGGCGGCGATGAACGACGATTTCAATACGCCTGTCGCCATCTCGGTGCTGTTCGAGTTGGCAACCGAAGTGAACCGCACGCGCGATGCCGTGCTGGCGCGCCAATTGCAGCGTCTTGGGCGCGTGCTTGGCGTGCTCGTGCGCGAGCCGCGCGCGTTCCTCCAGCAAGCCGCGGGCGCGCAGGATGCAGGCGCGCTCGACGTGGCTGCGATCGAGGCGAAGATCGCGGCGCGCACGGCGGCGAAGCAGGCGAAACAGTATGCGGAGGCGGACCGGATCCGGGCCGAACTGCTCGATGCCGGTGTCGCGCTCGAAGACAAACCGGGCGGGTTGACCGAGTGGCGCCGCGTGTAAGCGGGCTGTCCAGTTTCCACTGATCGATTCGCGAGGCAGGAGGCAGGATGGCAACGGCCACGAAGACGCAGGCGAGGCGCGCTGCGTCGCTCACGGGCACGGCAGGCGAGGCCAAGGGGCGCGCCGCGCGTAGTGGCGCCTTGAAGGCGCAGCAGGAAAGCGACGCCGTCATGATCGACGGCGCGAAGAAGACCGGCGCGAAGGCGCAGGCGGAGCATCGTGCGCCCAATGGCGTGGAAAAGGCGGGTATCGCAAAAGCCGGCGCTGCAAAGCCCGCGCGCGCGAAGGGCAATGGCGCGCTCGACGGCGCCGCGCCGATGGCGGGTGCGCTGCCCGAGGGTTCCGCATCCGGCGAAGGGGCGCAGGCACTGGCGGTTGCCGCGCGCAGCAGCGAGCCGGAGGTGGCGCGTCCCGATTACTGGGACAAGGCTTGCGCGGATCTCGTCAAGCGCGATCGCATCCTCAAGAAGCTCATCCCGAAGTTCGGCCCCGTGCATCTCATGAGCAGCGACGATCCGTTCGTCACGCTCGCGCGCTCGGTGGTCGGTCAGCAGATCTCGACGGCAGCGGCCCAGGCGTTGTGGCAGCGCGTAGAGACCGCCTGTCCGAAGCTCGTGCCGCAACAATTCCTCAAGCTCGGCCATGAAAAGCTGGCCGCGTGCGGTCTCTCGAAGCGCAAGACGGAATACATCCTCGATCTCGCGCAGCACTTCGTCTCCGGCGCGCTCCACGTGGGCAAGTGGACCAGCATGGACGACGAGGATGTGATTGCCGAGCTTACGGCAATCCGCGGCATCGGCCGCTGGACCGCCGAGATGTTCCTGATCTTCAATCTTGCGCGGCCTAACGTATTGCCGCTGGACGACCTCGGGCTTATCCAGGCAATCAGCGTCAACTACTTCAGCGGCGAGCCGGTCACGCGCAGCGAGGCCCGTGAAGTCGCGGCCAACTGGGAACCGTGGCGAACCGTCGCAACCTGGTATATGTGGCGCAGCCTCGAGCCGTCGTGAAAAAGGGGGGCCTTGGGCACCGCGCTGTCGTTGCGCGGCAGCACCAGGCCTGATTCCGGGTTGATGCGGCAGCTCCGAGTTATTTAGATATTTTTTATTGCTGTTCGAATTCGATAGTTCAACTCCGACTTCGACTGCGGCCGGCGCGGTTAGAATACGCGCTGCCGCAAAGTGCAAGGATTCCAACACATGAAAACCACGTTTCTGGATTTCGAGCAGCCGATCGCTGAACTCGAAGCGAAGATCGAAGAACTGCGCTTCGTTCAGGACGATTCGGCCGTCGATATTTCGGAAGAGATCGAGCGGCTGTCGAAGAAAAGCCAGCAGCTTACGAAGGACCTCTACGCGAACCTGAGCCCGTGGCAGGTTTCGCAAATCGCGCGTCATCCGCAGCGTCCGTACACGCTCGACTACGTGCACGAGCTGTTCACCGATTTCCATGAACTCCATGGCGACCGCGCTTATGCGGACGACCTCTCGATCGTCGGCGGCCTCGCGCGTTTCAATGGCCAGGCCTGCATGGTGCTCGGCCAGCAGAAGGGCCGCGACACGAAGGAGCGCGCCGCGCGCAACTTCGGCATGCCGCGTCCGGAAGGCTATCGCAAGGCCGAGCGCCTGATGCGTCTCGCCGAAAAATTCGGCCTGCCCATCTTCACCTTCGTCGACACGCCGGGCGCCTACCCGGGCATCGGCGCGGAAGAGCGCGGCCAGTCGGAAGCCATCGGCCGCAATCTCTACGTGATGGCCGAGCTCAAGACGCCCATCATCACGACGATTATCGGCGAAGGCGGTTCGGGCGGCGCGCTCGCGATTGCCGTGGCCGACACTGTCATGATGCTGCAGTTCTCGACTTACTCGGTCATCTCGCCGGAAGGCTGCGCGTCGATTCTGTGGAAGAGCGCCGCCAAGGCGCCCGAAGCCGCCGAGGCGCTGGGCCTCACCGCGCATCGTCTCAAGGCGCTGGGCCTGATCGACAAGATCGTGAACGAGCCGCTCGGTGGCGCGCATCGCGACCCGAAGGGCATGGCCGCGCTCCTGCGCCGCGCGCTCTCCGACTCGCTGCGCCAGTTCCAGGGCATGAGCATTGCCGACCTGAAGGCGCGCCGCTACGAGCGCCTGATGGAGTACGGCAAGTTCAAGGAAACGACGCCGGGCGCGTAAGCGCGCGACGTCACTGATATGAGCCGGCGCGAGAGGCGCCGTCGTGCCGTGACCGACCATTCCGAATCCGACGCCGGGCGTATCGTTCTCGATGCGCTCGGCGTCGTGCTTTCCAGGCTTCCCGCCGATGCGCGCATCGCCGTTGCGTTCAGCGGCGGCCTCGACTCGTCGGTGCTGCTCGACGCCGCGGTGCGCATGGCGGGGGCGGCGCGGCTCGTTGCGCTGCATGTGCATCACGGGCTGAGTCCGAACGCCGATTGGTGGCTGGCCCATTGCGAAGCGGTGGCGCGCGCATACGGCGTGACGTTCGATGCGCGGCGCGTGACGCTCGCGCACGACGATGCGGCGGGAGTGGAGGCGGCGGCGCGCGAAGCACGCTACCGCGCCCTCGATGCGATGTGCGCCGCGCATGGCGCACAGTCACTGTGGCTTGCGCAGCATGCCGACGATCAGGCCGAAACCGTCTTGCTGCAATTGTTGCGCGGCGCGGGGCTGGCGGGGCTCGCAGCCATGGCGCCAGCGCGCGAGGTGGCGGATGGTGCCGCGCGCGTGCGGCCCTTGCTGAATTTGTTGCGCGCGCAACTAGAGCGCTATGCGAGCGCGCACCACCTGCACTGGATCGAGGACGAATCGAACGCGGACACGCGCTATGCGCGCAACGCGTTGCGTCACGATGTGCTGCCCGCGCTTTCCGCGCATTTCCCCGGCTTTCGCGATGCGCTCGCGCGCACGGCCACGCATGCCGCCTCCGCGCAGCGCCTGCTCGACGACCTCGCACGGATCGATTTGCACGAGGCCAGATACGATGACGCTGGCGCGCTTGCGCATGCCGGACTCGTCGCACTCGATGACGCGCGCGCGCTCAATCTGTTGCGCTACTGGATGCGCTTGCTTGGCTTGCCCGCGGCGTCTTCGGCGCGACTAGCCGACGCGCTGCGCCAGTTGCGCGAGATCGCGCACGAGGGCGAGGGGCACGCGCTGCGCGTCGATCACGCCGGACGCACGCTGCGCTGCTACCGGGGCCGCGTGTTCTGGGAAACCCCGCGCGCTGAAGCGGCGCCTGCCAGTGCGCTGGACGCGGCAGCGGGTGAAAGCGCCGGGCGCAAGCCCGTCAGCATGAACTGGCGCGGCGAGGAAATCTGGCGCTTGCCGCAATGGCGTGGCAGCTACGTCTTCGCGCCCGCCAATGCCAGCGACCCCGATGCCGTACCCGAAAGCGTTCTGCGCGGCGGCCCGCTGGTGGCGCGCGCGAGAGAGGGCGGCGAACGGCTGCGTGACGAGGCCGCGAACATGAGCCGTACGCTCAAGAACCTGTTTCAGGCGCGCGGCGTGCCGGCATGGGAGCGCGATGTGCCGCTGCTCTACGTGGGCGGGACGCTGCTGTTCGTGCCCCGGATTGGTGTGAACCGCTCGGCGTTTGGCGCACAAGGCGATGCGCCGGGCTCGGCCCATGCAGCGCTCTGGCGGCGTATCGAATGGCGCGAAGATTTGCTGATCGCGTAAGCAGCGACATCCGGCAGCGAGCGCTTGCGGGGCGTGCGATGTGGCGGCGGCCATGCCCAAAAACGCAGGTGTGCGTGTAAAGCTTGCCTGGAGTGCGTGCCAGACCCGCGCAAATCCTTGCCGCACAAGCCTTTTTCGCTCCCCGCGGCCCAATTTCGCCTTGTAATTTTGACCTTGATCGGGTAGGGTAACTTGTTTGTCCAGCCCGCTTTTTCGCGTTCACGGACGCCGTCAAAAGCGGCGCATGCCGTGCCAGGACGCGATGTCTCCTTCCAGCGGTATCCGACGATTGCAAGGACGTCGTAGCGGTATGCGGGCAGGGCGCGCGAGCCCGTATCAGTGTCTCCACGATGCCGATGCGGCTGCCTCGCCACCGCCCGGGCAAACTCCGCGTGTGCTGCACGCGCCAAGCCTCCACGCGGTCTGAACGGTACCGGGCGGAGCCGTCTTCGGTGCGCCAGCGCGGTAACATCTCCAGTTCAGAACGACAATGGCACTCATCGTACACAAATACGGCGGCACCTCGATGGGCTCGGTGGAGCGCATCAAGAACGTTGCCAAGCGCGTCGCCAAATGGCACAAGGCCGGCCACAAGATGGTCGTCGTGCCCTCGGCGATGTCCGGCGAAACCAATCGCCTGCTCGGTCTCGCGAAAGAGATTTCGCCGCAGCCGAGCCCGCGGGAGCTCGACATGATTGCGGCGACCGGCGAACAGGTGAGCGTCGGTCTGCTGTCGATCGCGCTGCAAGAAGCCGGCGTGGACGCCATCAGCTACACCGGCTGGCAAGTGCCGGTCAAAACCGACAGCTCCTTCACCAAGGCGCGCATCAACGACATCGACGGCGAGCGCGTGCTGGCCGATCTCGACGCCGGCAAGGTGGTCGTGATCACGGGCTTCCAGGGCATCGACCCGGACGGCCACATCACCACGCTGGGCCGCGGTGGCTCGGACACTTCGGCGGTTGCAGTGGCAGCCGCGCTGAAGGCCGACGAGTGCCTCATCTATACCGACGTGGACGGTGTCTACACGACCGACCCGCGCGTGGTGGACGACGCGCGCCGGCTCGACCGCATCACGTTCGAGGAAATGCTGGAAATGGCCAGCCTCGGGTCGAAGGTGCTGCAGATCCGCTCGGTGGAATTCGCGGGCAAGTATCAGGTGAAGACGCGCGTGCTCTCCAGCCTGACCGACCCGGCGATGAACCTCGACGAGGAAATGAAGTCGGGCACCCTGATTACCTTTGAAGAAGACGAGACCATGGAAAAAGCAGTCATCTCGGGTATCGCGTTCCAGCGCGACGAGGCCCGCATTATCGTGATGGGTGTGCCCGACAAGCCGGGCATCGCGTATCAGATCCTCGGCCCGGTGGCGGACGCGAACATCGACGTCGACATGATCATCCAGAACCAGAGCGTGGACGGCAAGACCGACTTCACGTTCACGGTTGGCCGTGGCGACTATCAGCGCGCGATGGACATCCTCACGAACCAGGTGCAGGGCCACGTGAGCGCCGAGCAGGTGCTGGGCGACGCCAAGGTCTCGAAAGTGTCGGTGGTCGGCGTGGGCATGCGCTCGCACGTGGGCGTGGCCAGCAAGATGTTCCGCACGCTCTCGGAAGAGGGCATCAACATCCAGATGATTTCGACGTCCGAAATCAAGATCTCGGTACTGATCGACGAGAAGTACATGGAATTGGCGGTGCGCGCGCTGCACAAGGTGTTCGAGCTCGAGCAGGCCTGAGCACGGGCCGCGTGACGTGGGTGTCACACAGGTGTAATGCATGGTGGTAATGAGAAGGTTCCGGTTGCGAGCGACCACGAAACCGCCTGTTTTATGGTGGATTCCGAGGCCCGAGGCGCCCCGCGCAATGCAGATTGCGCGCTTGCAGAAAAAAGTTTGCAAAAGTGCGTCTTAAAAATTGACCGGAACGCTCGAACCCGCTATTATCTTGGCTTCGTTGCGTTGCCTCCCTGGCGCGAACGAAGTTTTTCGGGAGACGTGGCCGAGAGGTCGAAGGCACTCCCCTGCTAAGGGAGCATCTGGGCCAAAACCTGGATCGAGGGTTCGAATCCCTCCGTCTCCGCCAGTAATGGCGGCGAAACCCCGCAAGTCTCGGCTTGCGGGGTTTTTGTTTTTCGGCGCCGTTATGCACATGCTCGCGTGAGCAACTCTTTGCGCGATGCTGTATTCACCTGGCATTCACGAATCTGATTCACAGTTTGCGGAATGCTTTTCAGGATGCCGAATTAAATGATGCAAATTGCTTTGATGTGTCAGCAGTTGATTTTTTCATGCATTATTTGAATGCCGCATTCGAGCCGCGTTATGGTTCAATCGCGAATGCGCGGAGCGAATGGCACGGTATGCGCCGATGCAGGCGGTGCCCGGCTCGCGAGCATTATTGCGCGGCTGCTGCTGGTGTAACCAGACGTTACACGGGCGAACGCACCGTGGTTTTGTGCATCAGTTATTACAATGTTGAAATACGCGGGCCGGGGAGCCTGCGTTATATTGGCTTCAACAAAACATCAACCCCAAAAGGTGAGTCCATGAAGTTCGCTCGTGTTGTTGCAATGCTGATCGGGGGCCTGGCTATCGGTGGTGCGTCGAGTGCGGCTATGGCTGGCGTGAGCGTCGGTGTCAACATCGGTATCCCGGCCCCGGTTTACGTCGCGCCGCAACCGGTCTATGCGCCGCCGCCTCCGCCCGTGGTCTATCAGCCCGCGCCCGTCTACGCCGCGCCGCCGGCCATCGTGATCGGCTGGCACGGCGACCGCTATTGGGATGGCCGCCGCTACTGGGCCCGTGACGACTGGTATCGCCATCACGGCGGCTACGATCGCGGCCGTGGTCATTACGACCGCGACCATGGCGGCCCTCCGGGACATTGGCGCTGAGCCAGATTCGCGCGCGCCATGATTGACGCGTGCGAACAGACCCGGAACGAGGTCAAAAGAAAAGCCGCCCTCGGGCGGCTTTTTACTTGCTACGTTTGCCTGCGCAACGAGGCGCGCAGGCACAGGGCGCGTTATTCGCCAAGGCCCGCCATGCCGCCGACCACGGCGTTGAAGCCCGCGTCGACGTGGACGATTTCCGCCGTCACGCCGCCCGCCAGATCGGAGAGCAGGAACGCGGCCGTGTTGCCGACTTGCTCGATCGTCACATTACGCTGCAGCGGCGCGTTGTGCTCGACGAAATCGAGGATCTTGCCGAAGCTCTTGATGCCGCTTGCCGCGAGCGTCTTGATCGGGCCGGCCGAGATGCCGTTCACGCGCACACCCTTCACGCCCAGCGACACAGCGAGGTAGCGCACGCTGGCTTCGAGCGAGGCCTTCGCGAGACCCATCGTGTTGTAGTTCGGGATCGCGCGCTCCGCGCCGAGATAGGTGAGGGTGAGGAGCGAGGCGTTGGCGGCCAGCATCGGTTGCGCCGCTTTCGCGAGCGCCGGGAAACTGTAGGCCGAAATGTCGTGCGCGATGCGGAAGTTCTCGCGCGTCATGCCGTCGAGGAAGTCGCCCGCGATGGCTTCGCGCGGGGCGAAGCCAATCGAATGGACGAGGCCGTCGAGCGTATCCCAGTGCTTTTTGAGATCGGTGAAGAGCGCTTCGATTTGCGCGTCGTCGGCTACGTCGCAGGGGAAAATGAGATTGCTGCCGAATTCCTGAGCGAATTCGGTAATGCGGTCCTTGAAGCGCTCGCCGACGTACGTGAACGCCAGTTCCGCGCCTTCGCGCTTGCATGCTTGCGCAATGCCATACGCGATCGATCGGTTCGACAGCAGGCCGGTCAACAAGATGCGTTTGCCAGCGAGGAAGCCCATGAAATCTCCTGAACAGGTTCGATGCACCGGGCGCCGGCCAAGGCGGCGCCGCGTGGTTTGGGTAGAATTCTCTCACAATTGACACGGCACTCCGGACAAATCCCTTTCTATGACGACAGGAACGCGAGGCAGGAGAGCGCGCACGGCGCGTGGGGCAACGGTTCCTGGCTGGAGTCCTGATCGGGGGCCTGACGGGCAGCGTGCAAGCAGCGCGGAGCGGCATGTCTGGCGGTTTGCGCCGGCGCGCATGCTGGCGGCCGCGGGTGCCGCACTCGCTCTTGTATTCGCGACGATGCCTTGCGCCCATGCGGTCTACGCGATCGCCCAATACGGCGAGCCGAAGTACCCGCAAGACTTCAAGCATTTCGATTACGTGAATCCGGATGCGCCCAGGGGCGGCACGCTGGTGCTCGCGAATCCCGACCGGCTGACCAGTTTCGACAAGTTCAACCCATTCACGATGCGCGGCAACGCGGCGCCGGGCCTCGGCATGATTTTCGAGAGCCTGACGACGGGCAGCATGGACGAGGTGGCGTCGGCGTACGGGTTGCTCGCCGACGATATCCGCATTGCGCCCGATCGCCTGTCGGTAACGTTTCATTTGAATCCGCGCGCGCATTTTTCGAACGGCGATCCGGTCACCGCGGCCGATGTCAAGTTTTCGCTCGACATGCTCAAGAGCCGTCAGGCCTCGCCGTCGATGCAGGCCTATTTCGGCGAAATCGCGCGCGCCGTGGTGGTGGACCCAGCCACGATCCGCTTCGAGTTCCGCAGCAACAATCGCGAGTTGCCGCTCATCGCGGGCGGCATGCCGGTGTTCTCGCACAAGTGGGGGCTGCGCGCGGACGGCACCCGCATTGCGTTCGATCAGATTGCGTTCGAAGCGCCGATCGGCAGCGGTCCCTATGTGATCGAGCGTTACTCCAACGGCCGCACGATCACGTACAAGCGCGATCCGGACTACTGGGGCAAGGACCTGCCGGTGCGTGTGGGTCAGAATAACTTCGAGCGCATCGTCTACAAGCTTTATTCGGACGACGTCGCGCGTCTCGAGGCGTTCAAGGCCGGCGAGTACGACGCGCTGGTCGAATACGTGGCGCGCAACTGGGTGCGCCGCGACGTGGGCAAGAAGTTCGACAGCGGCGAACTCATCAAGCGCGAATTTCCGCAGCACAACGGCACCGGCATGCAGGGCTACGTGATCAATCTGCGCAAGCCCATGTTTCAGGACGTGCGCGTGCGCGAGGCGCTCGATCTCGCACTCGACTTCCAGTGGCTCAACCGCATGTTGTTCTACAGCCAGTACAAGCGCATCGACAGCTGGTTCGTGAATACGGATCTACAGGCGAAGGGCTTGCCAACGCCCGGTGAGCTTGCGTTGCTGGAGCCGTGGCGCAAGCAGCTCGATCCCGCCGTGTTCGGTCCGCCGCCCATGCAGCCGAGCACCAATCCGCCAGGCTCGCTGCGCGCGAATCTGCTCAAGGCGCGCGCGCTGCTCGCGGACGCGGGCTGGACCTATCGCGATGGCGCGCTGCGCAACGCGCAAGGCCAGCCGTTCGTGTTCGAGGTGCTCGACGACACGAGCGCCTCCGCGCAATGGGCGCCGATCCTCGCGCAGTACACGCAGGCGCTGGCGCGCCTCGGCATCCGCGTGAACTATCGCTCGGTAGACTTCGCGCTCTATCAGAAGCGGCTCGACGCCTTCGACTTCGATATCACGACGATCAAGTTTCCCGACGTGCAGGTGCCGGGCGCGGAGCAGCTCGACCGTTTCGGCAGCAAGGCCGCCGACGAGCCGGGCTCGGGCAACCTGATCGGCCTGAAGTCGCCGGCCGTGGACGCGATCCTCAAAGCGCTGATGCTGGCGCAAACGCGCGAGCAGTTGCTCGACGCCACCCACGCGCTCGACCGGGTGCTGATGCACGGCTACTATGTGGTGCCGCAGTGGTACAGCGCGACGCACCGTGTGGCGTACAAGAACACGCTGGCTTATCCCGCGAAGCTGCCGCTGTACTATGGCGCGATCGACTGGATCATTTCGACGTGGTGGTTCAGTCGCGCGCCGCAGCACTGAAACGCCAGACTCTCTTTGACGGAAGCAAAGAATCATGTGGAGCTACATCGTCAAGCGCCTGCTGCTGATGATCCCGACGCTGCTCGGCGTGCTCACGCTGACCTTCGCCGTGATCCAGTTCGTGCCGGGCGGTCCCGTCGAGCAGGCGGTGCGCGAGCTCAAGCGCGGCGCGGAGCAGGGCATGCCGTTCGGCATGCGCGCCCATACGGGTGTGGACGCACAGCAGATCGCGCAGCTCAAGCAACTCTACGGCTTCGATAAACCCCCGCTCCAGCGTTATTTCCTGATGCTGAGCCGCTTCGCGCGCTTCGATCTCGGGCAGAGCTATTTCCACCATCAGAGCGTGTGGTCGCTCATCGTTTCGAAGCTGCCGGTGTCGATCAGCATCGGCTTGTGGACGTTCTTTCTAACCTATCTGATATCGGTGCCGTTGGGCATCGCCAAGGCGGTGCGCAACGGCTCGCGCTTCGATCTCGTCACGAGCCTCGTCGTGCTGATCGGCTATGCGATTCCGGGCTTCGTGCTGGGGGTGCTGCTGCTCGTGCTGTTCGGCGGCGGCACCTTCCTGCAGCTCTTTCCGCTGCGCAATCTCACCTCCGACGACTGGGACACGCTCTCGCTCGGCGGCAAGATTCTCGACTACCTGTGGCACATCACGCTGCCGGTCACGGCGTCGGTGGTGGGGAGCTTCGCGGTCACGACCATGCTCACGAAGAACGCTTTCCTGGAGGAGATTCGCCGCCAGTACGTGCTGACCGCGCGCGCAAAGGGCTTGTCAGAGCGCACCGTGCTCTGGAAGCATGTGTTTCGCAACGCGCTGCTGCCGCTCGTCGTGGGCTTTCCGGCCGCGTTCATCGGCGCGTTTTTCACGGGCAGCCTGCTGATCGAGACGCTGTTCTCGCTCGACGGCCTGGGCCTGCTGTCCTATGAGTCGGTGGTGCGGCGCGATTATCCGGTCGTGCTCGGCACGCTGTATCTTTTCACGCTGATCGGACTGCTGACCAAGCTCATCTCCGATCTCTGCTACGTGTGGGTCGACCCCCGCATTCAATTCGAACACCTGGAGCGCTGAGTTGAACAGAGCCCGCGCCGGCGCCGAGCCCGAACTGCGCACCGACAGCGTGCGCGCCTTCAAGTCGCCCACGCCCGCACGCCGGGTGTGGCTGCGCTTCAAGCAGCAGCGCCTTGGCTACTGGAGCATGGTCGTCTTCGTGATCGCGTTCGTGGCGAGTCTCGCGGGGCCGCTCTGGTGCAACGACAAGCCTCTCGTCGTGCGCTACGACGGACATCTATATTTCCCGCTTTTCAAGGCGTATCCGGAGACCACCTTCGGTGGCGACTTCCCCACGCCTGCCGATTATCTCGATCCATACATCCGCCATCGCTTCGACGCGCCCGGCAACTTCGCGATCTATCCGCCGAACCCGTACTACTACGACACGCTCAATTATTTTTCGAAGGTGCCGAACCCCGCGCCGCCGTCGCGCGATAACTGGCTGGGCACCGACGCGAGCGGGCGCGATCTGTTCGCGCGGCTCCTGTACGGCTTTCGCGTCTCGGTGGAGTTCGCGCTCGTGCTGACCGTCATCGGCACGATGCTCGGCGTGCTGGCGGGCGCGATTCAAGGCTACTTCGGCGGGCGCGTCGACATCATCGGGCAGCGCCTGATCGAAATCTGGAGCGCGATGCCCGAGCTCTATCTGCTGATCATCTTCGCGTCGATCTTCGAGCCGGGCTTCATCCTGCTGATCGTGCTGCTCTCGCTGTTCGGCTGGATCGGACTCTCCGATTACGTGCGTGCCGAGTTCCTGCGCAACCGCAATCAGGATTACGTGATCGCCGCGCGCGCGATGGGCCTCTCGAACTGGCAGATCATCTGGCGCCACGTGTTGCCCAACAGTCTCACGCCGGTCATCACGTTCCTGCCGTTTCGCATGAGCGGCTCGATCCTCGCGCTCACGAGCCTCGACTTCCTCGGTCTGGGCGTGCCGCCACCCACGCCGAGTCTCGGTGAGCTGCTCGCCGAGGGCAAAGGCAATCTCGACGCCTGGTGGATCTCGATGTCGACGTTCGGCGTGCTCGTTCTCACCTTGCTGCTGCTCACGTTCATGGGCGACGCGCTGCGCAACGCGCTCGACACGCGCATCTCCGACGCGATGAAGGCCGGAGGCAACCAGTGAGCGCGCTGTCAAAGCAAGCCGGCACGAACGCCGGACCGCTGCTCTCGATCGAGCATCTGAGCGTGCGCTTTAACGAGACGCTCGCCGTGGACGACATCTCGCTCGACATCGGGCGTGGCGAGCGCGTGGCGCTCGTGGGCGAGTCGGGCTCGGGCAAGACCGTGACGGCGCTCGCGATTCTGCGGCTCTTGAGCGATGCGCGCATCTCGGGTTCGATCCGCCTCGACGGCGAGGATCTGCTCGCGAAGAGCGAGCGCGCGATGCGCGGCCTGCGCGGCAGCGACCTCGCGATGATTTTCCAGGAGCCGATGACGGCGCTCAATCCGCTCTATACGATCGGCGAGCAGATTGCGGAGACCATCGTGCTGCACGATGGCGTGACGAAGAAGGAGGCATACGAGCGCGCGGCGGGGCTGCTCGAACGCACCGGCATTCCCGAGCCGCGCCGGCGTCTGTTCAGCTATCCGCACCAGCTTTCCGGCGGCCAGCGCCAGCGCGTGATGATCGCGATGGCGCTCGCGTGCCGACCGCGCCTGTTGCTGGCGGACGAGCCCACGACGGCGCTCGACGTGACGATACGCGGGCAGATCGTCGAACTCCTGCGCGAGCTGCAACGCGAGGAGGCGGGCAAGCCTGGCGGGGGCATGTCGGTGCTGCTGATCACGCACGACCTGAACCTCGTGCGCCGCTTCGCGCAGCGCGTGGCGGTGATGGAGAAGGGCAGGCTGGTGGAGGCCGGGAGCGTCGAGCAGATATTCGAGGCGCCGGAGCATCCCTATACCCAGCGACTGATCGCCAGCCGGCCCGAGCGCAACGTGCTGCCGGTGCTGCCGATCGCGCCGGTGCTGCTCGAAGCGAAAGACGTGAGCGTCGACTTCGCGACGAAACTGCCCGGCTTCGCGGGCTGGTGGCGGCGCGGCCGCTTTCGCGCGGTCGACGACGCGAGCGTCGCGGTGCGCCAGGGCGAGACGCTGGGCATCGTCGGCGAGTCCGGGTCGGGAAAATCCACACTGGCCATGGCGATGCTGGGTCTGCAACGGACCGCGGGCGGCGCGATCGAGTTTCAGGGGCGCCCGATCGCGAGCTATCAGGGCCGCGACAGGCTCGGGCTGCGCTCGCATCTGCAAGTGGTCTTTCAGGATCCGTTCAGTTCGCTTTCGCCCCGGCAGACCATCGAGCGCATCGTAGGGGAGGGGCTGGCGCTGCATCGGCCCGAGCTTTCCGGCGACGAGCGCCGCAAGCGCATCGTGGCCGTGTTGCGGGAGGTGGGCCTCGACCGCACGGCTCTGCAACGCTACCCGCACGAGTTTTCCGGCGGCCAGCGCCAGCGCATCGCCATTGCGCGCACGCTTGTGCTGGAACCGCGCGTGATCGTGCTCGACGAACCCACCAGCGCGCTCGACGTCTCGATCCAGCAGCAGGTGTTGCGATTGCTGGCCGATTTGCAGCGCAAATACAACCTGGGCTATGTGTTCATCAGCCACGATCTCGAGGTCATTGGCGCGATGGCGCATCGTGTTGCGGTCATGCAAAACGGTGCGATCGTCGAGACCGGAGATGTAACAAAAATCTTTGACGACCCTGCGCACCCTTACACGCGAAAGTTGTTGAAAGCCGCGTTTGATCGGTGAAAGTTCGCGGAACTTAAGGGGGTTTTTTGGTGAAATTCACCAATGAGGCGTTCATCGTAATTGTTTTTTTCTATTTGTTTTGACACACAAATACTTACTAGCTAGTATCGTCCAAACTTTTCTTCTAACTCCCTGATTTACGGGCATTTATTCCGACCCATGCAGCACCGATCCTTGACCCAGGCTTGCACGCGCGTCGTCGCCGGGATGTTCATCGGCGCACTGATGGCTGCAGCTCCCGGCGCGTTCGCCGACGAAGCAAGCAGTTTTAATCAGAACGTCTCATTTTCGCCGAGCAATTCGACGAACCCGCAGTCGCTCTCCGCAGTTCAAACCACGACTCAGACCACTACCGCACAGGCTCCGGCCCAGAGCGGCGCGAAGGCATTTCTGTCCGGCATGGCTGGCAAGGCCGGTGACGTCGTGGTGGGCGCGCTCAACATGATCGGCGTGCGCTACCGCTGGGGCGGCAATACGCCTGACTCGGGTCTCGATTGCAGCGGCTTCGTGCGCTACGTGTTCCAGGACACGCTTGGCATGAACCTGCCGCGCCGCGCGGAGGAAATGAGCCGCGTGGGCGAGAAGGTGAGCATGAGCAACCTCAAGCCGGGCGATCTCGTATTCTTCAACACGATGCGCCGCACGTTCTCGCACGTGGGCATCTATATCGGCGACAACAAGTTCGTGCATTCGCCGTCCACCGGCAGCACGATTCGTGTGGACGACTTGGACAGCGGCTATTGGGAAAAGCGCTTCACGGGTGCGCGCCGCATCGAAACGTCGTTTACGCCGGATCAGCAGCAAGGCCTCAAGCAGCGCGTGAGCGCGCAGTTCGAAGGCAGCAGCGGCAACTAATCGCAAGATCTGGCGCAACAAAAAGCCTGCTTCGTCGAAGCAGGCTTTTTTGCGTTCATCGCACGCGGAGCGCGGCGCGGGTTAGCGCCCTGGCGATGGCGCAGGCATTGTTCAGGCCGTCGCCATACGCGCGGCAGCCAGCTTGCGCTCGAGCTCCGGAAAGATTTTTGCCGCGGCCTCTTCGCCCGCGAGTATCGCGGCGTTGCGTTGCGTGAAGTCGCTGCTCGACATGGCATTGAGATTCGGCCGGATCACGATGTCGGCGTATTTTTCGAGTTCGTAATTCTTGATGGACTGACCCATGATCGTGAAGGTCTGCATCAGGATGTCGAACTGGCTTTGCGTGGGCGCCGTTTCGGGGCGCGTCGAAATATCCACGGCGATCACGAAGTCGGCGCCCATCTTGCGCGCGAACGAAGCGGGCACCGGGCTCACGAGGCCGCCGTCCACGTATTCGTGACCCGCGATCCGGACCGGCTCGAAAATCGATGGAATGCTGCACGAGGCGCGTACCGCAATGCCCGTGTTGCCGCGCTGGAACAGGATGGGCTGGCCAGTGCGCAAATCGGTCGATACGACGCCAAGCGGCCTGGCCATCTTCTCGATCGGGCGGTCGTGCAGCGTCGTGTTCAGGAAATTCTGCAGCGCCACGCCTTGCAGGATGCCGCGGTTGCGAAATGGCATGGCCCAGTCGCTGATCGAGGCTTCATCCATCGTCAGCGCCAGCTTGTTGAGCGCGAAGCCGTTCATGCCCGAAGCGTAGAGCGCGGCAACCACCGATCCCGCACTCGTGCCGGTGATCAGGTCGACCTGGATGTTGCGCGCCTCGAGCCCTTTGATGACCCCGATGTGCGCAAATCCGCGCGCGGCGCCGCCGCCGAGCGCAAGGCCCACGCGGATCGGGCGCGGTGTTTTCGCAAGCGGTGGCGGTGCGGTTGTGGTGCCTTTGTTTTCCGTGGTTTGCGTGCCTGCGGTCGTGCAGGCGGCGAGGACCGTGGAGGCGGCCGCGAGTGAAAAATGGCGGCGGCTCAGGGAAAGGCGCGATGGATTGTGGTCGGGCTGCGTGTCCGGTCTCGGGTCCGGCTTCGAACTGGGTTTCAAGCACATTCTCCTGGCCGTGCGTGCCGAAGCGATTCTCGTATGGCGCGCGCACCGCGTTGATCTCTTGCCACCCGCGACGGGGCGGGCGGAGCCGGCGAGGGCGCCAGCGCGCCGACATGATAAGGCAAAGCCGTGGGTGCTTACGCTTCGTGCGTGTGAGGCAGCGCATCGGCAGCAAATCCGCGGCGAATCGGGAATGACCCGGCAACGATCGGACATGCGGCGCGCTCCGGACGCGTTTGCGCCCCGTCCCATGCGAGGCCGAACCGGCGTGCGGCGGGTATAATCCCGTCTCTAATTTTCCCGGTTTTCCGTTCGCGTTTTGCGTGTGCTGCGCCGCGCGGTGTCGTGCTCCTCACGAGCCGCATTGCTGCTGCTACGGCATCGCGCCGCGAACCTTCGCCGTCCGCCGCCGACTGTATTCGCCTGCCGTGTCGTTCATATCCGACATGCCGCAGCGCCGGGCGGCACCGTCCTCGAGTATTCGCACATGACCACGACCCCCGTCCGTACCCGCTTTGCGCCGAGCCCGACCGGCTTCATCCACCTCGGCAACATCCGCTCCGCGCTCTACCCGTGGGCGTTCGCGCGCCACAACAAGGGCGCCTTCGTGCTGCGGATCGAGGACACTGACCTCGAGCGCTCGACCACCGAATCGGTCGATGCGATTCTCGAAGGCATGCAGTGGCTCGGCCTCGATTTCGACGAAGGCCCGTTCTACCAGATGCAGCGCATGGACCGTTATCGTGAAGTGCTCAAGCAAATGCAGGATCAGGGCCTCGTGTACCCGTGCTACATGTCGACCGAAGAGCTCGATGCGCTGCGCGAGCGCCAGCGCGAGGCGGGGGAAAAGCCGCGCTACGACGGCACGTGGCGTCCCGAGCCGGGCAAGGTGCTGCCGACGCCGCCCGAAGGCGTGCAGCCGGTGCTGCGCTTCCGTAACCCGCTCACTGGCGTGGTCGCATGGGATGACGCCGTGAAAGGCCGGGTGGAGATCTCGAACGAAGAACTCGACGACCTCGTGATCGCGCGCCCGGACGGTACGCCGACGTACAACTTCTGCGTTGTCGTGGACGACATCGACATGAAGATCACGCATGTGATCCGCGGCGATGACCACGTGAACAACACGCCGCGCCAGATCAACATCCTCCGTGCGCTGGGCGCCGAGCCGCCCGTCTACGGGCACTTGCCGACCGTGCTCAACGAGCAGGGCGAGAAGATGAGCAAGCGTCACGGCGCAATGAGCGTGATGGGCTATCGCGACGCCGGCTACTTGCCGGAGGCGGTGCTGAATTACCTCGCGCGTCTGGGCTGGTCGCATGGCGACGCTGAGGTGTTCACGCGCGAGCAGTTCGTCGAGTGGTTCGATCTCGACCATCTGGGCAAGTCGCCGGCGCAGTACGACCACAACAAGCTCAACTGGCTCAACAACCACTACCTGAAGGAAGTCGACAACGTGCGTCTCGCCGAGCTCTCGAAGCCGTTCTTCGTTGCGCTGGGCGTGGACGAAGCGACGCTCGCGAAGGGACCGGCGCTCGATGGCGTGGTGGCGCTCTTCAAGGACCGTGCCACGACGATCAAGGAAATCGCCGAGAGCGCCATGATGTTCTATCGCGACCCGCAGCCCGAAGCGGACGCGCTGGCGCAGCACGTGACCGATGTCGTGCGTCCAGCGCTCGCCGACCTCGCGAGCGCGCTCAAGGGGGCGGAGTGGACGAAGGAGGCCATCTCGGCCGCCTTCAAGGCGACGCTGGGCACGCACAAGCTGAAGATGCCGCAGCTTGCGATGCCGGTGCGCCTGTTCGTGGCGGGCACGACGCACACGCCGGCGATCGATGCGGTGCTCGCGCTGTTCGGACGTGACGTGGTCGTGGGCCGTATCGAGCAGGGTCTCGCGAAGGGTGCCTGAGAAAGTGCGTGAAAATATTTGAAGAATTTTCTGCTCTGGCACTAGCGCCAGAGCGAGAGTTCTTGTAGTATTCGGGCTCCGTTGAATACGGAGCGCGAAACAGCAGTAAGTTTCACGCAAAGAGTGGCCGAATCGAGCAACGATGTTTCGCAGAAACCTCGAAGCGATGAAAAAAAGATTCGAAACACTCTTGACGAAAGCGAAATTGATGTTTAGAATCTCGCTTCTGTTCTGCAAGGGGGTATAGCTCAGCTGGGAGAGCGCTTGCATGGCATGCAAGAGGTCAGCGGTTCGATCCCGCTTACCTCCACCAACAGAAAAACGTAGTAAAGTGCAGTAAGGCATTATCTGAAAAGATCATGTCCCCTTCGTCTAGAGGCCTAGGACATCACCCTTTCACGGTGAGTACAGGGGTTCGAATCCCCTAGGGGACGCCAGACATGAGCGTCATCGATCAGATCGTAAAGATGTCGGTGAGGCAGCAGGTGGGAATTAACCGACGCCCATCTGTGTATGTCGAACTGGAGCGGTAGTTCAGTTGGTTAGAATACCGGCCTGTCACGCCGGGGGTCGCGGGTTCGAGTCCCGTCCGCTCCGCCAGATAGAAGCCCGTTCAGAAATGTTGAGCGGGCTTTTTAGTTGAAGTGTTATAGGCGCAAGCCTGTGTTGTCCCCTTCGTCTAGAGGCCTAGGACATCACCCTTTCACGGTGAGTACAGGGGTTCGAATCCCCTAGGGGACGCCAAATAAAAATGCGGCGCCATCAAGCAGC
>JAITTX010000257.1 GCA_031286755.1 Paraburkholderia sp.
GGTGTGAATCCGCATTCGCTCGCCGTATTGACGACCAGCATGATCTTGCCCGCGTACTGCTCGAGGCTCACCGGCGCGCCGCCGCCGAGCGGCGTGGCCGAAAACGAATAAACCGTCGACATCTGGCTCTCCCAACGAAAGCGCCAGTCTACGTGAGAAAACCGGCCCGCCGCACCCTGGCCGAATGGCTGGATGCCCGGTATCCGGTGTTAGCCGTCCGGCCGATCCTGGCCAGGGTGCCGCCCAGCCTGCGCGGCCCGGGCTGCGCGGCCCGAACTGCGCGCCCCGGGCTGCGCGCCCCGGTTAAAATAGCGCTTTATGTTTTATCCGCGGTTTTGTCCGCGCCCGCGCTCTCGTGATCCGCTTCAACCAATTCAGCCTTGCCCGCGGTACCAAGCCGCTTTTCGACCAGACCTCGTTCACCCTGAATCCGGGCGAAAAGGTCGGCCTCATCGGTGCCAACGGCGCGGGCAAGTCCACGCTCTTCGCCGTGCTGCGCGGCGAGCTGCATGCGGATGCCGGCGACTTCTCGATGCCGCCCTCGTGGCGGATCGCCCACGTCGCTCAGGAAACGCCGGCCGTGGAGAAGAGCGCGCTCGAATACACGCTCGACGGCGACGCCGCGCTGCGCGAAATCGAGGCACGCATCGCCTCGGCCTCGGCAGCCCACGATGGCGCCGCCGAGGCCGAAGCCCACGCCGCCTTCGCCGACGCCGACGGCTACACCGCGCCCGCGCGCGCCGAAGCGCTGTTGCTCGGCCTCGGCTTCACCATGGCGCAGACGCAGCAGCCCGTATCGAGCTTCTCGGGTGGCTGGCGCATGCGCCTGAACCTCGCCCAGGCGCTGATGTGCCGCTCGGACCTGTTGCTGCTCGACGAACCCACGAACCACCTCGACCTCGACGCGATCGTCTGGCTCGAAGACTGGCTCCACCGCTATCCCGGCACGCTCGTCGTGATCTCGCACGACCGCGAGTTTCTCGATTCCGTCTGCAACGTCACGCTCCATCTGGAGAACCAGCAGATCAAGCGCTACGGCGGCAACTACTCGCAGTTCGAGATCCTGCGCGCGCAACAGCTCGCGCTCCAGCAAAGCGCCTACGAAAAGCAGCAGAAAACCGTCGCGCATCTGCAGAGCTTCATCGACCGCTTCAAGGCGAAGGCCACCAAGGCGCGCCAGGCGCAAAGCCGCGTCAAGGCGCTTGAGAAGATGGAGCTGATCGCGCCCGCGCACGCGAGTTCGCCATTCACGTTCGAGTTCCGCACGCCCGACTCCGCGCCCAACCCCATGCTCGTGATGGACGGCGTGCGCTGCGGCTATCGCGCCGACGACGGCAGCGAAACGCCCATCGTCGGGGGCGTCACGCTGTCGATCCAGAATGGCCAGCGCATCGGCCTGCTCGGCGCGAACGGGCAAGGCAAGTCCACGCTCATCAAAACGCTCGCCGGGACGCTCGCGCCGCTCTCGGGCGAATTGCGCACCGGCCGTGGCCTGCAGATCGGCTATTTCGCGCAGCACCAGCTGGAAACGCTGCGCCCCGGCGACACGCCGCTGCAACATCTCGCGCGCCTCGCGCCCGATACGCGCGAGCAGGAATTGCGCGACTTTCTGGGCGGCTTCAACTTTCCGGGCGAGATGGCCACGGCGTCCATCGCCCCGTTCTCGGGCGGCGAAAAGGCGCGCCTCGCGCTGGCGCTCATCATCTGGCAGAAGCCGAACCTGCTGCTGCTCGATGAACCGACCAACCACCTCGACCTCGAAACGCGCCACGCGCTCACCATGGCACTCGCGCAATTCGAAGGCACGCTGATTCTCGTGTCGCACGACCGGCATCTGCTGCGCGCCACGACCGACCAGTTCATGCTGGTGGCAAAGCATCGCCTGCAACCGTTCGACGGCGATCTGGACGACTACCGCGACTGGCTGCTCCAGCACGCCGCCGAACAGCGCGCGGCCATCAAGAGCGCGGCGCTCGGCACGGCAAATGCGCTCGATGGCGCAAGCGCCGGCGACGCCGGCGTGAACCGCAAGGAGCAGCGCCGCCAGGAAGCGGAAACGCGCCAGAGGCTCTCGCACCTGAAAAAGCCGTTGCAGGCGAAGATTGGCAAGATAGAAAAGGAGATGGACGCGCTCAACGCGGAGAAAGGCACGCTGGACGCGTTCGTGGCCGACCCGGCCAGCTACGAGCCGACGCAAAAGACGCGGCTGACCGAAGCCATCCGCCGACAGGCCGAAGTCCAGACGCGCCTCGAAACGCTCGAGGCCGACTGGCTCGGGGCGCACGAGGAGCTCGAGCAGATCGGCTGACGCCCCGCGGGCTGGCACCGCGCCGCTTTCCGCGCGCGCCGGCCCTGGCGGCATCCTTGCCGGGGCGTTCGTCCGTCGCTGTGCCGATGTCGTAGTCGGCGCAATTACCGGGACTCAAACGCAGGACCCAAACGCAGGACCCAGACTCAGGAGCCAAACGAGTGCCGATACCCGCCGCATTGCAAGGCCTGCGTGTTCTCGATCTGACCCGCCTCCTGCCCGGGCCCGTGGCCACCCTGCGCCTCGCGGAAATGGGCGCCGACGTGCTGAAGATCGAACCGCCCGGCGCCGGCGACGCGGCGCGCAACATGATGCAAAGCGCCGAGGACGAAATCGCTGGCCGCCCCGGCGCGTTCTACCGGCTCGTCAACCGCGGCAAGCGCGAGACGCGCCTCGACCTCAAGTCCGAAAGCGGCCGCGCCGTGCTGCTCGCGCTCGCGCGCGACGCCGACGTGCTGGTGGAAAGCTTCCGGCCCGGCGTCATGGAGCGGCTCGGCCTTGGCTACGAAACGTTGCGCGCGAATAATCCCAAGCTCGTCTACTGCGCGATCACCGGCTATGGCGCGAAGGGACCGTTTTCCGAGCGCGCCGGCCACGACCTGAATTACATCGCCTATGCGGGTGTGCTCGATCAGGTGGCCACGCGCGAGGGCGAGCCCGTGCTGCCGAACTTCCAGATCGCCGACCTGCTCGGCGGCGCGCAGGCCGCGCTCACGCAGATCCTCGCCGCGCTCTGGCACGTGGCGCGCGGCGGCGAAGGCCGCTTCGTCGACGTTTCCATGGCGCACCAGGCGCATGCGCACAACGTGATGGCCCATGTCGCCCTCGCCAACGACGACGCAGCGGCGCTCCAGCCCGGCGGCGGCCTGCTCAATGGCGGCGTGCCCTGCTACAACCTGTACCGCACGCTCGACGAGCGCTGGCTCGCCGTGGGCGCCCTCGAACTGAAGTTCTGGCAGGCGCTGTGCACGGCCATTGGCCATGAGGATTGGTCACAGCGCCACTGGAGTCTTGGCCAGACGCCGGGCGGCCCGGACGCGGCAGCACTCACACGCGAGCTTGCCGCGCTCGTCGCCGGCGAGACGCTGCAGACGTGGATAGACCGGCTCGAGGTGATCGATTGTTGCGTTTCGCCGGTCCTCACGCCTGGCGAGGCCGCGAATCACCCGCTGTTCAACCCCGAGGTGCTGCAAGCCCTGCTGGATGACGCCGCCGCCCAGCGCGAAGCCGCGGCGCGCGGCGCAGCCGGCCAGGGCGCGGTCGCGCCTCCGGCGCAAGCCGGCCAGCCACCCGGCAAGAAGCCGTTCAACTATGGTCCTTGGGATTGAGCGAAATGCCGGGAGACGAAAATGGGCGCTTGAAGGCTCCGAAGCGGAGTATCAAGCGCCCATTTTCACGATGGCTGAATTAAGGCGAAGATGAACTGAAAGCACGCGCCTAACGGCGCGGCAAAGTCTGACGTGGCGCGCGTTCGTCGTCATAGAGCACGTGCTTGCGGCCTTCCACATGATGCGCGATGGTGCTGCGCACCTGCGCCGCCGTGACGTTGCCAGCCACCACCTGACGCGAAATACGGCCGTCGCTGTCGATCCACTCGACAATGCGGCAACTGCTGCCCCAAGGTTGCAAAAGCGGCTCCGAGACCCGGCAGCCGCGCACGACGACGGGGCTGCCGCCGACGCCGATGGACGATTCTGTCTGTTTCAAGTCGCTATCCTTTCCGCTGGACACGGTTTAAGCATCCGCGCAAGGATAGGGAAATCGCAAAACGAAAGGGTTACAGTACGTACCAGGGTTGTTACTAATCATTACGCGACAGACCGCGCCATGATACCCGGCCTACTCGAGCTCGCGCACACGATCGATAGCTTCCTCGATCCGCTCCACGGCCAGCACGTTCAACCCCTCGATCGGCTGTTTCGGCGCATTGGCGCGGGGAATCAGCGCACAGGTGAAGCCGAGCTTGGCGGCTTCCTTCAGGCGATCCTGGCCGCGCGGCGAAGGCCGGATCTCTCCAGCGAGCCCCACTTCGCCAAAAACGATCAGGCCCTTTGGCAACGCCTTGTTACGCATCGATGAATGAATGGCGAGCAGCACGGCGAGGTCGGCGGCCGGCTCGGTGATCTTCACGCCGCCCACCGCGTTCAGGAAGACGTCCTGATCGAAGCAGCCAATGCCCGCATGACGATGCAGCACCGCCAGTAGCAGCGCGAGGCGGTTCTGCTCCAACCCGACCGCGAGGCGGCGCGGGTTGGGCACCTGCGCCGTGTCGACGAGCGCCTGCACCTCCACGAGCAGCGGCCGCGAGCCCTCTTGCGTCACCAGGACGCACGAGCCGGGCACACTTTGTTCGTGCTGTGAGAGAAACAGCGCCGACGGATTGGCCACGCCACGCAACCCGCGCTCGGTCATCGCGAACACGCCCAACTCGTTGACCGCGCCGAAGCGGTTCTTGAACGCGCGCACGAGCCGGAACGAAGAATGCGTGTCGCCCTCGAAGTACAGCACCGTATCGACGATGTGCTCCAGCACGCGCGGCCCCGCGAGATTCCCTTCCTTCGTCACGTGACCGACCATGATGATGGCCGTGCCCGACTGCTTGGCGATACGCGTGAGTTGCGCGGCGCACTCGCGCACCTGCGCGACCGACCCGGGCGCGGACGTGAGCGCCTCGGAATAAATCGTCTGAATGGAGTCGATCACCGCGACGTCGGGCCGCTCGGTCTCGATGGTCGCCTGGATCTTCTCGAGCTGGATTTCGGCGAGCAATTGCAGCTCGCTCGCCTTCGAACCCGGATCGAGCAGCGCAAGCCGTTGAGCGCGCAACGCAATCTGCGCCGCCGACTCTTCACCGCTCACATAGAGCGCGCGCCGCTCGGCCGCGATCTGCGCGAGGGACTGCAGAAGCAGCGTGGATTTGCCGATGCCCGGATCGCCGCCGATCAGCACCACGCCGCCCGCGACCAGCCCGCCGCCCAGCACGCGGTCGAACTCGCCGACACCGGTGGTGAAGCGCGGCACGTCGGACGCTTCGATGTCGGCCAGACGCCGCACCGGCGCGCTCTTCGCGAGCGACTGAAAGCGGTGATTGCCGGCCGGCTCCGCAACGCTCTCCACCAGTGTGTTCCACGCCCCGCACGCAGGGCACTGCCCTTGCCACTTCGGCGCCTGCCCGCCGCATTCGGTGCAGATATAGAGCGTCTTCACCTTCGCCATGCTTTTTGCCATGGTGTCTGTTTCTATTACCTGTTTCT
>JAITTX010000278.1 GCA_031286755.1 Paraburkholderia sp.
AAGACGATCAGGCAAAAGAAGCAGATGATTCGGCATGGCTCATAGCGCATGCGGTGAATAGACTCGCTCAGTTATCGGTCCGTCCGAGCCAGGCGTCGCTACGTCGGGCGGCGCTCCGCCGGGCGTCGCTACGCTCACAACACAGAAAAGGTCGAACAACATGGTACAGATTGTGGTGAATGGACAGCACCATCAATTCGATGGCGATCCTGAAATGCCTCTGCTCTGGTATCTGCGCGACGAGCTCGGGCTCACGGGCACGAAATTCGGTTGTGGCATGGCGCTGTGCGGCGCATGCACCGTGCATCTCGACGGCCAGCCCGCGCGCGCGTGCGTCACGCCGGTTGGCTCGCTGCAAGGCCGCAGCGTCACGACCATCGAGGCCATCCATGAGCAGAAGGTGGGCGCCGCCGTGCAGGCCGCGTGGGTCGAAGCGCAGGCGCCGCAATGCGGCTATTGCCAGTCGGGCCAGGTGATGTCGGCGGTCGCGCTGCTCGCGGCGAAACCCAGTCCCACCGACGCCGACATCAACGACGCCATGAGCGGCAACATCTGTCGCTGCGCGACCTATCAGCGGATTCGCGCGGCGATCCATCAGGCATCGGAGGCGCTCAAGCATGCGTGATCCGATCTTTCGCGAAGACGCGGCGCAGGGCGGCGCCGCGCAATCCACCGGTGCTGGCGCGCGCGCGACGCTCACGCGCCGCCAGTTTCTGGCCGGCATGTCGGCGTTGACGCTCGCCGTGGGCTTTCGCGGCGGTCTTGCGGTGGCGGCCTCGCTCGATCCCGCGAAGCTGCCGTTCGAGCCGAATGCGTTCATCCGCGTGGGGGCGGACGGCACGGTCACGGTGGTCTCCGAGTATCTGGAGATGGGCCAGGGCACCTTCACGGGGCTGGCCACGCTGGCCGCCGACGAACTGGACGTGCCGCTCGACAAGGTGAGCGTGGTGCCCGCACCGGCCGACGTGAAGAAGTACGCGAACCCCATGTTCGCTTCGTTTGGCTTGACGGTGCAGGGCACCGGCGGCAGCACCGCAATGGCCGGCGCGTGGAAGCAGATGCGCGAAGCCGCGGCGGCCGCGCGCATGATGCTGCTTGCCGCCGCCGCGAAAGCGTGGAAGGTGGATGCAGGCACGTTGCGCGTCGAGGACGGCACGATCGTGCACGCGGCATCGGGGCGCCGCGCGGGCTATGGCCAGTTCGTTGCCGCTGCCGCGCGCGAAAACGTGCCGGCGCAGGTGGTGCTCAAGCAGCCAGGCGACTTCAAGCTGATCGGCAGCGATAAAACTCGCCGCGTCGATGTTCCGGCGAAGGTGAACGGTTCCGCGATCTATACGCAGGACATCAAGGTGCCGGGCATGCTGGTGGCGGTCATCGCGCATCCGCCTCGCCTGGGCGGCAAGGTCCGGCACGTGGACGCGAGCAAGGCGAAGGCGATCAAGGGCGTGCTCGCCGTGGTCGAGGTGCCCGGCGATGGCGAAGTGCAAGGCGGCGTAGCGGTACTCGCGCGCAACACCTGGGTGGCCCGCCAGGGCCGCGACGCGCTGAAGATCGATTGGGACGACAGCCACGCGTTCGCACTGAGCTCGGAGGACATCTACAAGCAGTTTCGCGCGCTCGCCGACCAGCCCGGGATCGTGGCCGAAAAGCGCGGCACCGTGTTGAGCACGGCACCCGAGGGCGGCAAGTACATCGAGGCGGTTTATGAGCAGCCCTATCTTTCTCACGCGCCCATGGAGCCGCTGAACTGTCTCGTGCATGTGCAGGGCGGCCGCTGCGAGATCTGGAACGGCGAGCAGTGGCACACGGGCGACCAGGCCATGGCCGCGAAAGAACTCGGGCTCAAGCCCGAGCAGGTCGTCATTCATCAACTCTATGCGGGCGGCAGCTTCGGCCGCCGCGCGAACCCGAAATCGGACTATGTGCGCGAGGCGTGCCGCATCGCGCGCGCGGCGCACGCGCAAGGCATCGACGCGCCCATCAAGCTCGTGTGGATGCGCGAGGACGACATGCGCGCGGGCTATTACCGGCCGCTCACGGTGCACAAGGTGCGGGTCGCCGTGGACAAGGCCGGCAAGCTGGTGTCGTGGCATCACGATGTGGTCTCGCAGAGCTTCATGCAACTGCCCAAGCCGGATTCGATCGATCCGGTGCTCGTGGAGGGCGCGGCCGACATTCCCTACGACATTCCGAACTTCAAGGTCACCCAGCACGCGCCGAAGCTGCCGGTGCAGACTCAGTGGCTGCGCTCGGTCGGGCACACCCATGCCGCCTTCGTGGGCGAAACGCTGATGGACGAAGCAGCGCGCGCCGCTGGTAAGGACTCCTATGCATTCCGGCACGCGCTGCTCGCGAACAAACCACGGCATCGCGGCGCGCTCGATCTCGCGGCGCAAAAGGCGGGCTGGTCTACGCCGCTGGCGGCGGGACCGCAGGGCACGCGGCGTGGCAGGGGCATCGCGCTGCAGTTCGCATTCGGCACTTATGTCGCTCAGGTGGCCGAAGTCACGGTGCAGCAGGACGGCTCGTACACGGTCGACCGCGTCGTTTGCGCGGTCGATTGCGGCACGGTGATCAATCCGGATATCGTTGCCGCGCAGGTGGAAGGCGGGATCGGCTTCGGTCTCGCGTTCCTGCGCACGGCCATCACGTTCGACAAGGGGCACGTGAAAGAGGGCAATTTCAACGACTACCCCGTGCTGCGCATGAACGGCATGCCCGTGGTCGAGGTGCATATCGTGCCGTCGAAAGAGCCGCCTAGCGGCATCGGCGAACCCGGCGTGCCGCCCGCCGCGCCCGCGGTCGCGAACGCGCTTGCCGCCGCCACCGGCGCGACCTTCCGCGCGCTCCCGCTTGGCGATACGCTGCGCTCTGCCTGAGGGACGATTCAGGCGCGCCTGCATCGAGCTTGATTCAAGCTTGATCCGCGCCTGAATCCCGCCTGTTTCCTTGCCGCTCCCGGAAAACCAACAACGTGAAAATTCGAAGCATCATCGGCTACGCGGCGCTTGCCGTGGCTGTGGGCGCGGCCGCCGTCGCGGGCCGCGCATGGCTCACGCCGGCGGGGCCCGAGCCCCAGCCGCCCGTGGCTGGTGTCCCGGCCGACTTGCCCTCAAGCGTCGCGCGCGGCGAGTATCTGGCGAAAGCCGCCGACTGCGTGGCCTGCCATACCTCTCAAGGCGGCACGCCCTATGCGGGCGGCCGTGCGTTCCGGCTGCCGTTCGGGACGATCTACGCAACCAACCTCACGCCGGACAAGGACACCGGCATCGGCAACTGGAGCGACGACGCATTCGTGCAAGCGGTGCGTGCCGGCGTGGGCTCGCATGGCCGTCTGTATCCCGCGATGCCCTATACCTCGTATGCGCAGATGAGCCGCGACGACGTGCTGGCGATCAAGCAGTATCTGTTGACGCTGGCGCCCGTGCGCGAGGCCACGCCCGCGAACACGCTGTCGTTCCCGTTCGATCAGCGTTGGGGCATGGCCGCGTGGAACGCGGTGTTTTTCCGCGAGCAGCGCTTCGCGCCCGACCCGGCGAAGAGTGTCGAATGGAATCGCGGCGCTTATCTCGCGACCGCGCTGGGCCACTGCGGCGAATGCCATACGCCGCGCAACGCGGGCTTCGCGATGAAGTCGCGCGACTACCTGTCCGGCGCCGAGATCGAAGGGTGGAAAGCGTATAACACCACGTCGGACCGTAGCTACGGCATCGGCGCATGGAGCGACGAGCAGGTCGCGCAGTATCTGTCGCTCGGTCATGCTCCGGGGCGCAGCTCCGCTTCGGGGCCGATGGCCGATGTCGTCGAGCACAGCCTGCAGTACTTGACACCCGGCGATATCGCCGCGCTCGTCACGTATCTGCGCAGCGTTGCGCCCGCAACGAGTGGCGCTGGAGCGGCAGACGGAGGCGCGACGATCGCGCTCGATGCCACGGCTGCGCGCGCGTCGAACGCGGTGCTGCCCGGGTCCGCGGCTGGTGTGTCTGGACTCGCGCCCGGACTCGCGCGCGGTCAGCGGCTGTTCGCGGGCGATTGCGCGGGCTGCCATCAGTGGAATGGCGTGGGGCGCCAGACCGACTACGCGTCGCTGAACGGCAGCCACGCGGTGAACGATCCGTCCGGCGCGGCGCTCGTGCAAGTGCTGTTGCATGGCACGTCGCTCACCGTCGGCGGCCGCACCCAGCAGATGCCCGGCTTCGGCGAGGCGTATTCGGATTCCGATGTGGCGGCCGTGGCGAATTTCGTGCTGAGCCATTTCGGCTCGAAAGCGGGGACGGTCACGGCGGAGCAGGTGCGCAAGGCGCGCGCGGCGCAGTGAGCGTGGGCGGCATGCGCGGGCAGTCGCGCCGATCGCGGATAATGCGTTTGATCGAATCACTCAACGCACTTCGCGAGCGCTCGCGCACGCGACAGGAGAAAACATGACCGAGCCCGGCATCATCGAGTTGACCCGTTTCCTGCCTCACCCGCCCGGGCGCGTGTGGGCCGCCTTGACCGATCCGGTCAACCATGCGAAGTGGTGGGCCGCGGGCGACGTGCGCGCGAGCGTCGGGCACCGCTTCACCCTGGACATGGGGCCGTGGGGCCAGCAGCCCTGCGAGGTGCTGGCCGTGGAGCCCGCGTGCTTGTTCGCCTACGCGTTCGCAGCGGGCGCGCTGAACACCACGATCACATGGCGTCTTGCACCGGAGGGCGAGGGCACCCGCCTCACGCTCGAGCACAAGGGCTTCGATCTGGATGCGCCGCTGGGGAAGACTGCGTACCAGGGCATGAGCCGTGGCTGGCCCGGCGTGGTCGAGCGGCTTGAGGACGTGCTGGCTTCGAGTTGAGCCTGGAGGGCAGCTCGAGTGCGATCATGGCCGGGCACATGATGCCGCCCGGCAGGATTCAAGCTGAGCAGTCGTGCTCAGTTGCGCACGGTCAGCAGGTTGGCATCGCGCGCAAGGCGCCACTGGCCGTCGGCCTCCTTGTGCAGGAGCGTGAGGGTATAGCCCGCGCGGCGCACCGTGTTGCCGTCAGGCGGCGTCACGGCGATGTCGATGTGATTGCGGATGAACGCCCAGTCGCCGAGTATCTTCAGCTCCACGATCTCGCTCTTGCCGTCCAGCTTCATTCCTTCCATGCCCTTCGAAGCGGCGGCGAACGCTTCCTTGCCGAACGGCTCTTGCCCCGGGACCATGAAGATCGCGTCGTCGGTCATCAGGCCCAGGACGGTTGCCGTATCGCCGCGCTTGCTGGCGGCCATCCAGGTTTCCACGACCTGCCGGATGGCTCGTTCGTCGTCGCTCATATTGGATGCTCCTTCGCGGTGGATGGGGTTGGGCAGACACTATCGCATATCGCTGCTGGCGCCCCCCTCGATCCATCACCCCTTCTCAGGCAGGAACCAGTTCATCACGAGCGCGCAGATGCCGCCCGTGGCCACGCCCGACTCCAGCACGTTCTTGAGCGCGTGCGGCAGGTTCGCGAGAATCTCCGGCACCTGCGAGACGCCCAGACCCAGCGCCAGCGAGACCGAGATGATGAGCAGCGCGCGGCGGTCGAGCCGGATGCCGGCGAGGATGTTGATGCCCGAGGCGGCCACGGCGCCGAACATCACCATGGCCGCGCCGCCCAGCACGGGCTCGGGCACGGCTTGCAGGGCGCCCGCGACCGGCGGGAACAGGCCGAGCACCACGAGCATGCCCGCGATCCAGATGCCCACGTGACGGCTCGCGATGCCGGTGATCTGGATCACGCCGTTGTTCTGCGCGAAGACCGAGCTCGGGAAGGTATTGAACACGCCGGCGATCAGCGAGTTGACGCCGTTCACGAGCACGCCGCCCTTGATGCGCTGCATCCACACGGGACCTTCCACCGGCTCGTTCGACATCTTGCTGGTGGCCGTGACGTCGCCGATGGCTTCGAGCGAAGTGACCAGGTAGATGATCAGCATCGGCACGAAGAGCGACCACGAGAAACCCAGGCCGAAGTGCAACGGGGTCGGAATCTGAAACAGCGCGGCTTCGCGCGCGCCCGTGAAGTCGAGCCGGCCCATGACGCCGGCCACGACATAGCCGACCGCGAGCGCGATGACGAGCGCCGTGCTGCGCACCCAGACGATGGGCACGCGGTTGAGCAGGATGATGGTGCCGAGCACGACGCACGAAAGCGTGAGATTTCCGGCGCTCGCGAAGGTGTGGCTGGCGATGGCGCCGTAGCCGCCGCCCATGCTGATGAGGCCCACCTTGATGAGGGTGAGGCCGATCAGCAGCACCACGATGCCCGTGACGAGCGGCGTGATGAGCCGCTTGATGAAGGGCAGGATGCGCGAGACGCCCATTTCGACGAACGAGCCGGCAATGACCACGCCGAAGATGGCCGACATCACGGTGGTCACGGGCGTGCCCTCTTTGACCATCAGGCTGCCCCCGGCGATCAGCGGGCCGACGAAGTTGAAACTCGTGCCCTGCACGATCAGCAGGCCCGCGCCCAGCGGCCCGAAGCGCTTGCACTGGAGAAAGGTGGCGATGCCGGAGATCACGAGCGACATCGAAACGATCAGCGTGGTGTCGCGGCTGGAGACGCCCAGCGCCTGGCAGATCAAGAGGCCCGGCGTGACAATCGGCACGATGATGGCCAGCAGGTGCTGCAGGGCGGCCACGAAGGCGAGCGTGGGGGCGGGCCGGTCGTTGGGGCCGTAGACCAGGTCGCGGGCGAGTTCGGCGTCGTCGTCGGCGCCGTGGGAAGCTTGTGCAGGGGAAGCGGGTTGCATCGGGGGAGGACGGCGGGTCGATAGGGTCAATAGAGAAACCGCGGAAAACCGCAGGAAACCGCGAGATGCCGCGGGAAAAGCCGGGAAGTGCGAGATTTTAACGGCAATGCCGTGCTCGCGCCTCGAAAATCAACGCGCGGCATAATGATTGGAGCGTGCTATTCGTGCACGGCGATGCATCGAATAAGGCGGCGATTATGATTGCGGCGGCAAGGATGGAGGGTTCGCCGCGCCATACCGCAAGCACTCAAAGGAGGCGCGAAATGACGAGCGGGTTCAAGCCAGGGGATCGGGTCGGATGGAATTCCGAGGCGGGTTGGGTCACGGGCACCATCATCGCGGTGCACACGGCGGACTTCGACTATAAGGGCCACACGCATCGCGCGTCGCCGGACGATCCGCAATACGAGATCAAGAGCGACAAGACCGATCACATTGCAGCCCATCGGGGGCGCGTTCTCCAGCGGCTTTGAACCGGAGGCGAGACGTGACGCTCCCGTTCTTCACGATCGGCCACTCCAATCACAGCCTCGACGACTTCATCGGCCTGCTGAACGGCGCGGAAATTGGCGTGCTCGCGGACGTGAGAAAAATGCCGGGGTCGAGAGCCCACCCTCAATTCAACGAGGCGACGCTTCCCGGTGCGCTGGCGGATTTTGACATCGCGTACGAGCATGAGGCGGCGCTAGGCGGCCTGCGCGGCAAGACGCGGACGGTGGCCGAGGATGTCAACGGCTTCTGGACGAACGCGAGCTTTCATCGCTACGCCGATTACGCGCTATCCGCGCCATTCCACGCGGGCCTCGACCGCCTGATCGATCTGGGGCGGGCGCGGCGCTGCGCGGTCATGTGCTCCGAGGCCGTGTGGTGGCGCTGCCATCGGCGCATCATTGCCGATTATCTGATCGCGCGCGGCGAGACGGTCTTCCACATCATGGGGCTGGGCCGCTTCACGCCGGCCGAGTTGACCGCGGGCGCTGTGATTCAGGCGGACGGGACGATCGTCTACCCTCGCGAGCCGGGCGCGGACGTTTGACCGGCCAGGCTGCGTGGCGGGTCCGTTGTCAACCGGGCCGCTTTATCGCGGCGAGCCGTGCGGGGCGTCATTTCGTGACGTACCAGAGCGCGCTGGTGCCAGGGGGGCTCGCTTGCGGTCTGGGCGCGGGCGCCGGGCTGGCGCTGACCGGCTGCGCCCCTTGCGCGGGTTGCGCCGCGTTCACCGGCGCGTTTTGTGCCGTGCTCACGCTGGCCTGCGGCACAGGCCCATTCGTGGCCGGTGTTTTGGCTGACAACGAAGTGGTGACATACCAGAGCGCGTCCGTCGAAACGCCGGACGCGCCGCGCGCGGCGGCGCCCTTCAGTGCGGCGCCCGCACTCGCGCCTGATGCCGCCGCAGTCTGCGCCGTGGCGCTTCCCGCCGCCGCGCCGGTCTTTTGCGCGGTCGCCTCGGCCTGGCCAATCTGGAAGACGAGCTTGCGCTCCGGCGACGCAATGACGGCATAAGGCGGCTGCGCTTCCCAGCGCAGCACGACGCGCCCGCGCGGCGTGTCCGCGAAGATGGCCGGCACGCGTTTCATGTCGCTGAACTGGACGTAGATCTTGTTGCCGTCGTCGAACACCTGCACGGGCTTCGCGGCGTCGGCGCCGGTCACGCTCCAGCCAAAGTTGTAGGTGCCGGGCGCGGCCGGCGCCATGGCGGGCGGCGGCGCCGCGGGACCCGCCTGTGCCGGTTGCGCGCCGCGCGGCGCGCTCATTTTCACCTGATTGACCTGCAGGGTCGCGAACGGGCTATAGGTCTCGGGCGGCACGTATGACGGCGGAAGGATAGGCATGGGCGAGTCCGGCGAGCTGGTGATGGATTGCGCGGTGTCGTAGACCTTGCGGGCATAGGCGAGGCGCTTGTCGGGCGAGGCCGCGTTGTAGGCGCCGATCGCGCTCCACGTGGGGCCGTACTGGCGGATATTCTCCGAGAGTATCCACGCGCCCACGTACGCATTCGTGCACGGATCGAGCAGGCTCTGCTGCGAAATGCCTTCGCGCGCGAGCCGCGGCAGCCAGGAGCTGTTGATCTGCATGAGGCCGATATCGACCGTGCCATTGCTATTGGTATTGATCGCGTGGGTTTGAGTGCCCGATTCCACCTGGGCAATGGCGCGCATCAGGCTCACATTGACGTGATGAAACGATGCGGCGTCGTCGATGCAATCGGCGCGGGCGATAACCGGCACGGCACACAGCAGGGCGGCCAGAACATGGCGGAACGAGGCGGATTTTCGGTGCTGCATGATTTGAACGGCCGGCGCGTGTGGCGAGCTCCGCCTTGTCATTTGAATGTTTTCGCGGATGGTTATGGCATCCGATTCCCGGGTACGGATTTTATCGGAGAATATAAATGGATTGTCCGGGGCGGGCACAAATGCACGAGCGATTCAATATGCGGATTGAATCGCCCGGGTTCCGGCAATCGGTTCTTATTTTTATTGCGTTGTTTGCGCGGCTATTTATTCAGGATTTCGAAATTAAGGCGCGTGCAGCGTTGCCGTGCAACCGCTGCACCGGTCTCACGCTATGCGCAGTGTCGTGTCGATGCGCGTGCCGCGCTTGATGAAGCGCGTGACCGGCGTTTTTTCGCAGATCTCGGCAAGCCGCGCGCGTTGCGCTTCGTCCAGCGGCCCCGCCACGGCAACGCCGCGGCGGATGTACTGCGTGCCGTCCTGCTCGGCGTGCAGGCTCACTTCCACGTCGATCGTCGCGTTCGGCCACGTCTTGCGCTGCATGTACATGCGCAGCGTGGCGGCCGTGCAGGCGGCCAGCCCGGAGAGCACGAGCGCGAACGGCGCCGGGCCGCGATCCTCGCCGCCTTCGTGCGGACCCTCGTCGCCGGTCAGCGCATGGCGGCCGGCTTCGAGGGCGACGACGTAGTTGGGCGCCTCGGCGGCAAGGCGGGCGGTGGCGGTGGCGAGCGGCATGATTCGGTCCTCGGTGCAATGCGCTGCGCGCGCCGGCTAGCGCCCGCTTGCGGGCGGCGGCCGGCATGAGCAGCGCCGGTTGAGTCGGGGGAGCCAGGCACGCACCGCGCGCTGGCTGGGAAGATTGTGCCATCGACGCAAGCGCCCGTGGCGGGCCGCCCATGCCTGACCGAAAGCGCGGCCGGATGTGGTGCATCGCTCATGATCGGTCATGGCGTCATGCCGTTGCCGCGGATGCGTCGAGCGGCTTGTCCCACGGACAGCCGTCGAGCGCGAGGCGCACATGCTCCGTGAACGCGCGCAGCTTCTGCGACGTGAACGGGCTGCGCGGATACACGCTGTAGATGATGTCGTCCTCGAGGCGCTCGCCGGGCAGCACGCGCACGAGTGTGCCGTTCGCGAGATCCC
>JAITTX010000311.1 GCA_031286755.1 Paraburkholderia sp.
GCATGCTCTCGACGATTGCATTCGGTGTGCTGTCCGACCGATGGGACCGCGCGCATGTTCTCGTCGCGGTTGGCGCGACAGGCGCCGCCTGCTCGATCCTGATGGGATGCTCGATGCACTGGGGGCCGGCCTGGACAGTCCTGATTGCGGCGATCGGCAGCTTCTTCATTCTTGGCGATTCGGGCGTGCTATCCGCCGCCATGACAGACGCCGTTCCTGCGCACCGGCTCGGGCGCGTGATGGGCGTGCGCTCCGTACTTGGCTTCGGCGCCGGCGCGCTCGCCCCTACGACCTTCGGCGCCACGCTCGACGCAACGCATCAATGGTCTTGCGCATACGGAACCCTCGCGCTCGGTGGCGGCGTTGCTTGTGTCGCGGCGCTGTGTCTACGCCGGCTGAACGGGGGTTCCAGGATGCCAGACCGGACGCTCCGCGATAGTCGTTCTGGATGACCGCGCAGGGTCAACGACGACCACCACCGTGCACGCCCTTGTCGAACTCCACTCGCAAATCCGTCTGCTGCGGCGATTCGTGCTCGATTACCTGCACGACATCCGACCATTGAATATCGGGGTAATGTTCCCGCATGCCCTCAAGCATGACAGCGGGAGGCCAGTCCGCCTCTTTACCAAGGAACCCGGCGGCTTCGGATAATGGCATATCCGTGCAGCGCCATACCCAAACCACGATAGACGCGTTTTGACCATCCTGGCATTCGTACCGGAAATAGCCCGGCTCGATGCGTGTTTCACGCCATCGAATGGTGGAGGTCTTATCTCCGGACTTCACCTCAGGAAAGAGTCGCGAAACTAGTTTGAGCGTTTGCATGGATCAAAAATATACCTGAACTCAGGCTCCGTTTTTATTCACACGACGGGCCGCTCCGAGCCGCTCAGCTCTCTTCACTCCCCCGAAAATCCACGAATCCCCGGCAAAAAGCAGGCGCCCCGGCCGGTCCCGAATCGCGCCAACTCAAGCGGCAATGCCTCTCAATTCCCGGCCCGCGCCTCCACGCTCTGCACGGCCTGAGCCGCGGCGCTCTCCTGCGGCAAGGCCCATTCGAGCCAGCGCGCGCGGTGCGCGAGCACCAGTATGAACGCCAGCGCCGCGAGCGCGCCAAAGGTCGCGAAGCCCATCTGGTAGCTGCCCGTGCTTTCCCTCGCGATGCCCATGATGACCGGCAGATAGAACCCGCCGATGCCGCCCGCCGCGCCCACGATGCCCGACATCAGACCCGTGCGGCCGTGCCAGCGGCGCGGCACGAGCTGGAAGGTCGCGCCGTTGCCGAGCCCGAAGCACACATAGGTGAGCGCGAGCAGCGCGATGCCGGCGCGCAGCGGCGGCATCCACGCGGCGAACGCGAAGTCGCACAGCGAGATGGCCGCGAGCAGCAGCACCAGCGCGCGCACGCCCGAGATGCGGTCGGCAATCAGCCCGCCGACCGGGCGCACCATCGCGCCGGTGAGCGCGAGCAGCGACATGATCACGCCGGCCTCCAGTTTGGGCACCTGGTAAAGCGAGACCAGCAGCGTCGTCACGTACGACGACATGCCCACGAAGCCGCCGAACGTGATGCTGTAGACGAGCATGACGACCCAGGTGTCGCCTTCCGCGAGCACGCCGCGATAGTGGCGCGGCAGCACCGCAATCGCGAGCAGCGCGCCCATCACCGGCAGCAGCAGCACACCGGTCTTGCCGGCGCCGAACACGCCCGCATGCACGGCAAGCACGAGCGCAATCAGGCCCGCCAGCGTGACGAAGAACGCGCGCAGCGCCTGCGGCGCGCTGCCTGACTTCTGGCCGAGATCGCGGGCCCAGAAGCACACCGCCATCGCGGCGAGACCGAGCAGCGGCAGCGCCGCGCCCGTGGCGCGCATCCAGCCGTGGCTGTTGGCGAGCCCCGGGAACAGGAAGCCGTCGAGCACCGCGCCAATGTTGCCGGCGGCGGCGAGTCCGAGCACCAGACCTTGCACCTTCGGCGGATAGTTGCTGCCCGCCATCGGCAGCGCCACGGCGAAGCTCGCGCCGCCCACGCCCAACAGCACGCCGAGCACGAGCAGCAGCGTATAGGACGGCGTGCCCGGCATCAGCAGCAGCACGAGCGCGGGAATGGCCGAAAGCGCGATGCCCATCAGCGCGACCTTGCGGCCGTCGCAGGCCTGGTACAGGTTGCCCAGCGTCACGCGCAGAATGGCCGCGCCCAGCACTGGCACCGCGACGAGCAAGCCGAGTTCGGCCGGCGTCATCTCCATGTCTTTCTGGATGAACGGCGCCAGCGGGCCGAACATCACCCACACCGTGAATCCCGTGTCGAAATACAGGAAGCACGCTACCAGCGCGCGCCAGTTGCCGCTCTTCAGCGAACTCAAAAGATCTTTCACGAGGCTCTCTCCAGGTAATGAGTCTGTGCACGCCAATGGCGTCCGATTCCATTTATTTAGCAATCCGATATTTCAATCCAGCATCTTCCCGCGGCGGGCTCGTGTTGCTTCGTCAGCGGCAATGCCTGGAAGTGGTGAGCGGCACCGCGCACCAATGAAAAGGCGTCCCGAAGCGCATCCGCATGAGCACTGTCGCGCTCCATGAGATGCCGCTTCGGGACGCCGTTGCCCCGCCCTGCTGGTGGTCAGCGTCCCGCGCCTGCGGAACGCACTGAAATCGCCGAGGCCGTCTTTGGCCTCCCGACGTATCAAGCAATACATATGCCAGCGATAAAGCGTGAAGCGGCTCGACGGTCGCAATCGCCTGCAATACGGGCCGCGAGCAAGCAGCCCCGTGCTCGCGATGGAGCGCCCGATACCCATAGGCCCGCATGCGGTGCGCCGTGCGCCCCACCAACCCCGTGCGATCGATGAAAGCGGCTGGTGCATTGCAACGAAGTGATGCACCAGAGCCGGGCGCGAGCATTCCGCGCACAGCGCACTTCGCCTGGCGACCTATTATTTGACTGGAGCGAAGTGCTCTAGATGGGCCCGGAGTCAGTGCCAGGTCACTCACGCGGGCCGCCAAGGAGGCGCATCATGAAACCCGCTGGCTGGATCCTGCTGGGCACGCTGGCCTTCGTCGCTTTCGCCGTGTGGTCGGAAAGCGTTGCGGCGAGCACCATGAGCCCCGCCGCTGCGGCCATGGTCACGGCATCACCCACACGAAGCTCGCCCGCGACGCCCACGATCGCCATCGTTTCCGGCACGTGGGGCGCCAATTGCGGTGCGCCGCGCGGCAACGTCACGCGCGATCTGGCGCGGCACTGCAATGGTTTGCGGACCTGCGGCTATGTGCTCGACGCGCGCGCGATGGGTTCGCCGTCACCCGCCGCTCAAGGTGCGGCGCGTTCGGTGCAAAGCGAGGCTTCCTTGCGGGCCTGTCGCGTCGACTATCGCGCGCAGTGGCGCTGCGGCGGCCACGAATTTCATGACGCCGCGCTGAGCGCTGGCGCGTCCCCCGGCGACACGCTCGTGCTGAGCTGCGTGCACGAGACCGGGCCGGGACACTGAAGCCCGTGGCCAGCCAGGATCGTCATGCGTCCGCCAGCACCCCGGCGGTAGCCGCCTGCTCGACGTGAGCGGAAAAACCCGTGCTTCCCGGCGAGATTTCGTCGCGCAGCGTGAGCGCCGGAATCTCGTAAGCCCCCGCATTCTGCGGTCGAAACGCGATGGGCGCCGTGCTCCAGAGCGTGTCGAGCCGCTCGCCCAATGCCTCGCGCGTGGCCGCGAAGCGGGCTTCGTCCATGCGCCCCGTGCGATACACGAGGAACGGCGGCAAGACGTCGAAGCCCGGGTAATAGAGCACGCCGTGATGGATCGGAAAGAGAATGTCGTCGATCGGCCCGTTCACGCCGCGCGGGCCGTAGTGCGATTCCCAGCCGCCCGCCGTCACCAGCAGCATCGCGCGCTTGCCCGCGAGCGTGCTTTCGCCATAGCGGTCGCCCCAGCGCCGGTCCGAGTGCTCGCCCACGCCATACGCAAAGCCATATGCATAGACGCGCTCGATCCAGCCCTTGAGAATCGCGGGCATCGAGAACCACCAGAGCGGAAATTGCAGGATGACGGCATCGGCCCACCGCAGTTTTTCCTGCTCGCGCGCGATGTCCGCGCTTTGCGTGCCGCTCGCGAACGCCTGCTTCGAATCGAGTGATGGATTGAACGGCGCGGTGGCGGCGCGCCCGGGCGCATCCTGCGCGTCCAGCACCGCCTTCCAGTTCATTGCGTAGAGGTCCGAGACCTGCACCGCGTGGCCCGCCTGCGTGAGGCGCTCGCGCGCGAAATCCTTGAGCGCGCCGTTGAGCGAGCGCGGCTCGGGGTGGGCGTAGACAATAAGTACGTTCATGCTGAAGCTCCGCTGGTTGAGCCGATCAAGTGGATGGCTCTCAGCATAGAGACCTGTCTGCTATATTTGAAATGAATATCGGCAATAATAGGTATTATCGTGAATAATTTACGCCGTCTCGATCTCAATCTGCTGGTCACGCTCGACGTGCTGCTCGATGAGCTCAACGTCACGCGCGCGGCCGAGCGCCTGAGCTTCTCGCAGCCCGCGGTAAGCGTGCATCTGGCGAAGTTGCGCGAGCTGCTCGGCGACCCGCTCCTGCTGCCGGGCCCACGCGGCATGCGGCCCACGGCGCGCGCGCTGGCGCTGCGCGAACCGTTGCGCGAAGCGCTCGAATCACTGGAGCGCGCGGTGGCCCCTGCCAGCCCGTTCGATCCGGGCTCCGCGCACCAGACCTGGCGCGTGGCTGCCACCGACTACGGCGAATCGACCATCGTCCTGCCCGCGCTGCGCGCCATGCGTGCGGCGGCGCCGCACACGCGCCTGGCGATTGTCGAACTTGTGCCGCCACGCATTGCCAAAGCGGCGGAGCAAGGCGAGATCGACCTTGCATTCCATATCACCAGCGAGGCGCCCGAGGGTTTGCGCCAGCGCGTGCTATTCAAGGAGCGCTACGTGCTCACGGCGCGCGCGGGGCATCCGCGGCTCAAGCGCCGTCCTGGTGTGAAGCAGTTTTGCGAACTGGAGCACGTGATCGTCTCGCCGGACGGCGGCGGCTTTCGCGGCGTGACGGATGAGGCGCTCGCCGGCGCGGGGCTCGCGCGCCGCGTCGTGCTTTCCGTGCCGCATTTTCTGTTCGTGATCTCGGCGCTCGCGCAGACCGATCTCGTGGCGATGCTGCCGTGGCGGCTCGTGCGCGGCAACGCCGCGCTCAAGGCCGTGGAGGCGCCCGTTGAAGTACCGGGTTATGAAATGTGCATGCTGTGGCACGAGCGCGTGCACCGCGACCCGGCCCATCAGTGGCTGCGGGAGCAGATCGTGGCGGCGGTTTGAGGACGCGCGCCGCCGTTCACGCTCATGCCTGCGCTCACTCGGCGCTCAGTGCTTCTTCGAGCGCCGCCGCCTCCGGCTGGACCGCTTCCTTGCCGCCCTCGCGCCGCGTCGCAAACACCTCGCGTGCCGAAAACAAGCCGTTCAGCGCCGCAGGAAAGCCCGCATAAACGGCCATCTGCATGATGGTCTCGACAATCTCTTCCTCGCTCAGGCCCACGTTCAGCCCGGCAGCAATATGCACCTTGAGCTGCGGCTGTGCATGGCCGAGCGCGGTGAGCGCCGCGATGGTGGCGATCTCGCGCGAGCGCAGGTCGAGGCCCGGCCGCGCGTAGATATCGCCGAACGGAAATTCCAGCAGATAGTTCGCGAAATCGGGCGCGATGTCCGCGAGCGATGCTACAACATGCTCGCCCGCGCTGCCGTCAATCGCCGCGAGCATGCGCTGGCCGCGCGCCAGCCGGCTTTCCTGCGCTGCGCCGTGTGCTTGCGTTTCGTGTTGTTGTTCGTTCGCCGGGTTCTGCTGATTCGTGACGTTCCGCATGGCTCTTGCCTCGCAAAGATGGAGTGGCGGTCGAATAGCCTTCGATCTTGGCGTCGAGTGCGAGAAGACACGATTGAAGCTCGGCAACATGCGCGCGCACGGCTTCGCGGTGCGCCACCAGCAACTCGCGGCGTTCGCTTTCCGTGGCGACGCCCTGCGCGCGCAACTGGGCGTAGCGCAACATGCCCTGGATCGGCATGCCGGTCTTCTTCAGGCGGCCCAGAAACGCGAGCCATTCGAGAATCGACCGGTCATAGGCTCGCCGCCCCGAAGCGTCGCGTAGCGCGAACGGTATCAGCCCGATGCGCTCGTAGTAACGGATCGTGTGGGCAGTGAGGCCCGTCATGCTTGCCAGATCGCCAATCTTCATGTGTTTCCCTCAACGACATGCGTGATGGTGGGACTTCGAGTGCACTCCAGGTCAAGCGCTTTTTTCAACTATTTGCGCGGGCTGGAACCAGCGCTATTGTGACTCAACCCGGGGGCCCGGCGTCGCACGCCTGACCGGGGCGATTTCGCATGACGTTCAGGCGGGGCCGGCTCAATCCAGTTGCGGTTCGCCGAATGGCGCATCGGCGAAACCGTCTCTGGGCGAAACTCAAGACGGAGCGAGGGTGAAGGAAGCGGGAGGTGTGGCCGCTGGCTGCAAAGGGGGAGCCGCTTCTTTCGCGCCCCGCCTTTCGCGCGCTTCCTCGCCCTGGGGTGACGGAACGCATGCGACGCGCGAGCGTGTGCCGGTGCTGAGCCGGAAGAAACACCAGGCGCACACCGGGCTGCGGGCAATTCGCAGCTCTCACTGCTTTTTTATTTGATCGATTAGCGCTGCCGTTACCCGGT
>JAITTX010000315.1 GCA_031286755.1 Paraburkholderia sp.
CTGCTGCTCGGCCTGCCGTCGATCGCGTTCAGCCAGACCTTCCGCGACCGCGAGCACGTGCGCTGGGATACGGCGCGCGCGCTGGCGCCGGACGTGATCCGGCGCCTCGCGGCGATTTCACACGAGGCGCCAGTGTGTCTGAACGTGAATTTTCCGGATGTGGATGCGAGCGCGGCGGGGCCGCTCACCGTCACGCGCCAGGGCGTGGGGCTCGTGCAGGGCATCGACGTGGTCCCACAGATCGATCCGCGCGGCATCGAGTATCACTGGCTGCGCTTCACGCGCGGTCCGCGCGAGAACGGGCCGGACTCGGAAACGGCCGTGGTCAACTCGGGGCGTATTTCGGTCACGCCGCTCAATTTCGACCGCACCGACGAGCGCGCCTTCACGGTGCTCGAGCAGGCGCTCGGCACGGGCCGCTGAGCGGGCCGGGCCGGCCTGCGCCGCTCGGCGGCGGCGCGTGGCGCGTTCAGTCCTGCACCAGCGCGAGCACGCGCAAAGGGCTGCCCGACCCCGCCTGGATCTTCAGCGGCGCCGAGACGATCACCGCGCCCGTGGGCGGCAACTGGTCGAGGTTCTTCAGGCACTGGAGGCCATAGCGATTCGATCCGTGCATGAGCGTGTGGCACGGATACGGGATGGGCCAGGCGTAGGCCTGCCCCGCGTCGGTGTTGATGGTCTCTACGCCGAAGCCGTGCACCTTGCGCTCGTGAATGAGCCACTCGACGACTTCCTGCGTCGGCCCCGGCGTATGGGCCCCGTCTTCACGCAGATTCAGGAATTCGGCCGGATCCGTGCGCTTCGACCAGTCCGAGCGCAGCAAGACCCACGCACCCTCGGGAATGCGGCCATGCCGTGCTTCCCATGCCTCCAGAAAGCCCACCGTGAGGAGCCAGTCGGGATTCGCGGCAACTTCGGCGCTGGCGTCCACCACCACGGCCGGCGCGATGAAGTTCTTCACGTCGATGGTATCCACGGCGTTCTGTGCATGGTCCTTGCCGGAAATCCAGTGCACCGGCGCATCGAAGTGTGTGCCGGTATGCTCGCCGCACGAAAAATTGTTCCAGTACCAGCCGGGGCCCTGCTCGTCGTACTGGCTGATCTTCTCCATCTTGAACGCCCACACCTGGCCGAATTGTGGCGGCAGTTGCAGCGCCGGGAATTCGGGCGAAAGCGTCTGGGTGAGATCCACCACCCGCACACGGCCGCTCGCCAGATCGGTGGTCAGTTGCTGCAGGCTGCTCGTCATCTTGCGCTCCTCTCCTCGTTCAACCGCGTACTTGTCCTTGCCCGGCGTCTTTGCTTTGCTGCGCATTCCCGCACGGCACGCCAGACACGCTAAAATTATCTTTAGGTCTAAATCAATTCAAAATCATGGTTAACCCCTTTTTTCCTTTCGGCAACAAGGCGCCGCTCCATGATTTCAACCCGCGGCCGCACGCGCGCGGCGTGGTATGTTTGCGTTCCAGCGAAAGCAGCCCGCGCTCCGCAGCCCGTCCGTCTTTACGCCATTTCCCCGTATGAGTCCGTCTCCCACCGGCAGCTTTGCCGACAGCTACACACCAGCGCTCCTCGCCCAGGTCAGCCAGTTGATCTCCGGTGAATTCCACGTGATCGTGCAGGCGGCCGGTTTCGAGATCTCGGACTGGCGGGTGCTCTCCACGCTTTCCGATGGGAAAGCCATGAGCATCGGCCGCCTCGCGCAGATTTCCGTTACGAAACAGCCCACCGTGACGCGCCTGCTCGACCGCATGGAGGCGCAAGGTTACGTCAAGCGCATTCCCAGCGAGACGGACCGGCGCGTCACGCTCGTGCGCATCACGCCGCAAGGGCAAAAGCTCGTTTCCGAATTGATCGTGCAGGCGAAGCTGCACGAAGATCAGGTGCTCGCGCCGCTCGGCGCGCAAAAGGCCGAGGAATTGCGAGCCACGCTGCGCCTGCTGATCGACCTGCACCGCCCGCTCGCCTGACACCCGGACATGCGCCGCCCGCGGGCGCGCACGGGCGCGGGGCTCAGCCTTCGCGTGCCTCGGCTGCCTCGGCCGCTTTGGCGGCGCCTTCGAGCGCCTGACGCAAATCGTCTGGAATGGGCATGGCCTTATGGGTGTCGAGCGAGGTCGTCACGATGGTTTGCTGCGCGCTCATGCGCACGACGCCGTCCGTGCCGGTGCACGCCCATGCCAGCGTGAGCGACGCCTGGCCGATGCGCTCGATGTCGAGCGAGAGCCATACGTCGTCGCCCATCTTGCTGACCGCCTTGAAATCGACTTCCAGATGCACCGTGGGCATGCCCACGCGCCGCACGCCTATCACGCCGTGATAGCCCACCTCGGGCAGGAGCGTGTCGATCCACGACTCGATGAGGTCGTTGAACAGCACGAAATACTGCGGATAGAACACGATGCCGGCCGGATCGCATTCGGAAAAATGAATCTTGTGACGGTGGCTGAATGCGTGCGCATTCGTTTTCATGGCAATGTCTCTCTCCGGGTACGCGCGGCAATTATGCCAGCGCGTACCGCGCCAGCGCGGCGCGCAGCTTGTGGCCATGCTCGTCGGCAAGCGCCGCGTCGCGAAGCTCGCGCAGGGTCGCGGGCGCAAGGCGCGCGCCCGCGCGCACGACCGCGCCCATCAGCGTCTGGAAATTCGCGAGGCCGCGCGCATGGGTGTCGCTGTAGCCCTTCACGAGACGCTGGCATTGCGCGACTTCGACGGCCAGCGCCGGATTGTGCTGCGCGGACTGCACGATCTGCTCCAACCAGGCTTCGATGCGCGCGCTCTCCAGTTCGTAGCGCAGCGTGCGGCGGCGCATGCCGCGCAGGCGCGCGACCGCGTAAAGCATCAGATAGCCGCGCAGCGAACTCGTCTTGACCACGCGCCCTGCTTTCGTATGGCGCTTGACGAGCCGGTGAATGACGTGCGGCTTCGCCAGCCAGCGGCCCAGCCCGGCGGGCAGCGTCTCGCAGATTTCCTCGATGCGCGGGTGCATGAACTCGTTGATCGCGAGTAGCTGGTCCGGCTGCGCGCGCACCTCGCCGCGCACACGTTCGAAACGCGAGGCGCGCGTCTTGAGATCGGCCACGCGGATCGTGTCCTCGTACGACATCCACAGCGCGAGATGGCGCGCCGTCTCGCGCTGCAAGTCGCCCTGCGCATCGGGCAGCGTGCGGCGCAGGTTCGCGAGCCGGTCGAGATAGAGCGCCGCATATTCGGGGTCCTGATAATCGATCAACCTGCGCACGCCCTCGAGGGCGAACGGCTGGACCTCGGCGGGCAGCTCCGCGCGCACGCGCTCGAGCAGGCGGGCCACGGCAGGATCGCGCGGCGCAGGCGCGGGCTGCGGCTCAAGTCGCGATTCGAGCGGCTGCGCGCCATCCTGAGCGTCATCGGCATTGGCGAGCGCACGCGCATGGCCCAGATCGAAGGCGCGCAGGCTGGGCTTCACGCCCACGCCGCCGCGCTCGATGGTTTCCTCGAACTGGCGCCGGCTGAACGGCAGCACGCCCGTGCCCGCAAGCGCGCCGAACAGCACCGCGCTGATCACGCTGCCGCTCGCCTCGGCCGCCTGCGCCATGTCGAAACGCACGAAGCGCTTCGCGGCCTGGCCCGCGTGGGCAATGAGCGCGCCGTCGTCCACGCGGCCGTCGCCCATCGCGGTTTTTTCGGCGATCGAGTACACCCGGTGCGTCGAGGCCACGAGCGTCGTGCGCTCGGGCGTCACGAGCCCGCGCTGCACGGCGCGGCCCGCCTCCATCAACTCGGAGGCCAGCACCACGTCGACGTCGCCGGGCAGCGGCATCAAGGCCAGAATCGGCGTGCGCGGCTCGGCCTCGTCGCGCGCGAACAGCTCGACGTAATAGATCGTCGCGCCGGTGCGCTGCGCGACGCCCGGCACCGAGGTGGTCTGCGCGTAATAGCCGTTGTGCTCGCCCAGGTCGACGACCCAGTCGGCCAGCACGCCGCCGCCCTCGCCGCCCATGGCGAGAATCGCAATCTTGATCGGTTGTGCTTTAGTCATGGTCTTGCCCAGAAGTCCGAAGGCGCGCTCAGAAGGCGTAGCGCGCGCGGCGCCGCGCCTCGCGGCGTTGCAGCCAGCCAATCGCCACGTCGCGCACGCGCTGGCGAAGCTTGTCCATTTGCGAAGGATTGCTGATGATCTGCGCCCGATAGAACGACGGGCACAGCACCGCCGCGTGCGAAACCTCGCCGCACAGGCCGCAGCCCACGCAGCTATCGAGCACGCTCGCCACCGGGTCGGTGCGCAGCGGATCGGGGTTCGGCTTGATCGAGAGCGACGGGCATCCCGAGAGGCGAATGCACGAATGATCGCCGGTGCAGGTGTCCGAATCCACACCGAAGCGCTCGCGCACCACGCGCTCGCCCGCGGCGATCGCCTTGCGCTGCTTCGGCTTCTCGCGGCGCTGCTTGTTCAGCATGCACTCGCTCTGCGCAATCAGCACTTTGGGTCCTTTCTCGCTGGTGGTGAGCGCTTCCTTGAGCGTCGCCATCATCGTCTTGAGATCGTAGGTGCGGCGCACCGCCTTCACCCACTTCACGCCCACGCCGCGCACCGCCTGTTCGATTTCGTGACCCGTGCTGCGCGTGGGGTTCAACGCCGTCGACGAAAGAATGTCCTGGCCGCCCGTGGCCGACGTGTAGCTGTTGTCGACGACGATCGTGAGGTTGTCGCTCTTGTTGAACACCGCGTTGGCGATGCCGCTCGTGAGGCCGTTGTGCCAGAAGCCGCCGTCGCCCATCACCGAAATGGCGCGCTTGTCGGCGCGCGCGTTGAGCGCCGATGCGCTCGCGCTGCCGAGACCATAGCCCATGGTCGTCGCGCCCAGGTTGAACGGCGGCAGGATCGAGAACAAGTGGCAGCCGATGTCGGCGCTCACGTGGTGCGGACCCAGTTCGCGCTCGACGAGTTTCATCGCCGTGAAGATCGGGCGCTCCGGGCAGCCCGTGCAGAAGCCGGGCGGCCGCGCGTGCACGCTTTCGTCGAGCGCGGGCACGGTTGCGGCCCCGGCCGATAAACCTTGCGCGTTTTCCGGCACGGCCCCCGGCGCCGGGGCGGCAACGGCTGCGGGCGCCGCAGGTACCGCTGGCACTGCTTTCACCGGAATTACCTTGCGCGGCGCCGGTTGCGGCTCGAGCACGCCATAGCGCTCGAAGAACGCGCGCAGCCCCTTCATCACCGTGGCCGCGTTGTATTCGCCCGCGAGCGGCAGCACATCCTTGCCGTGCAAGGCCGCGCTCACGCCGCGCTGGCGCAGGATCGCGCTCGCGTTCTGCTCGACGAAGTTCGGCTGGCCCTCCTCGATCACGAGCACGGCGCGCTTGCCCGCACAGAATCGTTCCCACTCGGAATCGATGAGCGGATACGCCACGTTCATCACGTAAAGCGGAATTTCCGATTCGCCGTAGACGTCGGCAAGACCGAGCCGCTCCAGCGCGCGCAGCACCGTGTTGTAGCTGCCGCCCTGCACCGCGATGCCGATATCGCGCGCGTCGGCAGAAAAGAATTCGTTGAGCTGGCGCTCCTCGATGAATTTCACGGCCGCCGGCCAGCGCTCGTGAATCTTCTCGCGCTCGTGCAGGAAGCTCGCCGGCGGCAGCACGATGCGCTCGACGTCGCGGGCCGGATGCTCGAGGGCGTCCTTGATGGTGAAAGCGGAGCGGCGATTGTCGGACGCCACGAACTGGCCGTGCACGTGGCACGCGCGAATGCGCAGTTGCAGCATCACGGGCGTGCTGCTCGCCTCGGAAAGGTCGAAGCCGTCTTTCACCGCCTGCACGATCGCGGGCAGGTTGGGACGCGGATCGAGCAGCCAGATCTGCGACTTCATGGCGAACGCGTGGCTGCGCTCCTGCATGATCGAAGAGCCTTCGCCATAGTCTTCGCCGACGATGATGAGCGCGCCGCCCGTCACGCCGCCCGAGGCGAGATTCGCGAGCGCGTCGGACGCGACGTTCGTGCCCACGGTGGCCTTGAAGGTGACCGCGCCGCGCAGCGGATAGTTGACCGAGGCGGCCAGCGACGCCGCGGCGGTGGCCTCGCTCGCGCTGTTCTCGAAGCGAATGCCATGGTCGCCGAGGATGTCCTGGGCGTCCGCGAGCACATCCATCAGATGCGAGATGGGCGCGCCCTGGTAGCCGGCCACATAGGCCACCCCGGATTCGAGCAGCGCCTTCGTCACGGCGAGAATGCCTTCGCCGCTGAACACCTCGCCCGCGCCAAGGCGCAGCTTCTTCACTTCCTCGACAAACGACCGCTCTGCCATGACCGTCCCCTTCAATGATCTTCTCTGGCGCCCGGCGCTCCGTGCCGCGCCAGCTCAGTATAGTTTAGATTTAAATATTTCCAAAATCATAGTTAACCCGGCAAGAAGGCGTCCTGCGGGGCGCGCCGGAATGCGCGCCGCCGCGCGGCTTGCCGGGTTTTACCGGGGATAACCGCGACGCTACAACGTCCAAAAAGATCTGTGAACCGGCTGCGCGCGGCAGCCCGGCCCGGTGTTCAGACCACCTGTTCAGATCACCAGTCGCGAGACCTTCACGCCTTCGAGCGAGACGCCGGCCATCAGGCCGGCGTTGGTCAGCACGAACGCCTCGACGGGGCTGGTGGCCGTGGAGGTGTCGATATTGCCGTTCGCCCCCACGGTGACGAGCGCCACCGTAGCGTCCGCGCCCGCGGACCACCCCTGGCTGTTCACGAAATCGTTGAGCGCGCTCTGGTTCATGAAGGCGAAGATGATGTCCTTGGACTGCGCGCCGATCTGCAGGCCGAACGAGCCCCCCAGCGTGCTGTAGTAGCCCTCGGTGCGCCCGCTCACGCGCAGCGCTCCGGTGCCGTATTGCGCGCCGAACCAGAATCCCGCCGCGATCACGCCCGGGAATACGAGCACGCCGCTCGCCCTCGAAAGCAGTTCCTGCGACCCGGTCACGGTGCTGTAAAGACGCGTGAGCGTGGCGTCCACGCTCGCATCGATGGAGTTGCGCCTGGCCGTGTTCTGGGCGGCGCTGTTTCCCGAACCCAGCGGGGTCGTGGTACAGCCGGCGAGAGCAAGACCGCTTGCGGCAAGCGCGGCGCTGGAGCTGAGAAGAAATTGACGTCGGCGCATTGAGGTGTTCCTGTCTGGAAATTCTGCGAAGAAGATGCCCGCGCGCGCGAGGCGCTGCGCGAAGCGCCGGGAGACAAGCGCGTGGCGGCCGGCCGCTGCTTCGACGCGTTCTGTCACGTCCCGCGCGGGCGGCCGCGCCGGCCCTCCCTTGGCGGTATAGGACAATGCGCCGCGCATCGAGTTCGCGCCACCGCACCGAAAAATCACGGCGCCGCCGCGCAATGCGGCAACGCAGCATACCCCGCGCCGCCACTCTGCGCATCGCTCGGCTTCGTACATGCCCATGCGATGTTTCTCGAAATCGTCCGATTTTGTCTGTCAGCCTGAATCGATAGAGTCAAGCCATGACGTGTTTCGACGCCGCCCCTGCTCCCAGCCATCCTGTATCAGTTACCGCCATGTCCGTAGCCGCCCCCCTTCGCCCGAAACGGTCCACTGCGCCGTGGATCCTGATCGCTTGCGAATGGGCCAGCGGCATCGGCATTTATCTCCTGCCGCTCTTCTATGTTGCCTTCTTCGCCGCCCTGTTCCTGTTGTGGCACGAGCCCCGCTCCACGTTCTGGCTGATCGCAACCTGCGGCGCGCTCGGCTGGGCGATGACGGCGTGGGCGATCGTGTTCTGCCTCGCCAGCGCGAGGCCGGTCCGCGCCCCCGTGCATGGACGGGCGGAATCCGCCCATCCGGGGCAGCCGCGCGTGCGCCCCGTGCCGCTGCGGTTTGCGCAAATGCCCACGCGCGCGTGCCGCCAGGCCTGCTCCACGCCGTCAGGCAACGAGGCTGGATTTTCGGTCGCCTGTTTCCACGCGCGCTGCTCCGTCGCCAACAACGCCGACGCCCACGGCGCCGACGGCCAGTCCCCTCCAACCAGCCGATAACGCAGGCACGTCCGTGACCTGACCAAACACGATGCGAGGGCACCTTCCTACGGAAAACACCGTGGCACCCTACAACAAGCGAAGTAAACCACTGTCATATAATGAGATAGACATCATGCATCGCTGCAGGGCATACGACCCGGCTCCCTACGCCCTCCTTCAGACTGCGAATCCAGGCAAAACGCTCACGCCCATGACGAACGCAACACAAGAACTGCGGATCGTGGTAGCCGACGACCATCCGGTCGTGCTCACCGCCGTCACCGACTACCTGGACCAGATACCCGGACAAAAGGTCGTAGCAACCGCCGGGTCGGGTGCCGATCTTCTCGATACATTGCGCAGCACCCCTTGCGACCTCATCGTCACGGACTTCTCGATGCAGGGCGAGATCGAGGACGAAGACGGCCTGCGTCTCGTCAGCCGACTGCGCCGGCTCTATCCTGACATTCCGCTCGTGGTGTTCACGATGCTCACCAACGGCGGCATCCTGCACGAGCTCGCCGAACTGGGCGTGGCTGGCCTCGTCGGCAAGGACGAGCCCATCCCGACGCTCGCGCAGGTCTGCCAGCGCGCGCTCGTCGAGCCGGGCACGACGCTTTCCGCGCGCATTGCCGAGCGGCTTGCCACCGAAGGCTCGACCGCCGACGAATTCCGCCGCTCCAACCCGCTCTCGCCGCGCGAGCTCGAAGTCGTGCGCCTGTTCGCGCTCGGCCTGAGCGTCACGGAAATCTCGAAGCGCCTGAGCCGCTCCGTGACGACCGTCGCCACCCAGAAGCGCGCGGCCATGCGCAAGCTCCACCTCGAATCCAATGCCGATCTGATGTGATAAGGACGCCCCGAAAACACCGCCTATCCAGCTGATTTTTAACGGAAAATCCCCCGCGCCGGTCACAAAGGGGATTGCACGGTGTTACCGGGGTTTCCGGGACCTTGTTCGCGATTCTGGGCACACTTTGGGCACAGCGCCCAACCCAGCCGGAACATTGCCGCGCGCCTCAAACCATGACTCTCCGGGCGCGGCAGCCAACTGCATGCCTGCTCAATGCCTCGGGTTTATACTCCCCCGACCTCCTCGGTATCTCCTTTGATATCGATTCAGCCCGCCATCTCGGCGGGCTATTTTTTGGCTCGCGCCAAGGGAATCACGCTCAAACGTGCATTCCGGCCTGCCGCCGTTTTTGACCATCGACAAAAATCCCGGCGATGTGGATTTCGAGATGACCTGCAGGCGCTAATCTGGCGTCACGTAGCAACTACACTCCCCGTGTGGATCTGGCACATCCTGCTACGAGAAGGCCCCATGCTTGGCTGGCGATGGGGCCTTCGCCATCGTGCGGGCGTAGCTCAATGGCAGAGCTGAAGCCTTCCAAGCTTAAGACGAGGGTTCGATTCCCTTCGCCCGCTCCAACCTTCGATGTAAATCGTGGCAAAGTTGGTTTCCCTATTTTGGCATGCGGCACCGGATTCATCCGGGTAGCGTTGTCCTCAGCCGCATTGGCCTTTCCGATCTTGAGAGGAGCGGTCAAATGATCAGTCCCGCACGTGCGCTGAGCAGCGACAATGCGAGGCAGTTGGCCTTGTTCGAATCTCGGCTAACGCCGGCGCAGCAGAAATTTGTGAATGACGTCGTGGCCTTCCGAAATATCAACGGCGTTACATCCCATCCGAAGATGCACTCCCTTTCACTTCGTGCGGAGGCAGCCTTGGTCTTTGGAAAGCAGTCTGCAACAGCGCGCCCTCTGCATGTGTGCTCCAACCTAGGTGAGGTGGCACGATTTGTCAGCGACGCCAGCGAGTTCCCCAAAACTGTCCAGGATCACCTGAAAGGGGCACTCTTCGAGCAGCTACGGAGCGTCACGACTCGCGAATCGGACAATTTGGCACACGCCGTCGCAGCTGCAAGAGTAAGTGATACGAATACAACCGAATCCTGTGTCGAAGTCGGAAATGAGCATGCCCTTCCAACGGAGAGCCATCGCGCGCTCAAAATGGTTGCTGCCTACGGACGAGCGGGGAAACGTGCCCACAACGGCGAAAACTGCCGAACGGTCGCTGGTGAACATGGCATCGACACGCCTGAAGCACGACTCGCGCTTGAAATGTTCGCCGTCAAGGGACTGGCAGGGAAGCGCGCCCGCAACGGCGAGCCTCCCTACAAGATCGCCAGAGAACATGGCATGCAAACGTGGGGCGATGCATGGAAGAAGCTTCAGCAGATAGCCAGTCAAGCAGCACCTTCCTAACGACAGTTGAGAACTGCTAACCACGCTGCCCCGTTCGTTCAGTCCCACGTTGCCACACCAACCTTACACAGTTGCTGTCCTTGACCGTCGACAAGAAACGTAACAGACGTGAATTTCGAGATTCCGCGACGTGATAGCGTTACTTCACGTAGTGGTCTGAAAGGTCGAGGTCTTGGAAGGGCCGTCCTTGGACAGAATCACTGCGAGAAGGCCCCATTGTTCGGCACTTTGGGGCCTTCGCCATTTCTGTGCCTGATTCAGCGATTGCCTGTGCAGCCCGCCGTCGCCGGCCGCACCGCGCACACATACCCTTGCAGCGCCTTCAGTTTGTCGATTTCCCGCTGGTCGTCGGCGGCGACGCCGAAAACGCGTTGCGCAACCGATCGGTCGAGGTCTGCGAAGGCGGTGGCTCCATCGCCCCCGCGGGCGGCGCTGGCAGTTCCGGGCACACCGTTGCGACCGGTTGCAGCACAGTTCGCGACGGCGACGCGCAGCCGTTGAGCGCCAGAAGCAAGATCAGCCCGCAAGCGGGCACTATCGGTTTCATGAGTCTCCCGTTCCTTGGTGAGCTGCGCGTCGACGTCGGCCACGCGGTTCGCCGCAGTGTCATGCTCGGCAATCGCCCGCTGCTGGGCGTCGAGCGCGGCCCGTGACATCGCGGTGAGATCCGCGGCGTGTCGTTCGTTGTCCTTCGCGTGGGTGGCCTGTTCGTTTGCGAGCGCCACTGCCCCGATGTGCGAGGCGATCCACCACGCACCGGCCGCTCCCATCGCCGTAGCCAGCAGGTACGGCCCGACCAGCTTGAGCAACGCGCCCACGTCACGAGCTCCGGTGTGTCGCGAGCGGATTGCGCAGGAAGAGCAGCCCGAGAATGGCGAGGCAGAAGCCCCCGGTAATCACCGGCTCGCCCGGCCACACGGTGTCGTAGCCGAGCCAGAACAGACCCGCCAGGTTCCATAGCGCACCGAACTGGATCAGCCCGAGCACCACCCGCCAGGCGAAGGTCTGCGGCAGCGTGAGCAGCCAGCCGACAGCCGCGCACAAGACTAGAT
>JAITTX010000347.1 GCA_031286755.1 Paraburkholderia sp.
GGCCGCCCCGATGACACGACCGGCGAAGCGGTGGTCGCGTTCGTGGTGCTCAAGGCGACACGCCCGCAAGGCGACGACGCTGTGAAGCTCGCCGCTGAACTGCGCGCATGGGTGGGCAAAGAGATCGGGCCGATCGCCAAGCCCAAGGACATCCGCTTCGGCGAGAACCTGCCAAAGACGCGTTCGGGCAAGATCATGCGCCGTTTGCTGCGCTCGCTCGCGAAGGGCGAGGCCATCACCCAGGACGTCTCCACGCTCGAGAATCCCGCGATTCTCGATCAGCTCGGCGAGGCGCTTTGAGCATCGCTTGAGCGTTGTTCGATTGACGGGTTGAGCGCTATGGCACTCAACCCGGTCCAGGCAAGGCCGGATGTTCCCGATTGCCGGCCATGCGCGTTTTTGCTACACAGGCGCATGGCCGCGCCACACACCACACCCCGGAACAACCCCAATCCCCTGCCCGAGCCGCCACCGGTGAGCGAGGCCATGGCGCTCGCGCATCGGCGCTACTGGCGCTTCAACGTCGCGCTGATTGCCGTGCTCATGAGCATCGGCTTCGCGGTGTCGTTCGTGGTGCCGCTGTTCGCGCGCGCGCTCGACAGCGTGCGCTTCGCCGGCTTCAGCCTGCCGTTCTATATCGGTGCGCAAGGGGCCATCCTCATTTACATGGGGCTCGTGGCGCTCTACATCGTGCTGATGCAGCGCGCCGACCGCGAACTGCAGGCCGCGCGCGAAGCGGACATGGCCATTCGCGAGGCCAGCCAGGCGCAGCAACGATGAAGCTCACGCACCGGCTCATCAGCTCCTACGCGCTCTATACGCTCGGCTTTCTCGCCTTCATCTTCGTGATGTGGCGCATCGAGATCGCCACCGGCCCCGGCATGTGGATCGGCTACGTGTTCCTGTTCGTGCCGATCGCCGTCTACGCCGTGATCGGCTTGCTCTCGCGTACCTCGGACCTCGTCGAATACTATGTCGCGGGACGCCGCGTGCCATCGTTCTTCAACGGCATGGCAACAGCCGCCGACTGGCTCTCGGCCGCCTCGTTCATCGGCCTCGCGGGCTCGCTCTACGCGAGCGGCTACGACGGCCTCGCCTACCTGATGGGGTGGACTGGCGGCTACTGCCTCGTCGCGTTCCTGCTCGCGCCCTACGTGCGCAAGCTCGCGCGCTACACCATCGCGGACTTTCTCGGCACGCGCTTCTCGAGCAATCTCGTGCGCGCGCTTGCCGTGCTGGCCACGATCATCTGCTCGTTCGTCTATCTGGTCGCGCAGATCCAGGGCGTGGGGCTGATCGCGGTGCGCTTCATCGGCGTGGATTTCGCCATCGGCATTTTTTGCGGGCTGGCCGGCATTCTCGTGTGCTCTTTTTTGGGCGGCATGCGAGCAGTCACGTGGACCCAGGTTGCGCAATACATCATCCTGATCGCGGCAATCCTGATTCCGGTTTCGTTGATCGCGCATCGAAACGACCTTGGCTGGCTGCCGCAGCTCGATTACGGCAAGGTGATGCAGCGCGTGGAAGCGCTCGAGCGCGACGTGCGCGACACCAGCGCGGAGACGAGCGTGCGCGACGAGTATGCGCACCGTGCGGCGCTCTGGCAGTCGCGGCTGGACGCGCTGCCGCAGTCGTATGGCGAGGAGAAGGCGCGCCTTGTCGACGCGCTCGCGGACATGCGCCGCCACAACGGCCCGCTGCGCGACATCGACTCGCTCGAGCACGAGATCGCGCATTTCCCGCGCGATGCCGAAGCCGCGCGCGTGGCGTGGACGCAGCAGCGCGATGACCTGCTCGCGCGCGCCGCGCCGCCGGTGCCGATGCACGAACCGTTTCCCGCCAATAGCGACGAAGCGCGGCGCATTCACGAACGCAATTTTCTCTCGCTGCTGCTGTGCCTCTCGCTGGGCACGGCGAGCCTGCCGCACATCCTCACGCGCTACAACACCACGACTTCGGTGGCGTCGGCGCGGCGCTCGGTGGGGTGGACGCTCTTTTTTGTCGCGCTGTTTTATTTGACGGTGCCGGTGCTCGCGGTGCTCATCAAGTTCGAGATCCTTTCGCACCTGGTGGGGCAGCACTTCGCCGACTTACCGCACTGGGTGATGCAGTGGCGGCGCATGGAACCGACCATGATCGGCATTGCCGACATCAACGGCGACGGCCTCGTGCACTGGAGCGACATCCAGATGCAGCCCGACATGGTGGTGCTCGCGGCGCCCGAGATCGCGGGGCTGCCGTATGTGATGTCGGGGCTCGTGGCGGCGGGCGCGCTGGCGGCGGCGCTGTCCACGGCGGACGGACTGCTGCTGACGATTTCGAACGTGCTGTCGCACGACGTGTACTACCACATGGTGGACCCGAACGCGTCGAGCCAGCGGCGCGTGACCATGTCGAAGATCCTGCTGTTGGGGGTGGCGCTGTTTGCTTCGTGGGTGGCCTCGCTCAACGCAGGCAATATTCTATTTCTGGTGGGCGCGGCGTTTTCGCTGGCGGCTTCGAGTCTCTTCCCGGTGCTCGTGCTGGGCGTGTTCTGGAAGCGCACGACGCGGCTGGGAGCCGTGGCGGGGATGGTGGCGGGGCTTGCCGTGTGCGTGTACTACATCGTTTCGACATACCCGTTCTTTACGCAGCTCACGGGATTCGAAGGGGCGCGCTGGTTTGGCATCGAGCCGATCAGCTCGGGCGTGTTCGGCGTGCCGGCCGGGTTTCTGGCGACGATCGTGGTGAGTTTGATCGACCGGAAGCCGGATGAGTATGCGGTGGCGCTGGTGAATTATATTCGGCATCCTTAGCGAAGCGCCGGCAGAGGCGGTAGAGGCGCGGCCCGGCGACTGCTGCCGGGCTCCGCGACACGGCTATGAGGCGATGACCGAGGCGACTACGGCGCGGTTGTACGGCTGGGTGGTCGGCGCGCGGAATTTCCACTGTTGGCCCGGCTCGATGCCCGTGGCCTGCGCCGATGTGGTGCCAATGATTGCGCCGCTCGCATCGAGGAGGTTGATCGCGATTGTTGCAGCCTGGATTCTACTTGCGGACGTGTTGGTGGCCGTGCCGGTCACATAGCCAGAGCCGCCGCCCTGATAGACAGTGGCCGCCAGGTCGCTGATCTGCAGCGCATCGTTGGCTTGCGCTCCCGCGGCCGCGATGGCCAGGATGGTTCCCAGTACGAGCTTCTTCATCATGCAGGCTCCCTATCGATAGTTGCGGATCCGGGATATTGGAGCGCAGTGGCGGGGGAGGTGGCTTGAGATGCGTCAAGCGAAAGGGAAAGGGTGGCCAGTTCGCGTTGTGCCGGTTTGCGGTTCGTTCAGGTAACGCGGTGGGTTTGCCGGATACTCCAGCCCGCAGTCCCGCTGCGGGGTGGGCGCCGTTGCGAACAAGAACAAGTTTGGCGGCCGGAAAACAAAAAACCCCGTAAAGCATTGATTTACGGGGTTTTTTACCAAATTCTGGCGGAGAGAGGGGGATTCGAACCCCCGATAGGTTATTAACCTATACACGCTTTCCAGGCGTGCGACTTAAACCACTCATCCATCTCTCCGGCGGGAGTCGGATTATAGCAGAGTCCTGGCAGCGCGAGGAGGCTGTCGGCAAACTTCGCGCCACCCGGCTCTCACCCTGTTCAGCCGCGTGCGCGCCTGATCCACCGTTGAAGTGAAAACCGCTACGCGTTACAGCGCCGCGCGAATCCGCTGCGCTGTCGCTTCAAGCTCGGCCTTGTCGGCCATGTCGCGCGCGTGCATACGCAGTTCCTCGCCCTGGCGGCGCGGAATAAGGTGAAAGTGCACATGCGGCACCGTCTGGCCCGCCGCCGCCCCGTTGAACTGCGCAATCATCAGGCCGTCCGGCGCGAGCGCCTTGCGCACCGCTCCGGCCACTTTTTGCACCATCGCCATCGCGGCGGCCATCGCTTCGGGCGAGAGTTCGTAAATCTCTTCGGCCGGCTCCTTCGGCAGCACCAGCACGTGGCCTTCGGATTGCGGCATCACATCCATGATCGCGAGCGCGGCGTCGTTCTCGCACAGCCTGATGGAAGGAATTTCGCCGCGCAGGAGTTTCGCGAAGATGTTGTTGTCGTCGTAAGCCATGGGTTCCTCGGTAGTGTCTCGGGCGCGGCGCTCGCACACCGCGCGGATAAATCGGGCGCCGGTTCGTGTGACCCGGTCGGCGTGACCCGGCGCAGTCTGCATCGCCCGGCCCGCCCATGTTGCAATGCGGTGCGCAGCGCCGATTATCGCCCACGCCGGGGGCTGTCGGGCTTCCTGCAGGTTTTTTGAAGTGGGTGCATCATAATGGTTATCGCAGCGTGCGCGACGACGAATGTGTTGAAAGCAACCTCTTGCATGGGACCGGAATAAGGAGCTCTGCATGGGATCGGAGGCATTGCCGAAGCAGTCACTCCGGTCGACAGCGAAGGCGCCAACTCCGGCTTACACGGAGAACGTATGGCAACGACTGATCTCGAAGCATCTCAAACCGCTCAACCCGCCCGCCAGGCCTCCGCATCGGGGGCCTGGCGCTTCGCCGCCCAGCTACTGGCGCGCGCCGATGTGAGACTCAACGGCACGCGTCCGTGGGATATGCGCATCCACGATCCACAGGTGCCGGAGCGAGTCGTCGCGCTGGGAAACCTGGGCCTCGGCGAGGCCTATATGGACGATCAGTGGGACTGCGATCAGCTCGACGAATTCTTCGCGCATGTGTTGCGCGCGCATCTGGACGATCAGATCGATCCCGCCCGGCTCGTGTTTCATGCGCTCAAGGCGCGCCTCATGAACCGCCAGACCGTGCGCCGCGCGTGGAAGGTGGGGCAGCAGCACTACGACATCGGCAACGCGTTCTATGAGGCCATGCTCGACAAGCGCATGACCTACACCTGCGGCTACTGGTCGGGCGGCGCGAAGACGCTGGACGAAGCGCAGGAAGCCAAGCTCGATCTGATTTGCCGCAAGCTCGGGCTCAAGCCGGGCATGCGCCTGCTCGACATCGGCTGCGGCTGGGGCAGCCTCATGAAGTTCGCCGCCGAAAATTACGGTGTGTCCTGCGTGGGCGTCACGATCTCGAAGGAGCAGGCGGCGCTGGGCGCCGAACGCTGTGAAGGCCTGCCGGTGGAATTCCGCCTGCAAGACTACCGGCTGCTCGACGAGAAGTTCGACCGCATCGCGAGCGTGGGCATGTTCGAGCACGTCGGGCCCAAGAATTACCGCACCTATATGGAAGTGGCGCACCGTTGCCTCGTCGACGATGGCATCTTCCTGTTGCACACGATCGGCAAGAATCGCCGCGACACCACGCCCGATCCGTGGGTCGACAAGTACATCTTCCCCAACGGCGAGCTGCCCACCATCGGCCAGGTCGCGGACGCCTCGGGCGGGCTCTTCGTCACCGAGGACCTGCACAACTTCGGCGCCGACTACGACCGCACGCTCATGGCGTGGCACGCGAACTTCGAGGCCGCGTGGCCGCGCTTCGAGGCCGAGATGGGACACCGTTTCTATCGCATGTGGCGTTACTACCTGCTTTCGTGCGCCGGTGCGTTCCGCGCGCGCGACATTCAGCTTTGGCAGTTCGTGTTCACGAGAAACGGTCTGCTGGGCGGCTATCGCCGGCCGCAGGCGTGAGCGTTGCGAGCGCAACGATGTCCTGAAGCAGGGCCGTTCGATCCACAATAAAGCCACAAAAACAAAGGCCGTGCGCGCGCAAGCGCCACGGCCTTTGTCATGCGCTCGCCCAGGCGCGACGCGGTTCTAGCTTTAGCGCATCACGGCGGCCACCGTGGCGATGCCGAGTATCGTCATCAGCACGGAGGCGCACACGTGAATGGCGATCTCGCCCGCGGCCCAGCCGAAGCGGCCGTGCTGCAGATGCGCGACCACTTCGGCGGAGAAGGTCGAGAACGTGGAGAGCCCGCCCATGCAGCCGGTGATGACGAACAGGCGCCATTGCGGGGAGACGTCGGGCAGGCGCGCGAACGCGGCGAGCGCCACGCCGATGATGTAGCCCGCGATGATGTTGGACGCGAGCGTGCCGAGCGGCAGCGTGGGAAAGACGGCGTTCAGGCGCAGGCCGAGCACCCAGCGCAGCAGCGAGCCGAGCGAGCCGCCAAGGCCGACGGCGAGGATCGAGAGATACATGGTGTGGAGTCGTTGTAGGCGCAATGAAAGCCGACGCCCGATGGCCTGTTCTTGTCTGCCATGGCGTCGCGATTTCGACCCCGGAGTTTATCACCGCGTATCAGCGCATCTCGCCGTGCCAAGTGCCCACCCGCGCGCCCGCAACGGCGTTGCGCCTCAGTACGCGATGCAGACCGATTTCGTTTCGGTGTAGGCGTCGATGATGGCGCGTCCATGCTCGCGGCCGATGCCCGAGGCCTTGAAGCCGCCGAAGGACAGTGCCGGGTCCACCATGTTGTGCGTGTTGACCCAGACGGTGCCCGCCTGCACGGCGTCCACCACGCGCAGCGCGCCGTCGAGCCGGTTGGTCCATATGCTGGCGCCCAGGCCGTACTCGGATGCGTTCGCGGCGGCGATGGCTTCCTCCACGTCGTCGTAAGGCATGGCCACGAGCACGGGGCCGAAGACTTCCTCGCGCACCACGGTGAGCGGCTGGTTGGTGGCGTTCGCGATCACGGTGGGCTCGACGAAATAGCCGGCGCGATTGCCGTTGCCGCCGCCCGCCACGATCTCGCCGCCTTCCGCGCGGCCCTGCGCGATCATGCCGGCCACCTTGTCGCGATGGCGCGCGGAGACGAGCGGGCCCATCTGCGTGGCGGCGTCGAAGCCGGAGCCGAGCACGGTGTCGCGCGCGACCTGCGCGACGCCTGCGACGATTTCCTCGAAGCGCGCGCGCGGCACATAGAGGCGCGACCCCGCGGTGCAGACCTGGCCGTGGTTGAAGAAGATCGCGCCCGCCGCGCCCTCGATGGCGCGTTGCGGATCGCAGTCGTCGAGCACGATCACGGGGCTCTTGCCGCCCAGCTCCAGCGAGACGCGCTTGAGATCGCTGGCGCATTGCTTGCCGATGATGCGGCCCACTTCGGTGGAGCCGGTGAAGGTGACCTTGTCCACGCCCGCATGACGCACGAGCGCCGCGCCCGCGGTCTCGCCCTGGCCGGTGACGACGTTGAGCACGCCCGCTGGAAAGCCCGCTTCGTGCGCGAGCTCGGCGAGGCGAATGGCGGTGAGCGGCGTTTCCTCGGCGGGCTTGAGCACGACGGTGCAGCCGCAGGCGAGCGCGGGCGCGATCTTCCACACCGCCATCAGCAGCGGAAAATTCCATGGCACGATGGCGGCGACCACGCCCGCGGGCACGCGCCGCGTGGAGGCGTTGTAGCGCACGCCGGGCGGGAACGCGAGCGAGAGATCGACGGTGCTGCCTTCGATCTTGGTGGCCCAGCCCGCCATATAGCGCAGCCATTGCACGCTGCCGCCCACTTCGAGCATCTTCGAGAAGCCGAGCAGCTTGCCCTGGTTGAGCGTTTCGAGCGCGGCGAGTTCGTCGCCGTTGCGCTCGACGAGATCGGCGAGCTTCAGGAGAAGGCGCTCGCGTTCGGCGGGCGGCAGGCGGCGCCACGTGTCGGCTTCGAAGGCGCGGCGCGCGGCGCTGACGGCCGCATCGACGTCGGCGTCGGCGGCGTCCGGCACCTGGGCGATTTCCGCGCCCGTGGCCGGGTTGAACACGGCGAACGTGCGGCCGTTGCCGTTGCCGCTGGCGCAAAAGCGGCCGTCGATGAACATCTGCGTGCGGATCGTGTGCGTGAAGTCCTGGCGGTCCATGT
>JAITTX010000348.1 GCA_031286755.1 Paraburkholderia sp.
CAGTCCCATTTCCGCTCCGTAAACTCGCGCCAGATTCCAGACCGGCGCATCCTTGGCAGCCGGCGACCGACAGGAGCCCTTTCCCCATGTCCGATTCCTACTTCCCGCGCTGGCGGGTGCAATCGACCGGCGCGGCCTCGCGCGTGGTCGGCCCCGACGAGCGCCTCGCGTGGCCGCAGATGGTCGCGATGGGCGTGCAGCACGTCGTCGCGATGTTCGGCTCGACCGTGCTCGCGCCGCTGCTGATGGGCTTCGACCCGAACCTGTGCATCTTCATGTCGGGCATCGGCACGCTGCTGTTCTTCGTGCTGGTCGGCGGCCGCGTGCCGAGCTACCTCGGCTCGAGCTTCGCGTTCATCGGCCTCGTGATCGCGGTCACGGGCTACGGCGGTCATGGGCCGAACACCAATATCCCGGTCGCGCTCGGCGGCATCATCGCGTGCGGCGTGGTTTACGCGCTGATCGGCGTGCTCGTTTCGGTCATCGGCACGAACTGGATCGAAACGCTGATGCCGCCCGTGGTGACCGGCGCGATTGTGGCCGTGATCGGCCTGAATCTCGCGCCCATCGCCGTGAAGAGCGTGAGCGCCTCGCAGTTCGATTCCTGGATGGCGCTCGTCACCATTCTCTGCGTGGGCGGTGTGGCCGTGTTCACGCGCGGCATGCTGCAGCGCCTGCTGATTCTGGTGGGCCTCGCGATTGCCTACATGATCTATGCGATCGTGACCAACGGCATGGGCATGGGCAAGCCGGTCGACTTCGCGATCGTCGCCAACGCCGCGTGGTTCGGCATGCCGAAGTTCACGGCGCCGGTGTTCGATCCGCACGCGATGACGATGCTCGTGCCCATCGCCGTGATCCTCGTGGCGGAGAACCTCGGTCACATCAAGGCCGTTTCCGCCATGACGGGCACCAACCTCGACCGCTACGTGGGCCGCGCGTTCATTGGCGACGGCCTGGGCACCATCGTCTCGGGCTTCTCGGGCGGCACGGGCATGACGACCTACGCGGAGAATATCGGCGTGATGGCCGTCACCAAGATCTATTCGACGCTGGTGTTCGCGATCGCGGCGCTCATCGCGCTGGTGCTCGGTTTCTCGCCGAAGTTCGGCGCCGTGATTCAGACGATTCCGGGCCCGGTGCTCGGCGGCACTTCCATCGTCGTGTTCGGTTTGATCGCCGTGACGGGCGCGCGCATCTGGGTCGTCAACCGGGTCGACTTCTCCGATAACCGCAACCTGATCGTGGCCGCCGTCACGCTCATACTCGGCGCGGGCGACTTCTCGCTCAAGCTCGGCAATTTCGGGCTCGGCGGCATTGGCACGGCAACCTTCGGCGCCATCATCCTCTACGCGCTGCTGCGCAAGAAGCCGGCGCAGGAAGCGGCGGTTTAAGGTGACTTGGCGCGGCGCCTTCGCGCGCCGAAGGTGCGCCAGGCGCCACGCCGCACCACGCCCCGGCGCGCAAGACTCGCGCGCATGAAAAAAACACGCGACGCCTCTTTCGAAGGGCGTCGCGTTTGTTTTTTGGGGCGCTTGCTCGTGAGCTTCTTCGCGAAGCCGCCGCGTTAGCCGCCGCATTTATCCCCGGTTACGCCCGCGCGTGGTCATCGCGGTTTCGGAGAGATCCACTTCGCGCATCAGCTTCGTGAGCGTTTCGTCGTTGATCGTCTGCCGGTTGCGCAGGTCGAGCAGCGTCGCGCGCTCGGCGCGCATGGCCGCCAGACGCATCTGCAATTCGAGCGCCTCGGCCTCGCGCGCGTGCCTGGCGCGGTCGCGGTCGGCGTCGAGCGTCGCGAGGCGTCGCCGGTAGGTGTCCATCACGCGCGCCGTGACGTCGGCGGCGTAGGCGGCCTGCGATTCGTCCATGTCCTCGGTGGCTTTCTCGTGCAGCGCATCCACGGCGCGAATCGCGGCCTGGGCCGCCTGGGCGCGCGCGGCGCGCTCCTCGGCGGCGTGCGCCGCACTGGTGCCGCGCTTCACGCCGCGCAGCAGCAGCGGCAGCCCGACGATCGCCACCAGCAGCGAGGCGAGAATCACGCCCGAGGCGATAAAAATAGCGGTGTCGCGGCCCGGCAGCGGCACGCCGCTCTTGAGCGCTACGGGCAGCGAGAGCACGCCCGCGAGCGTGACCGCGCCGCGCACGCCGGCCACCGTCGTGATCGCCACGGTGCGCAGGCCCGGCACCGCGTTGGCCATGCCGTGGCGCGCGGCGCCGCGGCTCGCTACCCAGCGCAGCAGCCACACCCAGCTGAAGCGCATCGCGTAGAGCGCCGCGAGCACGGCGGCGATATAGCCGAGGAGGCGCAGCATCTGCACGTTGCTGGTGTGATGCGCGTCGAGCAGCGCCTTGCCGAGAATGCCGGGGAATTGCAGTCCGAGCAGTGTGAACACCATGCCGTTGAAGACGAATTCGATCATCTGCCAGGTGCTGCTCGCGCGCACGCGCGCGGACACCGGCCCCATGTGCGCGACGCTCGTGTAGTTCATCATCATCCCGGCAGCCACGGCGGCCAGCACGCCCGAGACTTCGAGATGCTCCGCGAAGAGATAGGCGGCGAACGGAATCAGCAGCGTCATCACCACGCCGGGCGCGGGGTCGCCTTCGCTGGTCACATTGAGAAAGCGCGCGGAAGCGAAGCTGAAGAGCCAGCCGATAGCCGCGCCCACGGCGAGCCCGCCCGCCGCGATCAGGAAGAAGCTGAGCGTGGCTTCGCGCAGCGAGAAGTAGCCGGTGAGCGCGGCGGCCACGGCGAACTTGAGCGCGACGAGGCCGGACGCGTCGTTCATCAGCGCCTCGCCTTCGAGGATGTGCATGAGCTGCGCCGGAATCTTGTCCTTGCCGGCGATGGCGGAGAGCGCGACGGCGTCGGTGGGCGAGAGCACGGCGGCGAGCGCGAAGGCCACCGGCAGCGAAATCTGCGGCACGAGCCAGTGCACGAAATAGCCCACGACCACCACGGTGAACAGCACGAGGCCGAGCGCGAGCATCAGGATCGCGCGGCGCTGCATGAAGAATTCGCGCTTGGGCATGCGCCAGCCGTCCGCGAACAGGAGCGGCGGGATGAACAGCGCCATGAAGATGTCGGGATCGAACGTGACGTGCGGATTGAGGCGCGGAAACGTGAGCAACGCGCCGATGGCGATCTGCAAGAGCGGCAGCGGCAGCTTGACGGGCAAAAGGCGCACGACGACGCCCGAAAGCGCCACGGCAAGGAGCAGAATGAGAACGGTGAAAATGGTTTCCATCGATGGGGTAAGACGGGGAGGTAGTGCGTCCCCAGTGCGTCCCTTTAATGCGGAGGCGTTGCGAACGGAGGCTGAAAAGCGC
>JAITTX010000372.1 GCA_031286755.1 Paraburkholderia sp.
CTGCACCACGGCGGCGGCGTGGGCATGGGCTTCTCGCAGCACTCGGGCGTGGTGATCGTGGCGGACGGCACGAAGGAAGCGCACGAGCGTCTGGGCCGCGTGCTGCTGAACGATCCGGCCACGGGCGTGATGCGTCACGCGGATGCCGGCTACGAGCTTGCGCAGCAGACGGCGCGTGAAGCGGGCCTCAAGCTGCCGATGCTGGGCCGATGAGTCTCGCCCACGAAACCCGCACCGCGCAGCTCACGCTGCTGCGCGGCGCCGATCTCGTGGCGTCGCCGTGGAAGAACGGCGGCGGCGTCACGCGGGAGATCGCGGTTGCGCATCTGCCTGGCGCTGCGCCTGGTGAATTCGCATGGCGCGTGAGCGTAGCGGACGTCGCGCAAGCGGGTCCGTTTTCGCGCTTCGAGGGCGTAGCGCGCACGCTGGTGCTGCTCGAAGGCGCGGGCATGGTGCTCGACGAGACGGCGGCGCACGGCGGCGCACCTGTGCGTACGCACACACTCGCGCGCGCGCTCGACGTCGCGCGTTTCGACGGCGAAGCGCCCATCGATGCGCGCCTCGTCGACGGCCCCACGCGCGACTTCAACCTGATGGTGCGCCGCGACGCGGCGCGCGCGTCGTTCGAAGTGTGGCGCGAGAAGGTGGCGCGCCGCATCGAGGCCGGCACCGTGCTGCTTTACTGCGCGCAAGGCGAGGCGAGCGTGCGCGTGAATGGCGCCGGGCCCACGCTGCTCGCGACCGGCGACACGCTGCGCATCGACACGGCCGGTGCCGCGGATTCGGCGCGTGCCGTTCGAATCGAGACCCAGGGCGAGGGCGCGCTGCTCGCCATCGCGCTGGACCTCGTGAACGCGCACGCGGATCGAGAACCTTCGAGAACCTGATAGCGACGCGGCGCATCGCAGCGCCGCGCAATCTCCATGACCCAGACTGTCTGGCATCACCTGAAGCTGTGCCCGCAGGGCGACCCGGGGCACACCATCGAAGACGCGGCCATCGCCGTCGAAAACGGCAAGGTCGCATGGCAGGGCGCGGCGTCGGCGTTGCCGGCGCAATTCGCGCAGTGGCCGCGCGAGGATCTCGGGGGCGCGTGGGTGACCCCGGGCCTCGTGGATTGCCACACGCACCTCGTGTACGGCGGCCAGCGCGCCGATGAATTCGCGCAGCGCCTCGCGGGCGTGAGCTACGAAGAGATCGCGCGCAACGGCGGCGGCATCGTTTCGACGGTGCGCGCGACGCGCGCCGCGAGCGAAGCGGAACTCTACGCGCAATCGGCTGCGCGCCTCGAGCCGCTGCTTGCCGAGGGCGTCACCGCCGTCGAGATCAAGTCGGGCTACGGCCTCGAACTTGCCGCCGAGCGCAAGATGCTGCGCGTCGCGCGCCAGCTCGGCGAGCGCCATCCGGTCACGGTGCGCACGACCTTCCTCGGCGCGCATGCGTTGCCGCCCGAATACGCTGGACGCGCCGACGACTATATCGACGAAGTGTGCGAGCGCATGCTGCCCGCGCTGGCCGACGAAGGCCTCGTCGATGCAGTGGACGTGTTTTGCGAGCGCATCGGCTTTTCGATCGCGCAGAGTGAGCGCGTGTTCGAAGCGGCCGCGCGCCGCAATCTGCCGGTCAAGATGCACGCCGAGCAATTGTCGAATAGCGGCGGCGCGGCGCTGGCCGCGCGCTACGGCGCCCTGTCGTCGGATCATCTGGAGTTTCTCGACGAAGCCGGCGTGGCGGCGATGAAGGACGCGGGCAGTGTCGCGGTGCTGTTGCCGGGCGCGTATTATTTCATTCGCGAGACGCAATTGCCGCCGCTCGAATTGCTGCGCCGCTACGAGGTGCCGATCGCGATCTCGACCGACAGCAATCCGGGCACCTCGCCCACGACTTCGCTGCTGCTCATGATGAACATGGCGACCACGCTGTTCCGCATGACCGTGCCCGAGGTGCTGCAGGGCGTGACGCAACACGCGGCGCGCGCATTCGGCGACGCCGAACGCCACGGCACGCTCGCGGCGGGACGCCCGGCGGACTTCGCGGTGTGGGACGTGCAATCGCTCGCCGAGCTGGCGTACTGGATTGGCCGGCCGTTGTGCGCGCGCGTCGTGCGTGGCGGCAAGACCGTCTACCAGCGCCGTTTGACCACGAATTGAACGCATGAACTGAACGCATGAACCAGGCATCGAACATGAATTCCAACTCACGCGCGCTGTTCGCGGCGCACGCCTGGCTGCCGCAAGGGTGGCGCCGCAACGTGCTGCTCGAATGGGATGAGGCGGGCACCCTGCAACGCGTTCAGGCGGATCTGCCCGCCGCGCCCGCAGGCGTCGCGCAAGCGGCCGGCCCGGTTATACCAGGCATGCCTAATCTTCACTCGCACGCATTCCAGCGCGCGATGGCGGGCCTCACCGAATACCGCGCGAACCCTACCGACAGCTTCTGGAGCTGGCGCGATCTGATGTATCGTTTCGCGGCGCGCATCACGCCCGACGATCTGGGGGCCATTGCGCGCTGGCTGTACGTGGAGATGCTCAAGGCCGGCTATACTTCGGTCTGCGAATTCCACTACGTGCATCACGCGCACGACGGCCAGCGCTACGCGAACCCGGCCGAGCTTGCGCAGCGCGTGGTGGACGCCGCGAGCGAGACCGGCGTGGGCATGACGATGCTGCCGGTGCTCTATCAGTACAGCGGCTTCGGCGCGCGCGCGCCGCGCGACGACCAGCGCCGCTTCATCAATACCCCTGAGCAACTGCTCTCGATCATCGAGGCGGTGCGCGGCGAGCGGCCCGAGCATGGCGCGCTGCGCTACGGCGTGGCGCCGCATTCGCTGCGCGCGGTTTCGCAGGCGTCGTTGCGCACGCTGCTCGAAGGGCTCGATGCGTCGCTGCCCGGCGCGCCGGTGCATATCCACATTGCCGAGCAAACCGCCGAAGTCGACGCCTGCGTCGAGACCGAGGGCGCGCGCCCGGTGCAATGGCTGCTCGACCGCTTCGACGTGAACACGCGCTGGTGCCTCGTGCACGCCACGCACGTCGACGCGCAGGAGACCCAGAAGCTCGCGAAGAGCGGCGCAGTGGCGGGGCTGTGCCTCACCACGGAAGCGAATCTGGGCGACGGCATTTTCCCGGCGCACGATTACCTCGAAGCGCAGGGCGTGTTCGGCGTGGGTTCGGACAGCCATATCGGCGTGGACTGGCGCGCGGAATTGCGCCTGCTCGAATACGGCCAGCGTCTCGTGCGACGCGAGCGCAATGTGCTGGCCGCGCCGCAGGCGGCGAACGTGGCGGACCGGCTCTTCGCCGCGGCGCTCGCGGGCGGCGCCCGGGCGGCCGGCCGCGCGGTGGGCGCGCTCGAAGCGGGCGCGCGCGCCGACTGGATCGTGCTCGACTCGCAGCATCCCGATCTCGCGGAAAAGACGCCGCAAACGTGGCTTTCTTCGGTCGTGTTCTGCGAGCATGGCGAAACGCCCGTGCTCGACGTCTACACGGCGGGCGAGAAAGTGGTCGAGCGCCGCCGCCATCGCGACGAGGAACGCCTTTACGCGGACTATCGCAAGACGCTTGCGCGTTTGCTGGCTGATACGTGAACCGCGCGTGAACGGCGCGCGAGCGCCGGCACTCTGCGTCGTAATCTGCTGTGATTCGCTGTGACTTATTGAACGGACCGACTCATGACCGACCTCTACACACTCGAGCGCGGCGACGCGCCGCTGCTCGTTTCGATCCCGCATCTGGGCACGTCCATTCCCGAGGCGCTGCGCGGCCAATATACGGATGTTGCCCTGAGCCTCGCCGATACCGACTGGCATCTCGATCGCCTCTACGCGTTCGCGAAGGCGCTGGGCGCGACGATTCTGGGCGCGCGCGTGTCGCGCTACGTGATCGACCTGAACCGCCCGCCCAACGACGAAAGTCTTTATCCGGGCCAAACCACCACGTCGCTGTGCCCCACCGAAACGTTTCGCGGCGAGCCGCTCTACCGCGAGGGTTGCGCGCCCGATGCGGCCGAGCGTCAGCGCCGCGTGGCCGCTTACTGGCAGCCGTATCACGACACGCTGCGCGCCGAGTTGCAGCGCCTGCGCAGCCAGCATGCGAACGTGCTGCTCTGGGAGGCGCATTCGATCGCGAGCGTGTTGCCGCGTCTGTTCGAGGACAAGCTGCCGGACCTGAATATCGGCACGCAAGAGGGGCGCACCGCGCATGCATCGGTGCAGGCGCGCGTCGAGCAGGCCGCGGCGGGCAGTGCGTACACCTGGATTGCGAACGGGCGCTTCAAGGGCGGCTACATCACGCGCCATTTCGGCGCGCCGGTGGACGGCGTGCATGCCGTCCAGCTCGAAATGTGCCAGTCCACGTACATGAACGAGCACGCTCCGTTCGATTACGCGCCCGCGCTCGCGGACAAGATCGAGCCGACGCTGCGCGAAATGGTGGGCGGCGCGCTCGACGCCGTGAAAGCGCTGAACGCCGCGGCGGCCTGAAGACGGAATACGCGCGAACGCTTGCGTCGCGCGCGAAAAAAGCTCTGGATGCGTAATCCAGAGCTTTTTTGTTTGCGGGCGTTCAGGCCGGCATCATCGAGTATCAAATCTCACGTATCAATCGCGCTCGGCCGGCAGGATCAGCCGGTCAGGAATGGCCTGCGGCGCGCGGCGCATGACGATGTAATAGACCGCGCCCGGAACGATCAGCCCGAGGATCCACGAGATATCGGTGCCGCCCAGCGCGTCCACGAACGGCCCGGTATAGAAGCCCGTGGACATGAACGGCAATTGCACGATCACGCCGAGTGCATAGATGGCGATGGCCTTCACGTTCCAGCGGCCATAGCGTCCGTTCGGGTCGGAGAGCGCGGGCACGTCGTAGCGCGATTGCGTGAAACAGTAGAAATCGATCAGATTGATCGCGCTCCAGGGCGTAAAGAAGGCCAGCAGGAACAGGATGAACGCCGTGAAATCCTTGAGGAAGGCATGCCGCCCGGCGAGCGCGACCAGCGTCGAAATGCCCACCATGCCGACGATATAGACGAAGCGGTGGCGCGTGGAGATCGCGCGCTTCGCGCGAAACGCGCTCACGACCGTCGCCATCGACATGAAGCTGCCGTAGGCGTTGAGCGTGGTCACGGTGAGCTTGCCGAACGCAATGCTGAAGTACAACAGCGCGGCGACCGCGCCGCTCGCGCCCAGGCCGACGATGTAGGCTACTTCATGATGCGCGAACGCGTGCCCGGCGAGCGCCGCCGCGAATACGCCGAACACCATGGCGGCCTGCGCGCCGATCACCGAGCCAAGGCCCACGGCGAAAAACGTCTTCACTGGCGAAGTCGAGCGCGGCAGGTAGCGCGAATAGTCCGCGACATAAGGGCCGAAAGCGATTTGCCACGAAGCGGAAAGCGACATGGAGAGCAGGAAGCTCGCCGTCGAGAAATGGCGGTTGGCGAGCAGCGCGCCAATGTCGTGATGCGCGAAAAGCTGCGCGAACATGTAGGCGAACGCGAGCACGCCAATCACGCTCGCGATGCGGCCCACGAAGTGAATCGAGCGGTAGCCGAGAAGCGTCAGCACGACGATCAGCGCGGCGAACAGGCAAATTCCGGTCGTATCGGAAACATCGAGCAACTGGGCCGTCGCCTGGCCCGCGAGCACCGTGCCGCTTGCCGAAAAGCCCACGTACATGATGCACACGAGCGCGATGGGAATCGCGGCGCCGTAGACGCCGAACTGCACGCGGCTGGAGATCATCTGGGGCAGGCCGAGTTGCGGGCCCTGCGCGCCGTGCAACGCCATGACCGTGCCGCCCACGAGTTGCCCGATCAACAACGCGATGAGCGACCAGAACACGTCGCCGCCGAGCACGACGGCCAGCGCGCCCGTGATGATCGCGGTGACCTGCAGGTTGGCCGAGAGCCATAGCGTGAACTGGCTGAACAGGCTGCCGTGCCGTTCCGCGTCGGGGATGTAGTCGATCGAACGCGTTTCCAGCAACTTGCGGCCTTCCGGTTCGAGCTTGATGGTGGATTCGGGAAAGGCCACAAGCGGCTCCGATAACGATGACGAGGCAGGGCATCCGCGCGGCGGATAGCCAGATTGCCCGATCATCTTGTATAGACAACTTTGGTGAAATCGGGAATTACCCGGGCGCGGCGTTTCGCTTCGGAAATAAATGCGCAGCGCCGCTTACAGCAGCCACTCGATGGGGAGGATGGAGAAGAACCAGACCGCAAGACGCGTGCTCCAGCGCGAATTGGGCTCCGAGTCGTAGCGGATGACGTTGTTGCCCGATTGGCGGATCCAGTAGAGCGAGCCATCGGGATCGAGCTTCACCTCATAGGCGAGCTCGGGCACCTGGGTCCAGAACGCCGATTCGATGCGGTGGGCGAGCACGGGGCTTTCGATCACGAGGCCGAGTTCGGTATTCAGGTTGGCGGAGCGCGGGTCGAAATTGAGCGAGCCCACGAAGACGCGCTGCCCGTCCACTGCGAAGGTCTTCGCGTGCAGGCTCGAGCCCGAGCTGCCGAATACGCCCGGCGCATGCTCTTTGGCCGCGCTCGTGCCCGCGGCGCGGCGCAATTCGAACAGTTCGACGCCGCTTTTCAGGAGCGGCACGCGTCGGCGCGCGTAGCCGGCGTGCACGGGCAGCACGTCGGTGGCTTCGAGCGAATTCGTGAGCACGCGCACGGTCACGCCGCGTTGCGCGAGCTGCGTGAAGTACTGCGTGCCCGTCTTGCCGGGAACGAAGTATGGCGAGATCAGATCGAGCTCGCGTTCGGGCTCGCCGAGTATGTCGCGCAACTGGCTGAGCACGAGCGATTCCGGCGTGGCCTTGCCCTGCGCCTTCGCGGGGTCGTCGCTCACGAGCCGCGTGCGGGCCCATTCGAGCGGCAGCGCGCCGTCCAGCAGCCGGCGCACATCGGTCTGCTCGCGCAGCGCCGCGGTATAGGCCGCGGCGGCGGGATTGTCCCGCACCGCGCGCGCCGCGCGGTCGAGCGCGTCGAGCGCGTCGAATTTGGCCGGGCGCGGCGCGGCCAGGATCTCGTGCGCGGGCCACGCCGGCGCGCTGGCCCAGTAGCGGTCGAAATCGTGCGCGACATCGCTGGCCGCCGGGCCGATCGCGAGCACGTCCAGATCGGCGAAGACCACGCCGTCGGTTGCGCCGAAGTATTCGTCGCCGATATTGCGCCCGCCCAGAATGGTCGCGATGCCGTCGGCGGTCAGCGACTTGTTGTGCATGCGCCGGTTCAGTCGCGCGAAGTCCGTGAGGAAGCCGATGAACTTCGGCCTGCGCACGACGAACGGATTGAACAGGCGCACCTCGATGTTCGGGTGGGCGTCGAGCGCCGCGAGCGTGCTGTCGAGCGAATGGGGAATGCCGTTGTCGTCGAGCAGGAGCCGCACGCGCACGCCACGGTCGGCCGCTTCGCGCAGCTCTTCGAGCAGGAACGTGCCTGTGAGGTCGTTGCGCCAGATGTAGTACTGCACGTCGAGCGTGCGCTGCGCGGTGCGCACGAGATCCACGCGCGACGCGAACGCTTCAAGCGGGTTCGCGAGCGGGTCGATGCCGCTCAGGCCCGGATGCGTCGCCAGCGTGCCTTCGATCGCCTTGCCCAGCGGCGTGCCGCGCGCCTCTTCAGCGCTCAGGGCGGACGATTGCGTGCGCTCGCCCGGCTGCGGGAGCTGGCATGCCGTTAGCGCCACGGCGCACAGCAGGGCCGGCATCCACTTGCCGGGTCCGGGGACAAGCTTCGCAATCCGGGCGCGGGGCGATTTTTGCATGGTGCGTGTGTGCGAGGGATGGCGCCAACGATAGATCAAAGCGGGATCAACGGGGGATCAACGCAGCATCTGCGCAAGTGTATTGAACAGCAACGTGCGCTGGTTCGATTTCCGGTGAATCATGCCCACCGTGCGCATGAACGGTGGATCGCAAAGCGGAATCAGCCGCAGATTCGCGTCGTCGTGCCAGTTGCCGTTGTGGAGGACGGGCAGCACGCTCACGCCCACGTCGTCGCGCACCAGAGAGACGATCGTTTCGATGGAGTTGAGCTCCAGATACTCCTGCGGCTCGAGGCCGAGCGTGCGCAACGCTGCGTCGATCACGCCACCGGTCGGCACGCGGCGATCGAAGCGCAGGAAGCTGCGTTCGCGCAGAATGCGGCGCACGTCGCCGCCCGAAGTGGCTCCGCTCGCCACCAGCATGAGCGGCTCTTGATAGAGCGGCGTCCATGCGAGCGATTCGTACAAGGTGCCCTGCGCATTGCCGACCACCACGGCGAGATCGACTTCGCCCGCCTCCACCATCTGCGCGAGTTCTGCCGAGCGCGCGGAAGTGAGCCGCACTTCGAGCTCGGGATGCTCGGTCTTCAGGTGCGCCACGGCAAGCGAGAGCGCGCCGATCACCGACACCACGGCACCCACGATGACCGAGCCGCGGATCGTGTCCTCGGCGCGGGCCGGCAGCTCGTCGATCAGTTCGAGAATGCGCTCGACCTGCGCGCAGATTTCCCGGCCCTCGCTCGTCAACGCCACCTGGCGCGCGCGGCGGTCGAAGATCTGCCGGCCCAGCGCCTCTTCTAGCCCGCGCATTTGCAGGCTCACGGCCGCCTGGGTGAGCGCCGTCTTTTCCGCCGCCAGGGCGAACGAGCCGCTCCGGGCCACGGCTTGCAGGGTACGCAGCATGCGCAGGGAAAGCATGGAAAGAAAAATTTAAGTATCGAAAACAAAATATTAATATTTTTTTGCTTGAGCCTTCAAGATAATCGTCATATTCCGAGATAACTGCCCTATCGGCCGGTGCATTTGCATTGCGGGGGCTGCGTTTTTCCATCCTCAATCGGTATCGTCATGACACGCTTCGACTGGCAGAACCCTTATTCGACGCCGCGCTTGCCGGTGTTTGCCCGCAACATCGTCTCGACCTCGCATCCGCTCGCCGCGCAGGCGGGCTTGCGCATGCTCTGGAAGGGCGGCAATGCCGTGGACGCCGCAATCGCGGCCGCGGCGGCCATCACCGTGGTCGAGCCGGTGTCGTGCGGCCTCGGCGGCGACGCGTTCGCGCTCGTCTGGGACGGCGCGCAACTGCACGGCCTGAATGCCTCGGGCACGGCGCCGGCAGCATGGAACCCCGATTACTTCCGGCGCAAATACGGCGAGGAAAACGGCATCGCGAAGCAGCCCAAGCGTGGCTGGGATACCGTCACGGTGCCCGGCGTGATTGCGGGCTGGGAAGCGCTGCACGAGAAGTTCGGCTCGCTGCCGTTCGCCGATCTGATGGCGCCCGCGATCGAGATCGCCGAGCGCGGCTACGCCCTCGCGTCGATCGTCGCGCACAAATGGCAGGCGGCCATTCCCGAGCTGCGCGACCAGCCCGGTTTTGCCGAGACCTTCATGCCGCGCGGCCGGGCGCCCGAGATCAGCGAGCGCGTGTGCCTGCCGGGCCACGCGGCCACGCTGCGGCGGCTCGCCGAACTCGGCCCGCGCGCCTTCTACGAAGGTGAAATCGCCGAGCGTATCGCCGCGTTCGCGCGCGAGGGCGGCGGGGCGCTCACGCGCGACGATTTGCGCAACTATCGCGCGGATTGGGTGGCGCCGATTTCGAAGGAATACCGCGGCTATCGGATGCACGAGATTCCGCCCAACGGCCAGGGCATTGCCGCGCTCATCGCGCTGGGCATTCTCGAACAGTTCGATGTCGCGTCGTTGCCGCGCGATGGCATCGAATCGCAGCATCTGCAGATCGAGGCCATGAAGCTCGCATTCGCCGACGTCTATCGCTATGTCGCCGATCCGCGCTCGATGGACGTGACGCCCGAGCAGATGCTCGACGACGCGTATCTCAAGGAGCGCGCGAAGCTCATCGACCCGAAGCGCGCGACGCAATTCGATTTCGGCATGCCGAGGTCGGGCGGCACGATCTATCTGTCCGCCGTCGATGAGCGCGGCATGATGGTGAGCTTCATCCAGTCGAACTACATGGGCTTCGGCTCGGGCGTGGTGGTGCCGGGCACGGGGATCGCGCTGCAGAACCGCGGCTGCGGCTTCTCGATGGACCCGGTCTCGCCCAACGTCGTCGCAGGCGGCAAGCGCCCGTTCCACACCATCATTCCGGGCTTCCTCACGCAGCAGGTGGACGGCCGCGAAGAGGCGGTCATGAGCTTTGGCGTGATGGGCGGCGACATGCAGCCGCAAGGCCATCTGCAGACGGTCGTGCGCATGCTCGATTACGGCCAGCAGCCGCAGGCCGCGTGCGATGCGCCGCGCTGGAAGGTGAATCGCGATTTCTCGGTCGATGTCGAATCGACGCTCGATGCGCAGGTCGCGCATGCGCTGGAGGCGCGCGGCCATCAGATCAAGAGCATCGACGATCCGTACATGGACTTCGGCTCCGGCCAGTTCATCTGGAAGCTCGATCGCAACGATCCCGAGCGTGGCTATGTGGCGGCGAGCGATTCGCGGCGCGACGGCCTGGCTGCCGGGTTCTGATCGCAGGGTTGTGCCGGGGCGGCTGTGTGAGCAACGCGGCCGCTCCGTGCGGGAACGCCAGCATCCGGCCGGGCCGCGTCCGGCCGAACCGGATTGCTGAGTAGGACAAAGCAATAAAGCAATAGAGAAATAGAGCAGGGAGCGAGACATGAGAAGCAGTGCGGAGTCCATTGCGGACGTCATGGAGGACGAGCAGGCCGGCAGCGAAAAACCGCCGCTCACGCGCGCGATGGTGCGCCGCATCGTGTTCTCTTCGTCCATCGGCAATGCGCTCGAATGGTTCGATTTTCTCGTCTACGGCTATTTCGCGCCGGTTATCGCGAAGCAGTTCTTTCCTGTTCACGACGAATGGCTTTCGACGCTGCTCGCGATCGGCACCTTCGGCATTTCGTTTCTGATGCGCCCGCTCGGCGCCATCGTGCTGGGCGTGTATGGCGACCGGAAAGGGCGCAAGGCCGCGCTCACGCTGGCCATCGCGCTCATGATGGCGGGAACGCTCGCAATGGCCGTGATGCCGTCGTATGCCACGATCGGCATCGCGGCGCCGCTGCTGGTCCTGCTCGCGCGTCTCGTGCAGGGCTTCGCGGTGGGCGGCGAATTCGGCAGCGCGACGGCGTTCATGGTCGAGCACAGCAGCGCGCGGCGCGGCTATTACGCAAGCTGGCAGTTCGCGAGCCAGGGCGCCGCGGCGATTCTCGCGGCTTCCTTCGGCTCCTTGCTGGCGCTCTGGCTGCCGCCCGCGGATCTGGCCTCATGGGGCTGGCGCGTGCCGTTCTTCTTCGGCCTCGTGCTCGGTCCGGTTGGCTATTACATTCGCTCGCATCTCGACGAAACGCCGGAGTTTCTTGCGAGCCGCGCGGCAAAGGCGGCGCCGGAAACCGCCGCTGCGCAGCCCGAGCGCGCCGGCCGCCGCTGGCTGGATCTGGTGCTCGCGGTGGGCATCGTCGCGCAATCGACGGTTGGCGTGTATATCCTGCAACTCTATATGCCGCTCTATGCGGTGAAGCAGTTGCACATGGCCACGGCCGCTTCATTCGGCGTGGTCGTGCTCAACGGCGGCCTGCAATTCGCGCTTTCGCCCGTGATGGGCGCACTGTCCGATCGCATCGGACGCGTGCGCATCATGCTCACCACGTCGGTGCTGCTGGCGGCGCTCACGTACCCCATGTTCGCCTGGCTCAAGGCGCATCCCACGATCGGGTGGCTGCTCGTGCTGCAGGGCGCGGCGGGCATCTTCAAGGCCGCGTATTCCGGCCCCATGCCCGCGCTCATGTCCGAGATCTTTCCTGTGCGGATACGCTCGGCCGGCTTGTCGATTGCCTATAGCCTGGGCGTGACGCTGTTTGGCGGTTTCGCGCCCACCATTGCCGAGCTGCTGATTCACTGGACCGGCGACACGCTCGCGCCCGCATATTACGTTTCGCTTGCCGCGGTTATTTCGGGCGTTTCGCTTTCGATCGTGGGCTGGCGCATGCGCAAGCCATTGCGCGTTCATTGAGCGTTGCCCAAAAAATTCTTTTTACACCTCGACTGTCGACGTTGCTGAAGCGACTGCGAAGCAGTGCTATATTCGCGATCCTCGTCGCAATCTGCGATGGAATGCTTACGTTTTGACAGGTAGTGGAGTGTGTATGGCGATCGAATACCGGGGCTTTCAAATCGATATCGACACGAAAGCGGATGCAACGGACACGCAATGGCTGTGCCGCGCGGAGATCAAGGGTGCGCAAGACGAAGTGCGCGACGTCGCCTTGCCTTGCATGGAGCTTGCATTTCCCAAACTCAAGATTGACGTGCTGATGGTGGTCAGCATGGTGGAGCACAAGGCGCGCCAATCCGTCGACGAATGGTTCACCGCGCAGCCGGCGATGGCGTGAGCGCCACGCGGCCGGTTGGCGAAGCTGTAAGGGTCAATGCGGTTGCACGATATTGCGCGGCTGGCCCGCGCAAAAGCCGCTGATGTTGTCGATCAGTTGATCGGCGAGCGCTTGAGTGGCTTCCTCGCTGGCCCATGCCACATGAGGCGTGAGAATGAAGCCCGGATGGGCCAGCAGCGCATGGAACGGATGCGCGGCCGGTAATGGCTCCTCCGAAGCGACGTCGAAGCCGGCTCCCGAGATCTGGCCGCATTGCAGCGCCTGCACGAGTGCCGCTTCATCCACGAGCCCGCCGCGCGCCGTATTGATGAGGAGCGGACGGCGCGCCATGCGCGCGAACGCGTTTGCATCGATCAGGTGGTGCGTCGCAGGCGTGAGCGGGCAGTGCAGCGAAACGATGTCGCTATGGGCGAGCAGCGTGTCGAGCGGCACGCGTTCTTCGCGCGAATCGGCGCAGCTTGCCTGGTCCGTCCGCGCGTTGCGCGAGGCGAACAGCACGCGCAGCCCCAGCGCGCGCCCCATGGCGGCCGTCGCGCGGCCGAGTTCGCCCGCGCCGACGATGCCGAGCGTCGAGCCCGCGAGATTGCGGATCGGAAAATCGAAAAAACAGAACTGACCCGATTCGAGCCAGCGCCCGGCGCGCACCGCCTCGCGATAGGCGAGCAGGTTGCGCCGCAGCGCGAAGATCAGCGCAAACGTGTGTTCCGGAACGGTGTGCACGGCATAGTCGCGGATGTTGCTCACGACGATGCCGCGCGCCGCGCACGCTTGCAGGTCGACGTTGTCCGTTCCGGTGGCAGCAATCGCGATCATGCGCAGCCGGGGTGCCGCCGCGAGCGCTTCAGCCGTAATGGGCGTCTTGTTCGCGATGACGATCTCGGCATGGCGGATGCGTTGCGCGACTTCGGCGGCGGCCGTGCGTTCGAACGTTTGCAGGACGTGCTCGAACGGCAAGGCGCGCAGCCGGGTTTGCGGCGGGAGCGTGGCGCGGTCGAGGAAGACGATCTGGGTTGGCGCGGCGGTACGGGTCATGGGCGGTCGCGAGAAAAATGGGCGGATCGGAAACACGCGGCGCGCCGGGGCGCCGCCGCTGACGAGGCCGCATTGTGCGGCGCCGTGTGCCGGCGCGGTTTGCTCATTGCGACACGCGGCTTTCCGATACGGAAAATGACTGCCGCTGTTCCCGCCCCGCGCGCGGGGCGGCGCGGCCGCAGGTTGTCCAGCCTTTCCATTTGATCAAGCCAGATTGAGCAAGCGTCGATTATCAACGCGCCCGATCCGGTTCATCATGACGTCCAGAGTCGAAACCCTTCTGGAGACAGTCATGTCACGTCCGCTCACCGGCATCCGCGTTCTGGAGCTCGGGCAACTCATTGCGGGCCCGTTCGCCGGGAAAATGCTCGCCGAATTCGGCGCGAGCGTCATCAAGGTCGAGCCGCCCGGCACGGGCGATCCGTTGCGCAAATGGCGCCTGCTGCACGAAGGCACTTCGGTCTGGTGGGCCGCACAGTCGCGCAACAAGCAGTCGCTCACGCTCGACCTGCGCTCGCCCGAGGGGCAGGACGTGATCCGCCGTCTCGTATCGGAAACCGATGTGCTGATCGAAAATTTCCGCCCCGGCACGCTCGAAGGCTGGGGGCTCGGCTGGGAGGCGCTCAGCGCGATCAATCCGGGGCTGATCATGCTGCGCGTGTCCGGCTATGGACAGACCGGCCCTTATCGCGACCGGCCCGGCTTCGGCGTGGTGGCCGAGGCGATGGGCGGGCTGCGCCACCTGAGCGGCGAGCCGGGGCGCACGCCGGTGCGCGTGGGCATTTCGATCGGCGACTCGCTTTCGGCGCTGCACGGCGTGATCGGCGTGCTGCTCGCGCTGCGCCATCGCGAGCAGCAAGGCGGCAAGGGGCAGGTCGTGGACGTGGCGCTCTACGAGTCGGTGTTCAACATGATGGAGAGCCTGCTGCCCGAGTTCTCGGTGTTCGGCACGGTGCGCCAGCCGGCCGGCAGCAGTCTGCCGGGCATTGCGCCGAGCAACGCGTATCGCTGCAGTGACGGCAAGTACGCGCTGATTGCCGGCAACGGTGACAGCATCTACCGCCGTCTGATGGAGCTGATCGAGCGCCCGGACCTCGGCAGCGACCCGGCGCTCGCGCAGAACCACGGGCGCGTCGCGCAGGTCGAGCGCATCGACGCGGCCATTGGCGACTGGTGCGCGCGCCACACGCTCGACGAGGTGCTTGCCGCGCTCAACGAAGCGCGCATTCCGGCCGGGCGCATCTATGACGTGGCGGACATCGCGGCCGACCCGCACTACCATGCGCGCGAAATGATCGTGGAGGACACGCTGCCCGACGGCACGCCGGTCAGCGTCCCCGGCATCGTGCCGAAACTGGGCGCCACGCCCGGCGTGATCGAGCACAGCGCGCCCGCGCTCGGCGAGCACACGGATGCGGTGCTCGAATCCATTGGCGTGGATGCCGCCACGCGCGACGCGTGGCGCGCGCGCGGCGTGATCTGAACGGAGACGAATGCCATGACGAAGCAGTCCCAAAGACTCTATCTGAACGAAGTCGCCACGCGCGATGGTTTCCAGAATGAAGCCGCGTTCATCGACACCGACGACAAGATCGCGCTCATCGATCGACTGAGCGCGTGCGGCTACGCGAAGATCGAGGCAACCTCGTTCACGTCGCCCAAAGCGATACCCGCGCTGCGCGACGCCGAGGCGGTGATGCACGGCATCGCGCGGGCCCCGGGCGTCGTGTACACGGTGCTGGTGCCCAACGTGCGCGGCGCGGAGCGTGCGCTCTCGTGCAACGTGGGCGAGGTGAATCTCGTGATGTCGGTGAGCGAAAGCCACAATCGCTCGAACCTGCGCATGACGCGCGAGCAATCGTTCGCACAACTAGCCGATGTGATCAAGGCCGTGCGCGGCACCGGCGTGGCCATCAACGTGTCGCTTTCCACGGCGATGGGGTGTCCGATGGAGGGCGACGTGCCCGCCGCAACCGTGCTCGAATGGATGCAGCGCTTCGCGGAGCAGGGCGTGAACGGCTTCACCCTCTGCGACACGACGGGCATGGCGCATCCGGCCCAGGTTCGCGCGCTGTGCGCGCGCGCGAGTGAAGCCTTCGGCGCGCTGGAACTCACGCTGCATTTTCACAATACGCGCGGCATGGCGCTGGCCAACACGCTCGCCGCGCTCGACGCGGGCATCGTGCGCTTCGACGCCTCGCTCGGCGGCCTGGGCGGGTGCCCCTACGCGCCGGGCGCGACCGGCAATGTCTGTACCGAAGAGCTCGTTCACATGCTCGAGCTGGATGGCTACGATACGGGCGTGGATCTTGCGGCGGTGCTGGAGGCCGCCGCGCGCCTGCCGGCGCTGATCGGGCACGACGTGCCGAGCCAGATTCTCAAGGCCGGCCGCCGCACCGACCTTCACCCGTTGCCCGCCGATGCGCAGGGCGCGCAGCCGGCGCAGCGCGCATTTTCTTGAGGAGCGAAGCATGGCACTGATCGATCACCTCGACCATCTGGTGGTGACTTGCGTGGACCCCGAGGCCACGAAACATTTCTACACCGAAGTGCTGCAGATGCAGCTCGAGACTTTCGGCGCCGGCCGGCTCGCGTTTCGTTTCGGCAACCAGAAGATCAATCTGCACGTGCGTGGCGCCGAATTCGAGCCGAAGGCGCATGTGCCGGCGCCGGGCGCGCTCGATCTGTGCTTCATCGCGGCGGTGCCGCTCGACGACGTGATCGCGCATCTGCAAAAGTTCGACTGGCCGATCGTCGAGGGGCCCGTCGAGCGCACGGGCGCGACGCAGAAGATACGCTCGGTCTATGTGCGCGACCCCGATCTGAATCTCATCGAGATCTCGGAACTGATTTGACGATCCGCCGCGCGGCGTTTCCGATCGGGGAATAACGTTTCCCGTTTTCCCGCGTGGTGCCCGCGTGGTGCCCGCGCAGTGCCCGCATAGTAGCCGAATCGTTTGCTCGCAGAAAGACGCGCCGTGTGCGCGTCTTTTTCTTTCGCGCGCGTCGTGGATGCCGCACAATGACCCCTTCAAACCGTTTTTCTTCCAGCGCGCTCACCATGGTCAATCCGCTTCACTTCGATCTGCAGTCGCTGCGGGTCTTTCTGCTCGTCGCGGAGCATGGCAGTCTGACCAAAGCGGCCGAGCATGGTCAGCTCACGCTTTCGGCAGTCAGCAAACGCATCGCGGAGCTCGAAAGCGTCACGGACTGCGCGCTCTTCATCCGCCGCGCGCGCGGCGTGGAGCTGACCCCGGCCGGCCGCGCATTGCTCGATCATGCGAACCGCGTCATCGACCAGGTCAACCGCATGGCGAACGAGATGGGCGACTATGCGGCCGGCGTGCGCGGACACGTTCGCATGTGGGCCAATACGTCGGCGATCGTGCAATTCCTGCCTGTCGATCTCGCAGGTTTTCTCAACACTCATCCGGGCATCAAGGTCAGTCTCGAAGAGCGCCTGAGCCACGAGATCGTGGATGCGCTGGGCTCGGGCAAGGCCGACATCGGTGTGTTCGCCGACAACGTGCCGGCGCCGGGCATCGAGCGGCGCCTGTACCGGCGCGACGAACTGGTGTTGCTCGTGCCGCAGGGGCATCGTTTCGCGCAGCGGGAAATCATCCGTTTCGCAGATACGCTCGACGAAGACTACGTGGGCCTGAGCGACGGCAGCTCGCTGCTCGCGCGCATGACCGACGCGGCGTTCGCCGTGGAGCGTTCGCTCAAGCTGCGCATTCAGGCTTCGAACTTCGACGGCGTGTGCCGCATGATCGAAGCGGGGCTCGGCATTGGCGTCCTGCCGCGCGACTCGGTGAGCGACGAGCGCGGCAAGATCGGGGTTTCCAAAGTGAAACTCAGCGACGCGTGGGCGATGCGCACGCTCTGGGTCGGCGTGAAGGCGGGCAGTGCGCGAAGCTCCGATATCTCGAGCCTGTTCGACTATATGTCGGAGCGCGCCAGAGGCACCTGAAGCACCTGAAGCGCAAGAGGGCCGCGGCCACGCAAAGCGTGGCGCGCGGCCCGTGATGATGGATGCGCGAGCGACGTCGTGCAGACGTCAGACCGGATTGATCTCGTCCTGGCTGCGACGCGTGGTGAGCGGCCCGAGCGTGCGCAGCGTGACGGCGACAATGGCAAGGGCCGCCGAGATCACGCCGAACATCGCGAGCGGGCCGTGCTGGTTGAGTACGGGCAGCAGGATGAACGGCAGGGCGCCGCTCACGAAGCGTGAGAGCGAGTAGGTGCTGCCGATGGCCGTCGAGCGCACGCTGGCGGGAAAGATCTCCGCCTGGTAGACGTGGTAGGCGTTGCTGAACACATTCGATGCACAGGTGGTCAGGACACCGAAGCCGATGATCAGGCCGATATGGTTCGAATAGGCGAAGCCCAGGCCGCAGAGCGCGATCGCCACCAGCGAGACGATCACGAGCGTGCGCCGCTCGATCCAGTTGAGCAGCGGCACGGAGAGCAGCGAGCCGATGGGGTAGCCGAGAAACGAGAGCGCGACGAAGAGCGTGCTGCCCGTCACGTCGAAGCCGCGGCTCTTCACCACCACGCCCGCGAGCGTGCCGAAGCCGTAATAGCCGAAGCCCTGGAACAGGTGGAAGATGGTGAGCATCAGATAGCGCTTGCCATACGGCGCGCGGCGCAGCAAGGCGATGCGCTCGCGCAGCAGCAGCGGGTGCTTGCGCTCGCCGGCTTGCCCGAAGGCGGCGGGCATGGCGACGCCGGCGCTTTCGGCGAAGCGGCGCAGCGTGGCGTGCGCTTCTTCCACGCGCCCTTGCGCGAGCAGCCAGCGCGGGCTTTCCGGCAGACGGTGCTTCACGGCCAGCACGAACACGGCGCCAAGGCCGCCGAGCGCGAGAATCACGCGCCAGCCGGTGAGCGCGCCGGCGTGCAGCGGGTTGAGCCAGACGGCGAGAAAGCCCACCAGCGGCACGGCCACATACGACGTGGTATAGGCCCACGCCGCCAGGCGTCCGCGCCGGTCTTTCGGCAGGATCTCGGAGAGGTAGCTGTCGGCGACGGGGTAGATCGCCCCCACGCCTACGCCGGTGAGGAAGCGGCAGGCCACGAGCATGGCGGCGTTGACTGAGAACGCGCCGATCAGCGAAAACGCGCTGTACCAGACGAGCGTGAATAGAAACGCGCGGCGCCGGCCGATGCGGTCCGCGAGACTGCCGAGGCACAGCGAGCCGAAGAACATGCCGATGAACGCCGAGGCGAGCAGCAGCTTGAATGCGGCGCCGTGGCTGTCCAGGCCATATTCGTTCTGCAGCGCCGAGCCGATCGAGCTGACGAGAAAGATCTCGTACATGTCGAAGAACAGGCCGATGCCCACGACCCACACCACGAAGCGATGCAGCGCGCCCACGGGCATTTCGTCCATGAAGTCGCCGAGTGTCGTTGCTGTGCGCTCGGGCGCTCCGCGCCGGGCGGCGTCGGGCGCGGCCGGCGAGCGCTCGCGGGCTGCGGCGCCGCCCAGATCCAAAGGTTGGCTGTTCATCGTGTCTCCAGCTATAGATATGCCGCGGCTAGCGGTAGGTCTTGTCCTCGACGCAGGGCCAATCGATGCGCTGCGCGAGGGTGAGGCGCGCCACATGAGTCCCGCAAGGACTGGGCGCTGAGAGCAAGTGTGGGAGATTTTCGCCAGCACGAAAATTGCGCATGCCTCAAGCATGCTTTCCTGGCGAGAAAGGCAGCCGGTGTTGATGCGGCGATTCGCGAGTCCCGGCGCCGTGGCCGGAAGAGCGGCGGGCGGCCGCCCGGGCCGCCACGCCGGCGCGATCAGACGATGCGCATGAGCTGGTCTTGCGGGGCGCGGCCCGTCCTGAAGCCGTTGACCGGATGATCGGCTTGCGCGTAGCCGAACGAGATGCCGCACACCATCAGGCGTTCGTCGCCGATGCCGAAATGCGCGCGGATGAATTTCGCGTGCTGCGCCAGGGCGGCCTGAGGCGAGGTGGACACGCCATGAGCGTGCGCCGCGAGCAGAAACGCACCGATGAATGCGCCGCAATCCACCGCCGCATACGGGCCGAGTTCCGCCGGCATGGTGACGATCGCCACATGCGGGGCGCCGAAGAGGCGGAAATTCTCGAAGCTTTGCGCGGCGCGCCGGTCCTTGTCGCCGCGCTCGATGCCGAGCGTCTCGTAAAGCCGGTAGCCCGCATCGCGGCGGCGCTCGGCGAACGCGCCGCGATATTCCTCAGGAAACGGCAGATCCGGATCGATGCCGCTGGTCTGGGCCGCGTGCTCCATCAGCGCGGCGCGAAAGCGCTCGGTGGTTTGCGCCGAGGCAACCAGTAGATGCCACGGTTGCGTATTGCACCACGAAGCGGTCTTGCCCGCGATCTCGACGATGCTCTCGATCACCTCGTTCGGCACGGGCTTCGGAAGATAGGCTCTGCAGGTGAAGCGCCCCGAGGTGAGGCGGCGAAGCGCTTCCAGATCGGTTGCGGAAGCGCTGCTGGTGGACTGCGTATGCACGGTTCGGGTCTCCTGGCAAGGGGCGGCACAAGGTCGAGCGGCGCATTGCGCCGGAGGGTGACCAATGCGCCGGGGCATCGGATGGCGGATTTCGCACCAGTCTAACGGGTGTCTGGCATGTATGTGAGATGACGAAAATGTCATCTTCGGATCATGTTTGCATTGCACCCGGACCGTAGCATCGGCGGCAAGTCATTCTGAATGCAATTCGCCCATGCACCCGCGCCACTTCGTTGCCGTCGCACTTTTCTCCCTGAGCTATTGCGCGCATAGCCAGCCGCTTTCGGGTCCAAGTACGAACCCAGCCGCGAGCCCGGTCCCGTTCACGCAGGACGCACCGCTCATCGACCATCGCACAGGCGTCGCTTCCGCAACGGACACGGCGCCCGCGCTTTCGCTCGACGACGCGCTCGGCATCGCGGCGGCGAGCAATCCGGTGTTGCGAAGCGCGGTGGCCGGCGCGAACGCGTCCGCTGGCGCATTCATGCAGGCCGGCGCGCGGCCGAACCCGAACCTCTCGTTTTTGCAGGAGGGTTTTGGCGGGCAGGAGCGCACGAGCACGGCGCTGGTCGAGCAGACGATCGAGCTGGGCGGCAAGCGGCGTGCGCGGCTCGACGTGGCGTCGTATGGCCGCCAGGCGGCGCTGGCTTCGCTCGATGGGCAGGCCGCGCAGTTGCGCGCGGCGGTGATCACGGCGTTCTACGACATGCTCGCGGCGCAGCGCCAGATGCAGGTGGCGCAGGAGTCGGCCGATATCGCGCTGCGCTCGGCCGATATGGCCGACAAGCGCGCCCGCGCCGGCAAAATCTCGCCGGTCGAATCGACCAAGGCGCGCGTGGCCGCCGCCGACGCGCAAATCGCGCTCGCTTCGGCGCGCACCCAAGCC
>JAITTX010000376.1 GCA_031286755.1 Paraburkholderia sp.
AAGGTCTGCCCCGCGACGATGAACATCACGCCCACCAGCGCCGCGAGCGGAATGCGCTCGATCAGCGGCGAGAGGCACAGGATGAACAGCAGGATCATGACGCCGCTCGTCACGCCCGAGACCCGCGAGCGCCCGCCCGAGCCCAGATTGATGACGGTCTGGCCGATCATCGCGCAGCCGCCCATCGCGCCGAACATCCCCGCCGCCACGTTGGCCGCGCCCAGCGCCACGCATTCGCGGTTGGGCTGGCCGCGCGTGCCGGTCACGTCGTCGGTGAGATTGAGCGTGAGCAGCGTCTCCAGCAGGCCCACGAGCGACATCAGCACCGCATACGGCAGCACGATGCGCAGCGTTTCCAGGTTCAGCGGCACGGCCGGCACGCTGAAGACGGGCAGCCCGCCCGCGATGTGCGCCATGTCGCCCAGCGTGCGCGCGGGCAGATGCAGGAGCGCCGCCGCCGCGCCCACGCCGACGATGGCGGCCAGCGCAGACGGCACGGCCTTCGTGATACGCGGCACGACGAACACGATCGCCATCGTGAGCGCGACGAGCCCGCACATCAGCCACAGCGCATCACCACGCAGCCATTCCATGCCGTGCGCGCCGGGCGCCTTGAAATGCTCGAGCTGCGCACGCGCGATGATGATCGCGAGGCCGTTCACGAAGCCGAGCATCACCGGGTGCGGCACCATGCGGATCAGCTTGCCGAGCTTCAGCGCGCCGAACAGCATCATCAGCAAGCCGCCGAGCACGACCGTGGCGAACAGATATTGCGCGCCATGCTGCACCACGAGCGCCACGATCACGACGGCCATGGAGCCCGCCGCGCCGCTGATCATGCCGGGCCGGCCACCGAACAGCGCCGTGATCGTGCAGATAAAGAACGCGCCGTAAAGGCCCATCAGCGGATTCAGATGCGCGACGAGCGCGAAGGCGATGCATTCGGGCACGAGCGCGAACGACGAAGTGAGGCCGGCCAGCAATTCGCTGCGCAACGCGGCAAGCCGGCCAGGGCCGGAACGGGCGGATTCCATGGGATGGGACTGTGGGCTGGAAAAACGGAGCGGTGGTTGAAGCAGTGGCGGCGCTCGCGCGCGCGCCACAATCGCCGCCGCGCAGGAAGGTCTGGGGCTTCCCGGTGGAAGCGGCGACTCGCGCAGGACGAACGAAACCGCGCATCCTAACAGAATTGGCAGATACGCACCCGCCAGCACGCAGGCGTGCGCCCGGATCGAGCGTCGCGCGCAAACGTTGTCACCGGTTTCACAATTCTTTCTTCGAGACTCGCGAAACTGAGCGCCGACCCGTTTCCAGCGACCGGAGCCGCGCATGCGAAGACGCCCTCTTGCTCAGCCCCTGGCGAGCGCGACATCCGTTGTGCTGGCAACCATTGCGCTTGCTGGATGCGGCCCGGGCGAGAACGCGTCGACGCGAAGCAACCCCGCGAACGTGCCAGCTCATGCCAACGAGACCGCGCAAGCACTAGATTCCGCCACGCCCCTTGCGCGCGCGCCACGCCCGCCAGATCCGGCCGCCATGGACAACGTGGCGAACGGCATCGGCACCCAAGCCGCGAACGCCGCCGCTTCCGCCAGCAACGCGGTGGAGAGCGTGCAGGCGAGCCTCGCCGCCGATAGCGAGCAGGTTGCGCCCGTCATGAGCTACGCGCCCGGCGACGACCCGCCGCCCACCAGCACCAACACCAGCACCGCTTCCAGCAGCACCGCAGCGCCGGGACAGTGACCCGCCCCGTTCATGGCCTGTCTATGCGCCTGTATGTGTGCCTATTTCTGTGCGTATGCACGCTCACTCGATCGACAAGCAGAAAGGTGAACCACAATGACATCAACCAGCCGTCGCCGTTTCCTGCAGACCGTTGCTTCCTCGGGCGCCGCCGCCGCGGCGATGACCGTATTGCCTGAATCGATCCGCAACGCGCTCGCGATTCCAGCGTTCTCGCGCACCGGCTCGATCCGCGATGTCGAGCACATCGTGGTGTTCATGCAGGAGAACCGCTCCTTCGACCACTATATGGGACACCTGCGCGGCGTGCGCGGCTACAACGACCGCTTGCCGATTCCGCTGCCGGGCGGCCAGCCGGTCTGGTATCAGCCGTCGAAGGCGGACGCGACGAAGCCCGTGCTGCCGTTCCACCTCGACACGCAGACCACGAGCGCGCAATGCGTGGGCGATCTCGATCACTCGTGGTACCCCACCCACTCCGCGATCAACAACGGCGCGTACAACCAGTGGCCGCTGTACAAGACGGACATGACGATGGGCTATTACCTGCGCGCGGACATTCCGTTCCACTACGCGCTGGCCGACGCCTTCACCGTCTGCGACAACTACTTCTGCTCGCTGCCCGGGCCCACGCACCCGAACCGCTCGTACCTCATGACGGGCACCGTCGATCCCACCGGCACGATGGGCGGCCCGCTGCTCGACAACAACGACTATGTGGACAACGACGTGCCGCCCGCGTACCAGTTGCTCTCGTGGACGACCTACCCCGAGCGCCTGCAGGCCGCCGGCGTCTCGTGGCAGATCTACCAGCAGGGCACGAACGGCAATGATCCGATGAACGGCAACTTCGGCATTAACATCCTGCAGAACTTCGCCAACTTCATCAACGCGCAGCCGGGCTCGGCGCTGTACCAGCGCGCGCAGACCGTGCGCACGATCGCCGACCTCAAGAACGACGTGCTCGCGAACACGCTGCCGCAAGTCTCGTGGCTGCTGCCGCCGGCCGCGTTCTCCGAGCACCCGAAATACACGCCCGCTTACGGCGCCGAATACACCTCGCAGATTCTGGACGCTCTTACTTCGAACCCCGAAGTATGGAGCAAGACCGTGCTCTTCATCATGTACGACGAGAACGACGGTTTCTTCGATCACATCGTGCCGCCGCAGCCGGCCACCACGCCGGCGCAGGGCAAATCGACCGTGAGCGTGGAGGGCGAGATCCACAACGTCGTGAACCCGGGGCGCGGCGGCAAATACACTGCCGACGGCCTGCCCTACGGCCTCGGGCCGCGCGTGCCGATGACGATCGTCTCGCCGTGGAGCAAGGGCGGCTTCGTGTGCTCGCAGGTGTTCGACCATACCTCGGTGATCCGCTTCATCGAGGCGCGCTTCGGCGTGCGCGAGCCGAACATCACGCCGTGGCGCCGCGCGGTATGCGGCGACCTCACCACGGCCTTCGACTTCCGCACGCCCGACGCGTCCATGCCCGCGCTGCCGGACACGAGCAACTACATGACGCTCGCGAACAACCAGTGCTCGGCGAACCCGGCGCCCACCGTGCCCGCCACGCCCGGCCCGATCGACGCGCAGGAGCCCGGCGTGCGTTACGCGCGCGCCTTGCCTTATGAACTGCACGTGAACGCCCACGTCGATACCACGAAGCAGGCGCTCTCGATCACGTTCGCGAACAAGGGCCGCCAGGGCGCGCACTTCTACGTGTACGGCACGAACCGCAACGACGGCCCGTGGCGCTATACGGTGGAAGCGGGCAAGTCGCTCGACGACACGTGGGACCTGGGCGCGACTCACGGCGTCTACGCTTTCGAGGTGTACGGCCCGAACGGCTTCGTGCGCCGCTTCTCGGGCAGCGCGGTTGCGCAGCAGGGTCACGCGCCGGGTCTCGCGAATAAAGGCGGCACGCCGCAGCCCGAAGTCACGGCGCATTACGACGTGGCGAACGGCAACCTGCTGCTGAAGTTCACGAACACGGGCCGCGGCATCGCGCGCCTCACCGTGACGGACAACGCCTATGGCGCCCGCGAGCGTCTGCTGGTGGTGCCGGCCGGCACGCACATCGAGGAGCCCTGGGTGCTGGCTTCGAGCCACCACTGGTACGACCTCACGGTCACGAGCCGCGACGACACGGCCTTCGCGCGCCGCTATGCCGGCCACATCGAGAACGGCAGGCCGAGCATCAGCGACCCGGCCGCGCTCGCGCCCGTCACGTCCGTCGCGTCCGTCACGCCGGGCGCGCAGGCAAGCTGACGAAATCGACGAAATCCCCCCCGAATGGAAGGGCTTGAGCAGGGGACATGAGCACCAGGGCCTTCGCTCCGCGCGAAGGCCCTGTTCTTTTGGCGTGCCTGCAGAACGCACGAAGCGGTGGCAGAATAGACAGCTTTCCGGCATTTCACCGGCCACGGCGCCACACGCGTTGCCGCGCGCGGCGCCCGCTTCCCCACCGTTGCACAGTTGAAGAGGACCGACCCATCATGAGTTCCAGCGTGAAGCCCTATCCGGATACCCAGATTTACGTCGATGGCGCATGGCGCGCGGGCGCGAAGACGATTGCCGTGATCGACCCCGCCACCGAGGCGGAGATCGGCCGCCTGAGCCTGGCCAGCGAGCAGGACCTCTCGGACGCGGCGGTTGCCGCCGCGCGCGCCTTCAGCACATGGCGCAAGGTCTCGCCGCTCGAGCGCAGCAAGCTGATGCGCCGCGCCGCGGACATCTTGCGCGAGCGCGCCGGCGACATCGCCGCGATCATGACGCGCGAGCAGGGCAAGCCGCTTGGCGAAGCGAAGGCCGAAACGCTCGCGGGCGCCGACGTCATCGACTGGTTCGCGGAAGAAGGCCGCCGCACCTATGGCCGCGTGGTGCCCTCGCGCACGGACGCGGTCCGCCAGATCGTCACGCGCGAACCGGTGGGCCCGGTCGCCTGCTTCACGCCCTGGAATTTCCCGCTCAACCAGGCCGTGCGCAAGGTTTCCGCCGCGCTCGCCTCGGGCTGCACCGTCGTGCTCAAGGGACCGGAAGAAACGCCCGCGAGCTGCGCGGCGCTCGTGCAAGTGTTTATCGACGCGGGCGTGCCCCAGGGCGCGCTCAATCTCGTGTTCGGCGTGCCTTCGGAAGTGTCGTCGTATCTGATCGCGCATCCGGCCATCCGCAAGATCTCGTTCACGGGCTCCACGCCAGTGGGCAAGCTGCTGGCTTCGAAGGCCGGCGAGCACATGAAGCGCGCGACGATGGAGCTGGGCGGCCATGCGCCCGCCATCGTGTTCGCCGACGCGGATGTCCCGCGCGCCGCGAAGCTGCTGGCCGGCGCGAAGTTCCGCAACGCGGGCCAGGTATGCATTTCGCCCACGCGCTTCATGGTCGAAGACGCGGCCTACGACGAATTCCTCGAGCACTTCGTGGCGGCCACCAAGGCCATCAAGGTGGGCAACGGCCTGACCGAAGGCGTGCAGATGGGCCCGCTCGCGAACGACCGGCGCCTCGCCGCCATGGAACGCCTCGTGGCCGACGCGCGCGAGCATGGCGCGAAGGTCCTCACGGGCGGCGAGCGCGTGGGCCGCGAAGGCTACTTCTTCGCCCCCACGGTGCTGACCGACGTGCCGCTCACCGCGCGCATCATGAACGAAGAGCCGTTCGGGCCGCTCGCGCCCGTCACGCGCTTCTCGCGCTACGAAGACGCGGTGGCCGAGGCGAACCGCCTGCCCTATGGCCTCGCCGCGTATGCGTATACACGTTCGAGCGCGACCTCGGCGGCACTCTCGGAAGACATCGAAACGGGCATGCTGTCCATCAACCACCACGGCCTCGCCCTCCCCGAAGTGCCGTTCGGCGGCGTGAAGGACTCGGGCTACGGCTCCGAAGGCGGCACCGAGGCCATGGAAGCGTATCTCGTCACGAAGTTCGTCACCGAGCATCGTTGATCGGAGAATGAGTAAGCGCCGCGCGTGGCCTTGCGCGCGCGGCGCGTTCTTGCAGCCGCCTCACCCCCACCGCATCTCTCGCATGCATTTGCGCATGGAATAGATCGCCTGCTCGTCCTGTTGGCCTCCATAGCGGCCTCGACCGCCTTCGACAGGACCACAGGACCGATCATGACCCATCGCCCCTCCCTACGCCCGCGGTGTTCGCTCCAGCGCCCCGCGCTTTCGATTGCCTTTCTACATTCGCCTGAACGCCTGCTCTCCGGAGGCGAGCCATGAACCGCCCCGCCATCTGCGTGCCGTGCCGGCTCGCGGCCATTGCGGCGGTGACGGCCTGCGCCGCTGCCGCCTTCGCATGGACCGCCGGCTGGCTCTCTCCCCGGCGCTTGAATGCCCCGCACATCGTGAACACCTTCGAAGCGAACTATGGCGTGCATCCCGGCTACCGGCGCAATCACGCCAAGGGGCTTTGTGTGGAGGGCCAATTCGAAAGCAACGGCAACGGCACTCAAGTTTCGCGTGCCGCCGTGTTCGCAGCGGGCGACACGCCCGTCATCGGGCGCTTCGCGATACCCGGGAGCAATCCGTCCGCGCCCGATGCCAGCACGCCCGTGCGCAGCATGGCGCTATTGTTTCGATTGAGCGACGGCGAGCAATGGCGGACCGGCATGAATTCCACGCCGGTATTTGTGGTTCGCACCCCAAAGCAATTCTATCGGCAGCTCGTGGCGTCGAAACCCGACCCCGCAACCGGCAAGCCCGCCCCCGCGAAGCTCGACGCGTTCTTCCGCGCCAATCCGGAAACGTTGCCATTCCGGCAATGGCTCAAAGCGCACCCGCCCGGGTCCAGTTTCGCGAATACGGCGTTTTACGGCATCAACGCGTTCATCGCCACCGATGCACACGGCAATACCCACGCGGTGCGCTGGCAGATGGTCCCGCAAACGCCGTTCGAGCCTGAAACGGCAGCTCAGAAGTCCGATCCGGATTTTCTCGCCGGCGATCTCGAAGCGCGGCTCGCGCAAGGTCCGCTGCGCTGGCATCTGGTGCTGACGGTGGCCGCCCCCGGCGACCCCACGAACGACGCCACGCGGCAATGGCCGGCCGGACGCGAGCAGATCGACGCGGGCACCCTCGTGCTCCGGCGTGCGACGCCGCAACGCGAAGGCGCGTGCCGCGACGTCAACTATGACCCGACCATCCTGCCCGATGGCCTGAAGCCGTCCGACGACCCGTTGCTCGCCGCGCGCTCCGCCGCCTATTCGGTCTCGTTCAACCGCCGCACGCGCGAAGAAGCCGCGCGTTCACCAGGAAACGCGCAACCATGAAATCCACTGGCTCTCACTTCGGCATCGTTGCCCGGCTCTTGCATTGGTCCATGGCAGTCCTGATCGTCACCATGCTGTTCGTCGGCGTGGGCATGGTCTCGACGGTTTCGCGGCTGCACAACACCTTGCTCGCCCTGCATCGTCCGCTCGGCATCGCGCTGCTCGCGCTCGTGATCGTGCGCGTTGCCGTGCGCATCACGCGCGGCGCGCCCGCGCTGCCCGCCGACATGCCTGGCTGGCAGCGCATGGCCGCGCACGGCTCGCACCTCGTGCTCTATCTGCTCATGATCGCCATGCCGTTGATCGGCTGGTCAATGCTCTCGGCGGGCGGCTACCCCGTCGTGCTCGCCGGCAGCGTGCACTTGCCGCCCATCGCGCCGCACAGCGTCGTGCTGTACGCCGGGTTGCGCGCGGCGCATACGTGGCTGGCCATGGCGCTATTCGCGACCGTCTTGCTGCACGTCGCGGCGGCGCTCTTTCACGGGCTCATTCGCCGCGACGGCGTGCTCGCGAGCAT
>JAITTX010000392.1 GCA_031286755.1 Paraburkholderia sp.
GTGGTGGACGGCGTCACACTGGCGGTGTGAGCCGCTTTCTTTTGCCTACTTTTCTTTGCGGCTGCAAAGAAAAGTAGGTGCCGCCCCGCACCGGGGCAACGCTGGCAGACCGGCACGAACACAAGGAAACGCGACACCCAAGGAAACGCGACACCCAGGGAAACGCGACACCCAGGGAAACGCGATACCCAGGGAAACGCGATACCCAGGGAAACGCGATACCCAGGGAAACGCGATACCCAAGGAAACGCGACACCCAAGGACCCGCGAAAAATCAGAACCCGCGAAACAGCAAACGCACCAAGAGTGGCCAGCACCCCAACCAATCTCACTGAGCGCGCTTGCCATCCTCCCGCGCGGTTTGATCATCAATATGGGTATCGCCATGCTCGGCACACGCGCCGGTAGCGGGCGGCTTCCCGCGCGTCCCTTCCGAGAGCGGCACGCGCTGCTGGATGCCGGCCTTCGCGAGCATGTGCGCGCTGATGGGCGCGGTGAGAAACAGGAACGCCGGTATCAGCAGCTCGTGCAGGCTCGCGAAATTGCTGTGCGCGCTGAAGTAGATCACGGAGGCGAGCACGATCCCGCCCACGCCGAGCGTGGTCGACTTGGTGGGCCCGTGCAGGCGCATGAAAAAATCAGGCAGGCGCGCGAGCCCGATGGCGCCGATCAGCGTGAACAGGCTGCCGATCAGCAGCAGTACGCTCACGATCGCTTCGACTACGGTTTGCATCGGCGGGCCTCCTTCCGGTTCGGTCAGTCGTGGTTCAGTTGAGTTCGATGATGTCGCCGCGCTGCAGATACTTCGTGAGCGCGACGGTGCCCACGAACCCCATCAGCGCGATGAGCAGCGCGGCTTCGAAGAAGATCGTCGAGCGCAGGCTGATGCCGTACACGACGATCAGCGCGATTGCGTTCACATTGAGCGTGTCGAGCGCGACGATGCGGTCGGGCAGCGAGGGGCCGCGCACGAGGCGCAGCAGCGTGAGCAGGAACGCGATGCCGAGGATCGCGAACGAGACCGGGATCACGATGGCTAGCATGTGAAGATCTCCATCAACGGGGTTTCATAACGGGACTTGATGAGCGCGACGAGCGCCGCCTCGTCGTCCAGGTCGAGCACGTGGACGATGAGGCGCGTGCGGTCGTCGCTGAGTTCGGCGCACAGCGTGCCGGGGCTCAGCGAAACGATGCTGATGAGCGCGGTGAGCGCGATTTCGTGCGTGCTGTCGAGCGGCACTTCGATGAACGCGGGCCGCAGGCGCTTCGTGGGGCCGAGCACCAGCAGCGCGACTTCCACGTTGGCCACCACGATGTCGATCAGCACGTGCGCGAACAGGCGCACCAGCAGCCACGGCCGGCCGAAGCGCACCGGCTGCAACCACAAACCTTCGCCCACGCAGAACGAGATCACGGTGCCCAGCACCGCGCCCAGCAGCAGGTTGCCGGGCGAGACGTCGTTCATGAGCAGCACCCAGCAGATGAGCAGCACGACGGTGAGCCACGGGTGCGGAAAGAGCCTTTTGAGCATCGTCAGCTTCCGTTGGTCTGGGCGGGTGCGGTCGCCGGTGCTGCTACTGGTGCAGCCGGTGTCTCTGGGGCCGCTTCCGGCGCGGGCAGGATCGCGCGCACGTAGGCGGCGCGGTCGAAAAGCTGCGCGGCGGTGGCGTCCAGATACTGCCGCAGCAGCCCCGCGCCGAGCGTGGCCGCCGCCACGCAGCCGAGCAGCAGCGCGCAGGCGACGAGCTTGGCCGCGCTGCCTCTGGGCGCGCGCGCGGGCATGAAGGCGGCGGCGCGCGCGGCGGGCTCGGCCCACAGCAGGCGTGTGCCGGTGCGGCTCAGCGCGACGATCAGCAGCAGGCTGGAGATCAGCACGGCGGGCCAGAGCACGGCGGCCTCATGCGTGGGCGTGGCCGCGAGCACCATGGCCTTGCCGAGAAAGCCGGAGAGCGGTGGCAGGCCCGCCGCGCCCACTGCGGCGGCGAGATAGAGCAGGGCGGCGGCATTCGAGGGCCAGGGGCCGTGCGCCTGTGCGGCCGGAGGCGGAACGGGGGCCTGGGCCGGCGCCGGCGCGGCCGCCACGGGCGCGAGCGTGGCCTGTTCCGCCACAGCGGCCAAGGGCACGGCCAGCGGCGCGAGCGCCTCGCCGTCCGGCGCGGGCGAGATTGCCGCCGCCGCGGCGTCGTCGAGCGCTTCGAGCGAGCCGGGCTCCAGGCCATCGGCGCCGTGCGCGGCATGGGCGGGCACGGCGGCCTCGGGCTCCAGCGTGTCGGCGAGCAGGAACAGCGCGCCCGTGCATAGCGTCGTGCTGATGAGGTAGTAGAGCAGCGCGCTCCACGCAAGCGGCGTCTGCTGCGTGACGGCCGCAATCAGGAGTCCGACCGAAACCAGCACGAGGTAGCCCGTGGTGGTCTTCAGACTCGATACCGCGAGCGCGCCCAGTGCGCCGAAGGCGATGGTGGCGATGGCGAACCACCACGCCCAGTCGTGCATGAAGGCGTCGAGCACGCCGCCTTGACTGCCGCCGCCGAACACGAGCGCGTCGCAGCGCAGCATCGCGTAGATGCCCACCTTCGTCATGATCGCGAACAGCGCGGCCACGGGCCCGATCGCGTTGCGATAGGCCTGGGGCAGCCAGAACGACATCGGAAACACGGCGGCCTTCAGGCCGAACACGAGCATGAGCGTCGCGCCCGCGAACTGCGCGAGCGGCAGCGAGCCCGCGTCCAGCCGCGCGAGGCGCTCGCCCATGTCGGCCATGTTGAGCGTGCCGGTGATGCCGTACAGCACGCCCAGCGCAATCAGGAAGAACGACGAGCCGACCAGGTTCATGATCAGGTAGTGCAGCCCGTTGCGCACGCGCCGCGCGCCGCCGCCGTGCAGCAGCAGCGCGTACGAGGCAATCAGCAGCAGCTCGAAGAACACGAACAGGTTGAACATGTCGCCCGCGAGGAAGGCGCCGTTCAGGCCCATCAGCTCGAACTGGACCAGCGCGCGGAAATAGCGCCCGCGCCGCGTGTCGGCGCTCGAGGTGCCCAGCAGGCAGCAGCACGCGAGCACGGCGGTGAGCAGCAGCATGAGCGCGGAGAGGCGGTCGAGCTGCAGCACGATGCCGAACGGCGCGGGCCAGGCGCCGAGCGCATAGCTCGCGATGCCGCCTTGCGCCGCGCGCGCCACCAGCCAGCCTGCGACGGGCAGCAGCGCCAGCGTCGCGGCCGCATTGAGTGCGCGCTGCACGCGCTTCGCGCGCAGGGGCAGCGCGACGATGGCGCCCGCCGAGAAGAGCGGAATCAGGATGGGGAGCAAAAGGGCGTGATTCATGCGCCGCGTGTCTCCCCGTCGTGGGCCTTGCCGTGGCTTTTGTCGTCGGCCTCGCCGTCCACGTGGTCGCTGCCGGTGAGCGCGAGCGAGCGCAGCGCGAGCACCACGGTGAAGGCCGTCATGGCGAAGCCGATCACGATGGCCGTGAGCACGAGCGCCTGCGGCACCGGGTCCGCGTACTGCGCGACCGGGCTGCCCGCGATCACGGGCGGCTTGCCGGTGGCGAGCCGCCCCATGCCGAGCAGGAACAGGTTGATGGCATACGAGAACAGCGTGATGCCGAGAATCACGGGCAGCACGCGCGCGCACAGCAGCAGGTAGATGCCGCATGCGCAGAGCACGCCGATTGCGGCGGCGAAGGCGGCTTCCATCAGCTTTTCTCCACGGATTGCAGATCCTTGTCGCGCACGCCCAGGTGCGAAACGATCGTGAGCGTCGTGCCCACCACCGCGCCCAGCACGCCGAGATCGAACAGCATGGCCGTGCTCAGCTCGATTTCGCCGACGAGCGGCAGATGCAGGTGCCCGAACGCGCTGGTGAGGAACGGATAGCCGAAGGCGAGGCTGCCCAGACCCGTTGCGGCCGCAACGAGAATGCCGAGCCCGGCGAGCGCGCGGTAGTTGATGCGCATGCGCGATTCGGCCCACAGCACGCCGCTCGCCACGTACTGGAGCAGCAGCGCGATCGAGACGATGAGCGAGGCGATGAAGCCGCCGCCGGGCAGATTGTGGCCGCGCAGGAACACGAACACGGCCACGAGCGCGGTGAGCGGCAGCATCAGGCGCGCGAGAATGGCGAGCAAAAGCGGATGCGATTGCGACGACCACGGCAGGCCGCCCGGCCCGGTGTCGGGCGCCTTCAGGCGCAGGCCGCGCAGCAGCGCCTTCACGGCGAGACCGGCCACCACGAGCACGCTCACCTCGACCATGGTGTCGAAGCCGCGGAAGTCCACGAGGATCACGTTCACGACGTTGTGGCCGCCGCTGCCGGGCAAGGCATTGGCGAGGAAATACGGCGCGATGCCTTGCGCGGGCGGGCGCGTTATCACCTGGTACGCCACGCTGCCGAGCAGCGCGCCGCCCGCGAGCGCGAGCGCGCCGTTGCGCATGCGGGCGGGGATCGGCTCGATGGCGGTTTGCAGGCTGGGCAGGAAGTAGATGGCCAGCACCAGCAGCAGCACCGTCACCACCTCCACGGACACCTGCGTGAGCGCGAGATCGGGCGCGGAAAAGCGCGCGAAGGCGAGCGTCACGAGCAGCCCGCAGGTGCTCAGCAGCACGAGCGCGTAGAGCGTGTGCGCGCGCGCCAGCACGACGCCCACGGCGAGCAGCGCCATCAGCACGAGGCCGCACAGCGTGATCGGGTCGACGGGCAGGCGCACGAAATCGCCGCCCCAGGCGCCGAGCACGACGAACGCGGTGCCGGGCACGACGATCATCGCCGCGATCATCCACGCGAGATAGTCGGGCAGCGAGCGCGTCTCGAACACGCGCACCACCACGGCCGCGCCTTTTTCCAGGCGCTGCACGAGACGATCGAAGCCTTCGCTCGCGTTCATGTCCGAGAGCACCGAGCGGTGATGACGGAAGGCGTCGCGGCGCAGGAAGAACAGCAGCGCGCCCGCCGCGAACGACACCACGCTCATGACGAACGGCGTGTTGACGCCGTGCCACAAGGTCAGGCTGTACTCGGGCAGCTTGCCGCCGAGCGTGAACCACGCCGCCGACTCCAGCATCCTGCCGATGGTCCGCTGCGGAAAGAGGCCGATCAGCAGACAGACCACCACGAGAATCTCGACCGGCAGCTTCATGAAGCGCGGCGGCTCGTGCGGCGGATAGTGCGGCAGGTCGCGCGGCGCGGCGCCGTCGAAGAACACGCCCCAGACGAAGCGCAGCGAGTACGCCACCGAGAGCGCGGCGGCCACGATCGCAATCACGGGAATCGCCCAGTTGAACGGCCCGAACATGCCCTGCGCGAGCGTCTCGCCAAAGAACATTTCCTTCGAGAGAAAGCCGTTCAGGAGCGGCACGCCCGCCATCGCGAGCGAGGCCACGCCCGCGAGCACGGCGGTGTGCGGCATGTACTTCGCGAGCCCGCGCAGGCGGCCCAGGTCGCGCGTGCCGGTTTCGTGATCGATGATGCCGGCGGCCATGAAGAGCGAGGCCTTGAACACCGCGTGGTTGACCGTGTGAAACAGCGCGGCGACGGTGGAAAGCTGCGTGTCGAGGCCGAACAGCAGCACGATGAGGCCGAGGTGGCTGATGGTCGAATAAGCGAGCAGGCCTTTGATGTCGCGCTGGAACAGCGCCATCGATGCGCCGCCCACGAGCGTGACGAGCCCGGCGAGCGTGGCCGAATAGGCCCACCAGTGGGTGCCTTCGAACACCGGGTAGAGGCGTGCGAGCAGGAAGATGCCGGCCTTCACCATCGTCGCCGAATGCAGGTAGGCGGAGACCGGCGTGGGCGCCGACATCGCGTGCGGCAGCCAGAACTGGAACGGGAACTGCGCGGATTTCGTGAACGCCGCGAACAGCGTGAGCAGCAAAATGGCCGGAAAGAGCGGGTCGTGCTGGATCTTGCTGGTTTGCGCGAGCACGTCGTTGAGCTCGAAACTGCCGCACACGTGGCCGAGCAGCAGCACCGCCGCGAGCAGCGAGAGCCCGCCCGCGCCCGTGATGGTGAGCGCCATGCGCGCGCCGCGCCGCGCGTCGGGACGCGAAGGCCAGAAGCCGATCAGGAGGAACGAGACGAGGCTCGTGAGCTCCCAGAAGATCACGAGCAGCAGTAGATTGTTCGAGAGCACGACGCCGAGCATCGAGCCCATGAAGAGCAGGAGCAGCAGGTAGAGGCGCGGGAGCGTGTCGCTGCCGGCCAGGTAATAGCGCGCGTAGATAAAGACGAGCAGGCCGATCGCGAGCACCAGCAGCGCGAACATGAACGAGAGGCCGTCGAGGCGCAGCGAGAGCGCGAGGCCGATCTCGGGCACCCACTCGCGGCGCCATTGCAGGACGCCGTACGTGGGCATGCCCACACGTTCGCTCAGGGCGAGCCCGAGGCCGAACAGCGCCGTCGCGAACGCGATCCACGTGGAGAGCGCGCGGGCGTGCCGGGCCGTGAGCGCAACGAGCGCCGCCCCCAGGAACGGAAGTACGACGAGCCACCCCAATGCCATTCGACTTCCTCCGGGAAATCCGCTGCGCGCGGGTTGAAGACGCGGGCTGTGCGCAGGGGGGCGGGGCGGGTGATGAGTGCCCCGGGCGCGCCTGCGGGCCGCAGACCACGATCATAGCCGCAAACGGGGCCGGAGTTGATTCAGGTGGCATGAATGCGCGGGGGCCGACAGGCCCGGCGCGTGGCGTCACGCTGGGAGCGCGCGGCCGGGCTGCCCGGGACCGCGCAGGACCGCGAAAGATTGCGCCGGGATTGCGCCCGATTACATCGGCCAGACGAAGGCTTCGTGCGCGTGCGAGGTCTTGCCGATATCCACGGTACGGTGGACCGTCTTGCCGTCGTGGCTGGCCGTTACGACGTAGTGGCCGTTGGGCAGCGTCACGAGCATGAACGGGCCGTTGGTGCGGGTGGATAGCAGCGCCTGGCCGTGCGCGTCGGCGATTTTCACGGGGACGTTGGCGAGATACTCGTTGCCGTTCGCCGACTGGCGCGCGAATTCGAGCGAGAGCGGGTAGCGCGTCATCGCGGCTTTGAACGCCGCCGACTGGTCGCTGCCGATGCCGCCGGACAGGTACGAGATGCTGCCCGCGTGGTGCGCGGGCGGCAGGGCGCCGGTGGCGGCTGGCGCCGCGGCGGTGCCCGTGCCGCTGTGGGGCGCCGCGAAGGCGCCTGGTGCGCCGAGTGCAAGCGCGAGCGCAGCGGCCAGCGACATGCCGAGCGACATGCCAGACGAGACGGCCGCGCCCATCCACGGAGTTGAGCGTGCTTTCATTGTTGCCTCCAATGGGTCGGATGGTCCGGCGCGGGTGGCGCACCGGACGAATCCAGCCTAGGCAGCGCGGCTTAAAAGTCCCTTAAAACGCGGGGCGAACGCGGTTTTTCGCCTTGCCTGGTGCGCAACTTAGTGCGCGATCATGCCGGTGAGCACGTAAGCCTGAATCAGCGTCATGATGCCGACGATGACGGCGAAAAAGAGGCTATGGCGCACCGTGAAGCGGAACAGCGCGGCTTCCTTGCCGACCAGCCCCGTCGCCGCGCAGGCCACGGCGATCGATTGCGGCGAGATCATCTTGCCGGTCACGCCGCCCGAGGTGTTGGCGGCCACGAGCAGCGTGTCCGAGACGCCGATCTGGTGCGCCGTGGTGTGCTGCAGCGAGCAGAACAGGGCGTTGGACGAGGTGTCCGAGCCGGTCAGGAACACGCCGAGCCAGCCGAGGAACGGCGAGAAGAACGGGAACGCGGCGCCGGTGCCGGCGAGCGCGAGCGCCAGCGTCGAGGACATGCCCGAGTAGTTCGCCACGAACGCGAAAGCGAGCACGAGGCCGATCGAGAGCACCGGACGGCGCAACTCGCCGAGCGTTTCGAAGAACGCGGCAACGGCGGCGGGCTTCATCTTCAGCACGATCGTGGAGATGATGGCGGTGAGCATGATCGCGGTGCCCACGGCGGAGAGCCAGTCGATCTTCAGCACCGCTTCATAGGGCTTGGCCGAGGCCACGATGGGCGCGGTGCGCACCACGAGCTGGTCGAGTCCTGGCACATGCCAGCTCAGCACGGTGCCGGCGAGCGGCCCCTTCGCGGCAAAGAGCGCCTTGAACGGCTTGACGCTCCACACCGTGACGATGGCGGTCAGCAGGATGAACGGCGACCAGGCGCGCACCGTCTGGCCGATGCTGTACGGCGATGCTTGACGGCTCGACGCCGCGCCAGTTGCGCCGCCACCGGAATTGCCGCCGAAGCCGCCCAGCGCGGCCGCACCGCCGCTCACGCGCAGGTTCGCGCCCGCGGTCTGGGCCGCACGGCGCGGCTGCCACACCTTGAGAAACGAGGCGAGCGCGACGAGGCTCACGAGCGCCGAGGTGATGTCGGGCAGCTCGGGCCCGATGTGATTCGAGGTGAAGTACTGCGTGACGGCGAAGCTGCCGCCGGCCACGAGCGCCGCCGGCCAGGTTTCCTTGAGGCCGCGCTTGCCGTCCATGATGAAGACCAGCCAGAACGGCACGAACAGCGAGAGCAGCGGCAACTGGCGGCCCGCCATCGCGCCGATCAGGAACGGGTCGATGCCGGTCACCTGGCCCGCCACGATGATGGGGATGCCCATCGCACCGAACGCCACCGGCGCGGTATTGGCGATCAGGCACAGGCCCGCCGCGTAGAGCGGCTCGAAGCCGAGGCCGACCAGCAGCGCGGCGGTGATCGCCACGGGTGCGCCGAACCCGGCCGCGCCTTCGAGGAACGCGCCGAACGAGAAGCCGATCAGCAGCAATTGCAGGCGCTGGTCGTCGGTGATCGAGAGCACGGAAGCGCGAATGATCTCGAACTGCCCGGTCTTCACGACGATCTTGTAGAGGAACACCGCGGTCACGATGATCCAAGCGATCGGCCACAGGCCATAAGCGAAGCCGAAGCCCGCCGCGGTGAGCGCCTGGCGCACCGGCATGCCGTATTCGAAGATGGCCACGCCCAGCGCGAGCACGAGCGTGATGGCCGCGGCCACGTGGCCCTTCAGGCGCAGGCCGGCGAGCGCGACGAAGAAGAACAGGATGGGCACGGTGGCCACGAGCGCGGACAGCCACAGGCTGCCGAGCGGGGTATAGATCTGGTTCCAGGGTTGCACTACGGTCTCCTCCGTGGATGCGGGTCGAAAAGGTCACGCGCATTCATCGGGCATGCAGTTGCGATTCACGTTCGCGATTTAATTTCGCATGCCTGATGAAGCGGGTTCGGTCTATTGCGGCTGATCGCGCTCGCGCAGCAGGTCGTGCAGGCTGCGCGGCGCGGGTTTGAGCGGCGTGCGGTGCTGCGTCCAGCCCATCTGCTGCGAAGGCGCGAGCGCGCGCAGGCGCGTCGCGGCCCAGCGCAGCGCGCGATACGCGCGCGGATGCGCGAACGCGCCGCTCCAGAAGCGCCAGACGAACTGCTCGCTCCTGCTGTGATTCGCGCCCTGGCCGCGCAGCGGATGCGCGACCGCTTCGTCGGGCGAGCGGTTCGCCTCGGTGCGCAGGCGCACCAGCAGTTGCGGAATCGGAATGCGCACGGGGCAGACTTCGCCGCACGCGCCGCACAGGCTCGATGCGGTGGGCAGGTCGGCGGTCGCGTCGAGGCCCAGCAGATGCGGCGAGATGATCTTGCCGATCGGGCCCGGATAGGTCGTGCCATAAGCGTGCCCGCCGATGCGCGTGTACACCGGGCAGTGATTCATGCACGCGCCGCAGCGGATGCATTGCAGCGTGGCGCGCAGTTGCGCGTCGGCGTAGGCCTGGGTCCGGCCATTGTCGAGCAGCACGAGATGCACTTCGCGCGGGCCGTCTTTTTCGCCTGCGCGGCGCGGGCTGCTGATGAGGTTGAAATACGTGGTGATCGGCTGACCCGTGGCCGAGCGCGTGAGCAGGCTCGAAAGCGGCACGATGTGCTCGAGCTTCGCGACCACCTTTTCCATGCCCATGATCGCGACGTGCACGTCGGGCACCGTGGTCGAGAGGCGACCGTTGCCCTCGTTCTCGACGAGCCACAGCGTGCCCGTGTCGGCGGCGGCGAAGTTCACGCCCGACAGCCCGATCTGCGCATCCACGAAGGCGCGGCGCAGCGCGCGGCGGCCTGTCTGGATGAGCGCGTCCACGTCTTCGGTATAGGGCGTATCGGGAATGTGCTCCTCGAACAGATGCGCGATATCGCCCTTCGTCTTGTGGATCGCGGGCATCACGATATGCGAGGGCTTTTCGCCGGCGAGTTGCACGATGTATTCGCCCATGTCCGACTCGATGCAGCCGATGCCGCGTTCCGCCAGGTAATGGTTCAGCTCGATTTCCTCGCTCGCCATCGACTTGCCCTTGATGACGCGCGTGGCCGCGTGCCGTTGCGCGATGCCGTGGACGATGCGGTTGGCGTCGTCGGCGGTCTCGGCCCAGTGCACGTGGATACCGTTTTCCTGCAGCTTCGCTTCGAGTTGCTCCAGCAGCTCGGGCAAGCGCGCGAGCGCGTGCTGGCGCATCGCCTCGCCCAGGTCGCGCAGTTGCTCCAGTTCGTCGGCTTCGGGGAATTGCGCGGCGCGCTTGCCTTGCAGGAAATCCATTGCGCCGCGAAAGCTCTTGCGCAGTTGCGGGTCGTCGAGCGCCGCGCGGGCGCGCTGGCGGAACTCGGCAGTGGGGACGAAATGCAGCGTGCTTTCCTCGTGCGCGGCGCGCGCGGTGTGGGCGGTCGTGCTCATTGCGCGGCTCCATGATTCGGCGTTGTTGCGGGCGAGTGCGTTGACGAATCTGCGGGCGCTCCGGCTTCGTCGCCATCGTCGCCGGTCACGACGATCACCCATAGCGCGCGCGGTCCGTGCGCGCCGTAAGCCGTGGTCTGCTGGATGTCCGAGGTCTTCGAGGGGCCCGAGATCATCACGAGGTTGGTGGGCATGCCGTCGCGCCAGCGTTCGGCGGCCACGGCCGCATGCAGGTCCGCGTGCAGCGTGCGCGCGTGGATCAACGCGACGTGCAGCGGCGGCACCAGCGAGACGGTGCGCGGCGCGTTCGCGTCGGGCACGACCACCAGCGTGCCGGTGGCCGCGAGGCCCGAGCGCGCGAGCGTGAAGCCGGCATCGATGCGCTCGAATAGTTCGGACTTCCAGGATTCGATCGGTTCCGCGTAGTCACGGGCCTCGATGCCGGTTGCGGCGGAGCGCAGCGCATTCGCGAGCGCCGCGCCTTCCGTGCTCGACGTGTCGAGCAACAGCCGCTTCACGCCCGCGGCCGCGAGGCGCTGCGCGAGCTCGGCGGGCCAGGCTTGCGCGCTTGCATGGATGACCTCAGCGTGCGCGGCCTCCAGCATGCGCTGGAACTGCGCGACGCGGGCCGGCTGGGTGGCGAGCGTCTCGGAGGCCTGTGCGCGTTGCTGTGCGTAGTGCGCGTCGATGCGCTGGTCGAGTTCGTCGATGGACGAAACGGCGGGCGATCCAGCCTCGGGCGCGCTCGCGCGCAGCCTGCCGAGCATGCGCGCGCGGGCGCCGAGCGTGCCGAGAGTGTCGGTCATGGCGGCGCTCATGCGGCCTCCCCACCGGTGCGGCGCCAGAGGAACGAGGCGAGGTGCTCGACAGCGAGCGGCGCGCCCTTGTGTTCGGCGGCATGGCCGATATTGAGGAGGCACCCGCAGTCGGCGGAAACGAGCCGGTTGCAGCCGGTCGCGCAGGCCGAGGCGATCTTGTCGGCGACCATCGCGCCCGAGATGTCGGGGTGCTTGAGCGAGAACGTGCCGCCGAAGCCGCAGCATTCCGATTCGCGCTCGTGGTCGATGCGCGTGACGCCGGGCAGCGCGTCGACGGCTTCCACGCCGTGCACGCGCGTGCCCATTTCGCGGCGCGCGCCGCACGACGTATGGAGCACCACGCGCTCTTCGGGCTGCCCGAGCGCGGCGTCGCCATAGGCGCCGGCCGCGCCGAGGTCCACCTTCAGCACGCGCACGAGGAATTCGGTGAGTTCGTAGACGCGCGCCGAGAGCGCCTGCGCGCGAGCCGCGTCCGCCTGGTCCGCTGCTCGGGCTTCGTCGCCTGCTTCGCTTTCGAACAGGGCGGGCCAGTGGTGCCGCATCATGCCCGCGCACGAGCCGGACGGCACGATCACGGGCCAGGGCTCGTCGAACAGGCCGAGTTGCGCGCGGGCGACTTCGCGCGCCTCGCGCGGGTTGCCGCTGCTATAGGCCGGCTGTCCGCAGCAGCTCTGGGCGCGCGGAAAGTGAACCGTGAGGCCTTCGCGCTCGAGCAGCTTGACCGCGTCCAGTCCGGCCTGTGGCACGAACAGGTCGACGAGGCAGGTCGCGAACAGGTAGACGTCGGTGGGACGCGCTCCCGTGGGGTATTGCCGTGGCTTCATGTCTCCCTCGGTGTCGGATGGCGCGTCGCGCTGGCACGGTGCGCGGGCGCCGGTGGGGCGCTTGCGCGGCTGGCCGCGATGGCGACGGCAGGTTTGTGGGCGCATAATTCCCGCTTCGGGCGGCGGGTTCAAACTGGTTGGACCGGTGGCGGATTAGCAGGCAGATCCACCGCCGCCGAAGCACATCACATTCGGGGACGATCAATGAGGGACAGGGCCGGCGCGCGCGGACGCGTCGAAACGGTGATGCGGCAGATGGAGACGTCGCTGCTCGACGGCACATGGCGCGCGGGAACGAAGCTGCCCTCCGAGCGGGTGCTCGCGCAGGAGTACGGCGTGGCGCGCAATACGGTGCGCGAGGCGATCCAGCGGCTCGCCGCGCGCGGGCTGGTGACGAGCCGCGCGGGCGCGGGCGTGTTCGTGACCGACCAGTTGCGCACCGGCTTCGCCTCGCCGTGGGGGCAACTGGTGGCCGACCATCCGGCGCTGCGCGACGACATTCTCGAATTCCGTCGCGTGCTGGAGGGCGCGACCGCCTATTTCGCGGCGCTGCGCGCAAGCGCGGACGACCTCGCGCGCATCCGCGCGCTGATGCAGGAGCTGGAGCGCACGCGCGCCATCGACGACAAGGCCACCGAAGCCGACACCGACGCGAAGCTGCACGAAGTGATTGCACAGGCCTCGCACAACGCGATGTTCCTGCACCTGCACACGAGCGTGCTGGGCGTGCTGCGCGAGCACATCACGATCAACGGCACGGGCCTGCGCGAGCAGAACGCGGACGCGTCGGATCACCTGCTGTTGCAGCACCGCACGCTGTGCGAAGCCATTCTCGCGCGGCGTCCGGAAGAGGCGCGCACGGCGATGCAAACCCATATCGACTTCGTGCGCGCACGGGTGAACGAGGAGCGCGGCTTGCCCGAAACTGGTCCAACCAGTGGAAGGAAAACCCGGGCACGCAGGAAGCTCGCCGCGCCCAAAGGCTGATAAAGTCGGCGCGAGAGATAAGGCGTTTGTCGCGCGGATAAGCCGCGAGCGCGAGAACACGAAGAGAAGGAGGCCAGGCTATGAACCCGCCCGTCGCACGCATCGAATCGCTGAGCGCCGTCACGCTCACCGTGAGCGACATCGCGCGTTCGGTGCGCTTTTACGAGGCGCTCGGTTTCGAGCACAAAGCCGGCCCCGCGATCGCCGGGTTTGCTTCGTTCGTACTGGGAGGTGGCGGGTCCGGGGCCGCCGCGTGCTATCTGAATCTGCTCGAAGGGCCGCTTGGCAAGGTCGATGGATGGGGGCGCGCGATCTTCTACGTCTCGGACGTGGACGCGTTCTACGAGCATGCGCTGGCCGAAGGCATCACGCCCGCATTTGCGCCGCGCGACGCGCCGTGGGGCGAGCGCTATTTTCATCTCGCCGATCCGGACGGCCACGAGCTGAGCTTCGCCAGGCCGCTGGCCTGAGCCGTGGCCGCATGAAAACAGGGTTGGCGCGCCGCGCGGCGGGTTCGCCGTTGCGGCACGTTTTGATGCATCTGAAATACGAATGACACCCGTAGCGCCGATAGTGGCGCGTGGCCGTGACCGTCCGCGCTCGATGCTTGAGGCGCGCGCTGGCGCGGGTTGCTATTCATCGCAAGAGGAGAAGTCGCCATGGACGAACTGGAGCGTGCCCAGCGCAGCGCGCGCGAAGCCGGGAGTGCAGCAGCGGGCAGCGAAGCTGGCGAGGAAGCCGTGCGGCATCGCCGCCGCCGTCTCGACGAAGAGCTCATCGACGCCTATGACGAAGAGCTCGAAATGGAAGTCGACGACCGCCTCCAGGAAGCCGGCCTCGAGATCAGCGACGAGGCGCGCGCGCTGCGCCGCGTGTATTTTCGCGAGCTGATTAGGCTGCAGGGCGAGCTCGTCAAGATGCAGGACTGGATCGTGAGCACGGGCCACCGGCTGGTGGTGATCTTCGAGGGCCGCGACGCGGCGGGCAAGGGCGGCGTCATCAAGCGCATCACACAGCGCCTGAATCCGCGCATGTGCCGCGTGGCGGCGCTGCCCGCGCCGAACAACCGCGAGCGCACGCAATGGTATTTCCAGCGCTACGTGCAGCATCTGCCCGCGGGCGGCGAAATGGTGCTGTTCGACCGTAGCTGGTACAACCGCGCGGGCGTCGAGCGCGTGATGAACTTCTGCAGCGACGACGAGTACGAGGAGTTCTTCCGCTCGGTGCCGGAGTTCGAGAAGATGCTGGTGAGAAGCGGCGTCCAGATCGTCAAGTACTGGTTCTCCATCACGGACGACGAACAGGAGGTGCGCTTCCAGAGCCGCATCGACGACCCGCTCAAGCAGTGGAAGCTCTCGCCCATGGACCTCGAAAGCCGCCGCCGCTGGGAGCAGTACACGCACGTGAAGGAAGTCATGCTGCAGCGCTCGCACATTCCCGAGGCGCCGTGGTGGGTCGTGCAGGGCGTCGACAAAAAACGCGCGCGCCTGAACTGTATCCATCATCTACTGAGCCAGGTGCCGTATCACGAGATCGAGCATGTGGGCGTAACGCTGCCCGCGCGCGTGCATCATCCCGACTACATCCGCCAGCCGGTGCCGCAGAACATGATCGTGCCGGAGATCTATTGACGCTGGCGCGCCGCAGCGCCGCCTGAGAAAGCGCCAAAGCCGCGCCCCATGAACGGGGTGCGGCTTTTTTTGCGCGCCTGAACCCGTTGCGGCTCAGCGTTTCAGAACGTGTGGCGGAACACCCAGTACAGGCCGCCCGCCAG
>JAITTX010000408.1 GCA_031286755.1 Paraburkholderia sp.
ACGCCGCGCCGGGAGAATCGAAAGCCCGCACCGTGTTTCGCGCGGTCAGCGGCAACTTTCTGGAAATGTACGACTTCATGGTGTACGGCTATTACGCCGCCGCCATCGCCAGCACGTTCTTTCCCGCCGGCGACGATTTCGCCTCGCTGATGCTCGCGCTCTCCGTGTTCGGCGCGGGCTTCCTGATGCGCCCGCTCGGCGCCATCGTGCTCGGCGCGTACATGGACCGCCATGGCCGCCGCAAGGGCCTGATTCTCTCGCTGTGGCTGATGGCCGTGGGCACCATGTGCGTGGCCTTCGTGCCCGGCTACGCCACCATCGGCCTGGCCGCTCCGGTCATCATCCTGATCGGGCGTCTGCTGCAAGGCTTCTCGGCCGGTGCGGAGCTCGGCGGCGTGTCCGTCTATCTCGCGGAAATCTCCACCAAGGGCAACCGCGGCTTCTACTGCTCATGGCAGTCGGGCAGCCAGCAGGTGGCCGTGGTGTTCGCCGCCGCGCTCGGCGTGGTGCTGCACAGCGTCCTGCCCGCGCCCGACATGAAGGAGTGGGGCTGGCGCGTGCCGTTCGTGATCGGCTGCATGATCGTGCCGTTCCTGTTCTATATCCGCCGCTCGCTGCGCGAAACCGATGAGTTCACGGCTCGCCGCCATCATCCGGGTATCGGTGAAATCACGCGCGCCATCGTGAGCAACTGGGGCATCGTGCTCGCCGGCATGGGCCTCGTGATCATGACCACGACGTCGTTCTACCTGATCACCGCCTATACGCCCACCTTCGGCAAGGTCGAGCTGCATCTCACGTCGCTCGACGCGCTGCTCGTGACCGTGTGCGTGGGTGTCTCGAACTTCATCTGGCTGCCCATCTCCGGCGCCGTGTCGGACCGCATCGGCCGCGCGCCCGTGCTGATCGCCTGCACCGTGCTCGCCGTGCTCAGCGCGTATCCGGTCATGCGCTGGCTCGTGGGCGCGCCCTCCTTCACGACGCTCCTGATCGTGGAACTGTGGCTTTCGACGCTCTATGCGTGGTACAACGGTGCGATGGTCGTTGCGCTGACCGAGCTGATGCCGGTGCATGTGCGCACCACGGGTTTCTCGATGGCCTATAGCCTCGCGACGCTCGTGGGCGGCTTCACGCCGGCGATCGCCACGTGGCTCATTCATGTCACCGGCGACAAGGCCGCGCCGGGCGCATGGCTGAGCATCGCCGCCGTGTGCGGCCTGGTGGCGACCCTGTACCTGTACCGCACCCGCATCGCTCGCGATCACTACAAGACCGCCTGAAAAGCGCATCGTGCAAGGCCGGCCGACTGGACTGGAAAACGGCATGAGACTGCTGCTCGTCGAAGACAACGAACAACTCGCGCATTGGCTCATCCGCACCTTGACCGATGACGGTTTCATGCTCGACCACGTGGGCGACGGCGAGGCGGCCGAAGACGCGCTGCGCGCCTCGCCCTACGACGTGGTGCTGCTCGATCTCAACCTGCCGCGCATGTCGGGCAAGGCGCTGTTGCGGCGCATGCGCTCGCGCGGCGACGCCACGCCCGTGCTGATTCTCACGGCCACGGGCGCCATCGACGAAAAGGTGGTGTGTCTCGGCGCCGGCGCCGACGACTACATCGTCAAGCCCTTCGACGCGCGCGAGCTGGTGGCGCGCGTGAAGGTGCTGGCGCGCCGCCAGGCGCCCTCGCGCACCAACCGCGTGCGCTGCGGCAACCTGCTCTACGACATGGACACGCTGCGCTTTTTCGTGGACGAGGAGCCGCTCACGCTCACGCCGCGCGAGCACACCGTGCTGGAAACGCTGATCCTGCGCGCGAAGAAAACCGTGTCGAAGGCCGCGCTCGCGGAATCCGTGAGCGACGCCGACGCCCCCACCAGCGAAGACGCCATCGAGATCTACGTCTCGCGGCTGCGCAAGAAACTCGAAAAGAGCACGGCGACCATCATCACGCTGCGAGGGCTGGGCTACCTGCTCGAAGATGCCGAAGCCGAAGAATAGGCCCGCGGCCGAGGCGAAAAACCGGCCGCGAAACAAGACACGAAACCGGCCGACCAACAGCCTTCGCGTACGCCTGCTGCTCTGGCTCGTGTTGCCAATGACGGTGTTCATCGCGGCTGCCGGGCTGATCACGCGAGGCAGCGCATGGCACACGGCGAACCTGCTGCAAGACGACGCGCTGCTCTCGGCGGCGCGCGTGATGGCCGGCGACATCGGCTGGGAAGGCAACGACCTGATTGCCTCGGTCTCGCCGAGCGCCATCGAAATCCTGCGCACGCCGCACCGCGACCAGGTGTTCTTTCGCGTGCAGGAAATCGGCGGCCCCATCATTGCGGGCACCTCCGACTTTCCGCAGCACATTCCCGAAACCTCGCCGCAGTGGTACGACGCCCGCGTGAACGGCGCGCCCATTCGCGCGGTCTCGCTGATTCGCGAAATGTACGACGCGGGCGCGACGCGCCGCGTGATCGTCTCGGTCGGCCGCACGCTGCACGAGCGCGACGCCATGGCCAGCGCGCTCTGGCGGCCGCAAATCTTCTACTTCGCGGCCATTGTCACGGTGGCCGTCGTGCTCGTGTGCGTGGCGCTCACGCTCGAGCTGCGCCCGCTCACCCGGCTCGCACGCGGGCTGCCGCAGCGGGTGCGCACGTCCTCGGTGCGCATCGACGTCGAGCCGCTGAGAAGCGAGCTGCGCCCCATCGTGAGCGCGTTCAACGAGTGCCTCGACATCATCGAGCGGCAGACCGCGATGCAACGGCGCTTCGTTGCCGACGCCGCGCACCAGTTGCGCACGCCGCTCACGCTGCTCGGCACGCAGTTGCAGTACGCGCGCCGCCAGCAGGACCCTGTGCTGCTGCACGAAACGCTCAAGGCGATGCACCAGAGCAACCGTTCGCTCGTGGGGCTCACCAATCAGTTGCTGACGCTCGCGCAAGCCGAGGCGGCGGACTATACGCAATTCGAAGGCGTGAACGTGGACATGCGCGCGGTCGCGACCGGCGTGATCGAGCAGCTTGCGCTGCTGGCGCAGCGCCGCCGCGTGGAGATCGTGGCCACGCTCGCCGGGCACGCCGAAGTCATGGGCAACGAGCAGTTGCTTTCGGTGCTGGTGTTCAATCTCGTCGACAACGCGATTCGCTACTCGCCCGAGGGCGGCGCGGTGATGGTCACGCTCGCGGTGGCGGCGGGGCTCGTCACGTTGAGCGTCGCGGATGAAGGCGACGGTATCGCGCAGGCATTGCGCGACAAGGTGTTCGAGCCTTTCTTCCGGGCCTCGACGAAACCCGGCAGTGGCCTTGGGCTTGCAATCGTGCGCGAGATCGCGCGCGCGCACCGGGCGGAGGTGAGGCTAGAAAACGGCGTGGACGGGCGCGGGACGACGGCAGTCGTGGAGTTCGCGCCGGGCTGATAGGCCTTGCGCCGGCGACGCGCACCACGCCTGGGCGCGCTCAGCTCGCGTCGGCGACGGGCCGCTCCGAATACGCATAGGCCGCGCCCGCATGCTGATGCAGCCAACGGATCATGTCCGAGTGCCTCACCACGCCAAGCAGGCGCCGTGCATCGTCGAAAACCGGCACCTCGTAGCACGAGTGATCGGCGAAGATCGCGGCCAGGTGCGCGAGCGGCGTGGCGCGATGCACCGCCTGCACGCCCGATGCCATGACGGCCTCCACGGTCTCCTCCACCTGCACGGTCTTGCGCCACAGCGCGCTCCACAATCTGCGCACGAATCCCGCAGGCCGCCCGTTCGCCAACTCGTGATGCGTGACCGTGCCCACCAGCCGGTTCGCATCGTCCACCACCGGCAACGCATGGACGCCATGGCGGCGCAGCGTCTCCCATGCGGCGTGCCGGCCCATCGTGAGCGGCACGGCGTGGTCCGCGCTCGTCATGAATTCTTCGCAGGTGAGCTCGTCGAACGACAGGCGCTGCGGGTCGGTCGACACGCCGGCGAGCGCCGCCGGCACTGCGGCACCCGTGGTGCTCGCCGGCGCCGCCGCGCGCCAGACGGCACGCGGATACCGGTGTCCCGTGAGCGCGTGAAAGACGAGCGCGGCGCTCAGCAAGGCAAACGACTGAAACAGAATGGGCGTGACCACGAAGCGAAAGCCGAGCGCGTGCACGGCCGGGCCGCCGAGCACGGCGGTCAGCGCCACGGCGCCCGAAGGCGGATGCACGCAGCGACACAGGAACATCGCGCTGATGGCGAGCGCCACGGCCACGGCGGCGGAGAGCACCGGATCGGCGATCCACTGGGCGCAGGCCACGCCGACCAGCGCCGAGACGAGGTTGCCGCCCACGATGGACCACGGCTGCGCAAGCGGGCTTTCGGAGGCGCCGAACAACAGCACGGCCGAGGCCCCCATGGGCGCCACCAGCATCGGGATGTCGCCCGCGCGGCCGAACAGCAGATGGGTCGCGATCCCCGTGAAGGCAATGCCTAATAGAGCGCCTCCGGCACGGCGCACCCGCTCCTTCCACTCGGGCGCGCCGGGATGCGGGATGAAATTGGTCAGCCAGTCGTTGAGGGAGAAGCGGGGCATAGGCGTCGGCGCGTCCAGGGTGGGCTGCGCGCCGCGCGAACCCTTGCTGCAAGGCCCGCGCGGCGCCTCGGGCGATTTGCGTGGGATGAGGTTACCGAAGCGATCTCAATAAAAACAATTGATAATTTTTCGCTCATATATAATTCATCCTGTATGCATCTTTCGCGACTGCACTCTCCCGGGAGGGGCATGCCAGCGGCGGAATTCTCATTCGCATTACTTATTTTTTACGCAGGCATGCCCCCCAAGATTCGCACTCGCCTCGCCATTTTCTAAATTAGTTTTCATGTTGAGTGAGCGCCAACTTAAAACACCGGGGCCGGACCGAAACCGATAATTGCCTCCAGTTTCAGGACTGCGAGGAACACATCATGCACAAGCCCATGTCGGTCGAGCTCGTCAACGAATACGGCGAACACACGGTCTGCGTAAAAGTCGACGGGCACGCCGCCTTGCTCGATGCGGGCGAGGTGGACGGGCTCATCGAAACGCTCGGCAAGCTGCGCGCGACTCTGCGCCCCGCCGTGCCCGAGCAGCCGCTGCGCACCCATCAATATGTGCTCGAGATCGACCCGTGCTGGTACACCGAGCGCAATCCCCTGTTCGACGGCGCGGTGGTATTTCTGCGCCATACCGGCCTCGGCTGGGCCGGCTTCGCCATTCCCACCGAGAGCCTGCATCGCCT
>JAITTX010000416.1 GCA_031286755.1 Paraburkholderia sp.
AGCCGCCCCAGTACCCCCAGCAGCCGCAGCCACAGCCGAAGACGACGCCCCCAACCCACCGAGCGCCCCCCCCACACATCCGGCAACCAACCGCCCAAGCACCACCGAGCGAGCAACCATCACCTCGTCGTCCCATTGCTACCCGGGTGCGCAGGCGAAGAATCCTTCACCGGCGCCGGCGCTTGCTGATCGAGCGGCTTCGAGCTCACACCCGAATCGGGTACCGCACCCACGGTCGGCGCATCGGCGGCACTCCCCGGCGCTGGCGTCGGCGTCGCGCTATTCCCGCTGGCCGATGCATTCGCCGCCGCCGCTTGCTCCGGCTGGATGTACTGATAGCACTTCACCACCTGCATCACGCCCGGCACCGTGCTCGCCGCGTTGGCGCCAATATTGCCTTCCTCCGTGGTCACGAGGCCCATCAAATAGATAACGCCGCGCTCGCTCACCACCTTGAAGTTGTTCGCCGAGATGTCCTTGTAGGCCACCAGCTCGCTCTTCACGCGCCCTTCGAGGTACGAGTCGTTGGCGCGCGACGAGAACGAGCTCGCCGGCTGCACCGCCAGTTCGTTGATGATCGATCCCACGTTCGCGATGGCGCGCACGATGGTCTCGGCCTTTTGCTTCGATGCGTCGTCGGGCACTTCGCCCGTCAGCAGCACGCGCTGGTTGAACACGGCCACGTTCACGTGCGAGCTATCGGGCAGGCCGCTGTTCAAGTCCTTGAGCGCTTTCACCTGGATTTCGCGGTCTTCGGTCTGCGCGCCCACGGTGCGCCGGTCGGTGGCCACCAGTGCGGTTCCGCCAGCCGCCGCCGCTCCCGCAACCGCAAGGAAGCAACCCTGCAGGCTCGCGCACAGCGAGGCCGCGAAGCCGATCGTCAGCGTGGTCCGTGCCAGCGCGCGCATCTTGCTGTTTCTGCTCATCAACTCCCTCTCCTTCGTCCTTCGGTGTCAGTCGTCGCCCAGCAGCATCGCGTCGATGCCGTCACACAGGCAGTGGATTGTCAGCAGGTGCACTTCCTGGATGCGCGCGGTCCGCTCGGACGGCACGCACAGGTGGATGTCGGTGTCGGCAAGCGCGTCGTTCACTGTGCCGCCGCCCTTGCCGGTCAGCGCTATCACGATCATTTCGCGCTCGTGCGCTTCTTCGATGGCGGCCAGCACGTTCGCCGAGTTGCCCGAGGTCGTGATGGCAAGCAGCACGTCGCCGGGCTGGCCGAGCGCGCGCACCTGTCTCGCGAACACCTGGTCGTAGGCGTAGTCGTTCGCCAGTGCCGTGAGCACGGAGGCGTCGGTCGTGAGCGCGAGCGCGGGCAGGCCCGGGCGTTCGCGCTCGAAACGGCCGATCAGTTCGGCGGCGAAGTGCTGGGCGTCGGCGGCCGAGCCGCCGTTGCCGCATGCGAGAATTTTGTTGCTGTTCGCCAGCGCGGCGAACATCGTGTCGACCGCGGCGGCAATCGGCACGGCCAGGGCTTCCATCGCGGCGAGCTTGAGTGCTGCGCTGTCGCGAAAGTGCTGTTGAATTCGTTCGACGGACATCGACTCTCTAATCTGTACTGCGGGTATCGCGAATATTCCGCGTGAATGCGGTGTGCCGCAAGTTTAGCGCACTCACGCTCGTTATCTTCCGGCGTTCTTTTCCATACGCGCTTTCCAGGCCGTTTTTTTCGCACGCGGCGTCTCGCGTGCAAGCGTCGCGCCACATCGGCTTGCGCCTGCCCCACTGAAGCACCTGCTCAGCGCCCGTCTTCGCGAAACGCATCGCGCAGCCACGTGAGGCGGCCGCCTTCGAACGTCACCACGTCGAAGCGGCACGCCGGCTGCAACGCGTCTCGCGCCTGCGCCCGCATCGCCAGACCCGCCAGGTAGTAGCGCGCCGCGCGCAAGATCCGCTGCTGCTTGTGCCAGCCCACGCTCGCCGCCGCGCCGCCGTAGCCATGCCGTGTGCGGGCGCGCACTTCCACGAAGACGAGCGTGCCGTCTCGATCGCGCATCACCAAGTCCAGCTCGCCGGCCCGGCAATACACGTTGCGCGCGAGCAGCACGAGGCGCTGGCGCTGCAAATAGGCGAGTGCGTGCGATTCGAAGCGCGCGCCGGCCTCGCGGCGTTCGGCGGCGCGACCTGCGGCGTTGGACCGGCCTTGTGCGTAAAAGTTGTCGCGGCGTGGCGCCAAAGGCCCGTTCACGCCGGCGCGAGCGCGCGAAACCCGTGCGCCGCCCTCGCGCCGCCTATCGCCCTGCGCCGCCGCGCCGTCCCCCACATGGCACAATGGCGGCCTCTTTTCTTGCGTTCGCGCGTTCCGTGTCATGACGTCCCTCCTCGAACTCGCCCAGGTCCAGCAATACCCGGCCGCCACGCTGTACGTCGTGGCGACGCCCATCGGCAACACGGCCGACATCACCTTGCGCGCGCTGCATGTGCTCGGTCTCGTCGACCGCATCGCCGCCGAGGACACGCGCAACACGGGCCAGCTCCTCACGCGCTACGGCATTTCGAAGCCGCTCGTCGCCGTGCACGAGCACAACGAGCGCGAAGCGGCGCTGCGCGTGATCGAGCATCTGCGGGCGGGCGAGCGCGTGGCCTGCGTCTCGGACGCGGGCACGCCCGGCATCTCCGACCCGGGCGCGAAGCTCGTCGATGCCGTGCGCGCCGCCGGTTTCCAGGTCGTGCCGCTGCCGGGCGCGAGCGCGCTCGCCACCGCGCTTTCGGCGGCCGGCGACTGGGTCGCGACGTTCACCTTCCTCGGCTTTTTGCCGCCCAGGCCCAAGCAACGCGCGGCCGCGCTGCAACCGCTCATGGCGCATACGCAAGCGATGGTGTTCTACGAGGCGCCGCATCGCATCGTCGAGACCGTACAGGCGCTCGCCGATGCGTTCGGCCCGGCGCGGCGCCTGCTGATCGCTCGCGAATTGACGAAGCTACACGAGGCGCTCTGGTGCGGCACCCTGGCCGAAGGGCCAGCGTGGCTTGCCGCCGATGCGAACCGCCAGCGCGGCGAGTTCGTGCTGGTGGTGGAAGGCGCGAGCGCGCAGGCGTCCGGCGAGGCGGACCACGACGCGCTGTTGCGCGTGCTGCTGGAGGAGGTGCCGGTGAAGGGCGCGGCGAAGATCGCGGCGGCGCTCACGGGTGCGTCGCGCAACGCGCTCTATGCGCGCGCGCTCGA